>PMBM01000093.1:30412-39529 GCA_003153855.1 Propionibacteriaceae bacterium
GCGCTCGCGTACGTCCCGGGCGACGGCCCCGCACACCTCTTCACGGGCGACTCGCTGTTCCCCGGAGGTGTCGGGAACACCAACCACGACGCGGACCGGTTCGCGTCCTTGCTCGACGACGTCACCACGCGCATCTTCGACGTGTACGGCGACGACACCGTCGTACATCCCGGCCACGGCAAACCCACGACGCTCGGCGACGAGCGCCCGCACCTCGAGGAGTGGCGGCAGCGCGGTTGGTGAGTTCCGATCTCGATGATCGGCTGGTCACCCGACCGGATCACCCACCGACTGGAGACTCTCCCGAATGTTGGCGACAATCTTCTTCATCTTCGTGGGTCGCGTGAATATGGCGGTGGAGTAGATCCGTCGCCCATCTCTTGTGAGCACGAGAAGGACCCGGCTGTCCATGAAGCCTGCGCGATAGGAGTACGGCTTCTCGGAACCATCCGAACCCACACTCTTGAGATCGCTGATCCTGATCCGGGTCGTCCGCAGAACCGACCGGATCACGATGGAGTCGCCCTGGATCTCCAAGCCGGTGACAAGGGCCGCGCGTAACGTCACCAAGAATCCGCAGACGGCTGCGCCGATGAGGAGGTGGGCAACCGTGCCGACTCCACCCCTTCCCAAGGCCAGGCCCGCTGCCCCGAAGGTCAGACCCGCCACTGGCAGTGTCAGGTAGAACCTTCCGGCCATCGTTGCGAAACGCTTTCTCTTCCGCTGCTCCGTGGTGAGGGAACCTCCGTCTCGCACGCTGCAACGCTACGCGCACGGGGGGCCGTCTCACTGACGTCACGCATTCCTGAGGACCGCGCGGCATGGAACGCTCATGTCCTGGCATACAGGGGCGGGGCTTCCGTGATGCCGCTGCCTCGGTTAGGTTCTGCCTAGCGTGTCCTGCCACCAAGCCCGTGCGGACACCGGAGGGATGTGCTGGATCGGGAGCCCCGGCCGCGTCATCCGGTCGCTTCCTCGATAGACGCCCTCGACCTATCGAACGGAGGAAATGATGACTGCCGAAGAGACCGAGCGTACGATCCGCGCGTACTTGGACGACCTGTTGACCGGCGGAGACTTCGCAGCCTTCTTTGACGACGAGATCGTGTGGACGACGATGGAGACAGGCGACCAGATCCGCGGGCGGGAAGCGGTCCGCGACTTCATCGTCGCTCTCCACACCCAGTGGTTCCAGGCAGCTCCCGAAGTGAAGACCGTGACGTTCACGAATGGCGTGGCCGGCCTGGAAGCCGTATTCGCGGCGACCCACACCGGCGAATTCGCGGGCATTCCACCGACCGGCATGCAGGTCCGCCTGCCCTACGCCTGCGTCTACGACGTGGTCAACGAGAAGATCACGGCGCTGCGCGCCTACTTCCCGATCCTGGCCCTGATACAGCAGCTCCAGTCGGCTCCGGGGGCGTCAACTGCGTAGCCACCACACACAGGAGGTCGGCGCGATGGAGGTGCCCATTGACCGAAGAGTCGATGTTGGCGGGATCAGCACCCGATATTGGATGGCGGGATCAGGACCACCGGTGGTGTTGGTCCACGGACTCAGCAACTCGATCGAGCACTGGCTGCTGAACATCGACGCCTTGGCCGCAGAGCACACGGTCTATGCGCTCGACCTCATCGGGCACGGGAGGACGGACAAGCCACTGACGCGCTCGTACGAGCTGACCGACCTCGCCAGATTCGTCATCGACTTCATGGACGCCCTCGGAATCGAGCGGGCCGACCTGATCGGCCATTCGCTGGGGGGCGGGGTTGTCCTGGTCATTGCGGAAACATCTCCCGAGCGTGTCCGTCGGCTCGTACTGGTGGACAGCCTCGGGCTCGCCCGGGACGTGGGGATCGTCCTTCGACTGGTCTCTGTGCCGGTTGTGGGTGAGGTGTTGACACGGCTGGTGCTGCAAGGGGACTTCCAGAAGCAGCTGAAGAGGCAGCGGGCGACCTGGCCTGACGCCGACGTCGTCCCGGAGGAGATGATCCGGCTGAGATACGAGGCGACCCGTTGGGAGGATATCCGCGCGACCTACTTCAGGACGCTGCGTGCCGTCAGCAACTTCCGGGGTGTCAGGAGGCCAGTACTTCAGCCGATAGTCCAGGGTCTGCGATCCCTTCACGTGCCGGTCCTGGTGGTGTGGGGCGAGAAGGACGATCTCCTGTCGTCCCGTCACGCGCGGATCGTGCAGGACGCAGTCCCGAACACGGTTGTCGAGATCTTCGAGGATGCCGGGCACGACCCCATGGTGGTGAACCCCGAACGGTTCAACCGTGTGGCCTTGCAGTTCTTGAGAGACGCGTCCCGCTGATCCTCGGCGCGCGGCTCACTCCCAGCGGAAGGTCCTGACCGCCACCGTGCCGCTCACGAGGGTCCAGATGGCCAAGACCAGAAGCGCCCTCCAGGGCGGGGCCTGGTCGCGCATGGCGTTGGTGAACAGCCCGACCGCTGCCCCGCCCGGCACCGCGTCGCAGATCGTGGCCATCCAGCCGGGCATCACGGTGCGTGGCAACCATAGGCCGGCGCTGAACCACAGGATGAAGGTGGCCACTGTGCCGATCCCGGTGGCGAACCTGGCCGTCGGAGCGAGCGCCATGACGGAGGCGCCCAGAGCGATGAAGCTGACCAAGCTGACAACCACGGCCAAGGCGAACCACCATGCGTTGCCGGGCAGCTCGTTGCCCAAGATGACGGGAACGACCACCAGCACGGCGCTGGCGGCGATGCCGAGCCCTGCGTAGAGCACGACGTCGGCCCCCAGCAGGGCTGCGGGAGATACGGGGGTCGCGTGCAGGCGCTTGAGGATGCCGTTCTCGCGGTAGCCGGCGGCGATGCCGGGCAGGAGCTGCACCATCATGAGCGACAGGGTGAAGATGACCAGCACCGGCAGGTACGTCTGCCACACGCTCAGGCCTCCGAACGCTTGAAGCGGCGTGCGTGTCGCGGGCAGCAGGGCCAGCACGATGTCGGCGGCTACGGGGACGATGAGCATCCAGATGACCATCGCCGGCTCGCGCATCAGCAGCCGTGCCTCGTTGCGAATCATCGCGCGGACGGGCGCGGGACGAGAAGCCTGGGTCTGTCGGATGGCGGTCATGCCGTGTCTCCTCCAGGATTCGTCGAGTCGGCAACCTGTTCGCTGTCTCGGGTCAGGGTGAGGTAGGCGTCATCCAGATCTGGAGCGTCGATACGCAGGTTGTGGGCAGTTGCCCCCTGGCTCGCCAGGAAGGTGATGACCCCGGCGGTGAAGTCGCCGACGCCGGTGACCGACAGGCCGTCGCCTTGGGGATGCGCATCCGAGACCCCGGTCAGCGCGACCAGTGCGGAGATCTCCAGCGGTTTCGACGGGCGGAACGTCATCGTCTGCGTGCCTCCCACCCGAGCGGAGAGACCGTCCGGCGTGTCGTCCGCGACGACTTCTCCGGTGCGTAGGACGACAACGCGGTCGCACAGGTGCTGGGCTTCAGCCATGAAATGCGTGACGAGCAGGACCGTCAGCCCGTCCCGGCGAAGCTCCGAGAGGAAGTCCCAGATCTCGAGGCGCGCCGCCGGGTCGAGGCCTGTTGTCAGCTCGTCCAGGATCGCGATGCGTGGGTTGCCCGCGAGGGCAAGGGCTACGGACAGCCGTTGTTGCTGGCCCCCCGACAGCTTCTCGAAACGGGTGTTGCGCTGGGATCCCAGCCCGAAGCGTTCCAGCAGCTCGTCAGTCCCACGTGGGGACGGGTAGAAGGCGCGATACAGGTCCAAGGCTTCCGCAACGGTGATCTTGGACGGCATCCGGCTGTCCTGCAGCTGCATGCCGAGCTCCAGCCGCAGACGCAGATCGTCATCCCTCGGATCCATCCCGTCGACACTGATCCGGCCTCCATCCCGGACCCGNNGCCCCCACGGTGAAACTGACGCCCTTGAGGACTTCACGTTTCCCGTAGCTCTTGCGCAGACCCTCCACCTCGATCAATGCCATGCCTCTAACTTCTCGCAGTTGGCAGGGCATGTCTGCCATTCCTTCAGGGCAGGGCAGAGTGCCGTCGCGTCAGGCAGCGGTGGGGCGGGGGTCGGTCCGGCGTCCCGGCGTTTCGTGGCGTGGTGGTCTCCGGGCGGCGCCTCATTCGAGCTAGCCGACCTGATGCTGGGTCAGCTGCCGGCACGGGCTGTCTTCGCCCAATGGGCTGTGCGGCGTCGGGTTCGTGGACCCAGTTTGCGCTGGTTCTGGGGCGGGTTGGCCGGGCCCGGTAAGCGGCAGACCCAGGTTGTGCGGGTTGTCGTGCCCTTGAGGGTCTCCATAGCCCGCACAACCTGGGTCCAGGGAGGGCGACCCCCGACCGCTTCGCCCATAACCTGCCCAACGTGGGTCGAGCCGGCGCCGGAAGCTGCAGGTCGGATCAGGCCGCGCGATGTGGCGGCGCAGCAACACTGATCACGCACCCGCTCGTCAGCAACGGAACAGCCGCGAATTCCTCCGCCATCACGGATGCCTTTGGGCGTGCCTTCGCGGCGCACGATCGACCAACCCTGGCTCGAATTCGTCGACTGGGTACAGTCCAGCTGATCTGCACCCGCTGTAGCCTGATACCAGAGCGGAGGTCACCTCATGACCGTGAAGAAGATCGCCAAGATTCTCTGGGAGCCCGTCAAGCGCGTGGACGAGCTGCTCCATGTGGACTCGGACGTCTCCGAGCTCTATCCCGACGCGAAGCCCAGCAAGAAGGACGACGCGATCACCGAGGGGATCATCGGGATGCAGTCTCAGGCTCATACCGGACACATCGGGCTGTGATGACGATCCTCACGATTCTCAAAGCCATCGGGCACCCGTTCTGGTTCGTCTGGGACCGCATCCACAACGGTCAGGCGGACATCGAGGCCGTCTATCCGGAGTCGTTCCACCCGACCGGCGAGGAAGCGGCCCGTCAGGGCGCCGTGATCAGCGGCTTCTTCCAGAACGCCGGCGGCCACTGACCCGGTAGCGACCATCGAGCGCGGAAGCGTCTATCGAGTGCTCGTCGCCCCGCAGCGCGCGCACAACCCGTACAGCTCCACGTCGTGTGTCACGTCGGTGAAGCCGTGCTGGGCGGCGATCGTGGCCGCCCAGGCCTCGACGGCCTTGGCCATGATCTCCTCCGTACGTCCGCAGCTGCGGCACACGAGGTGGTGGTGATGGCCGCTGGTCGTACAGCGCCGGTACGCGGACTCGCCGTCGGCCGTACGTACCGTGTCCACCTCGCCACCCTCGGCCATCGACTGGAGGGTCCGGTAGACGGTCGCCAGCCCGACCCGGTCACCGCCCATGCGGAGCTGCTCGTGGATCTGCTGCGCGGTACGGAAGTCGCCCGCGTGGGCCAGGAACTCGCCGATCGCGGTGCGCTGTCGCGTCGTACGTCGCTGGGGGTGCTCGGTCATCATCAGTGCTCGTCGTAGTGGTCGGCGTGGGCCACATGGCGGTGGCCGTCATGAACATAGTCCACGTGGTCGCCGTGCTCGACAACGCGGTGGCCGCAGCCCGGGCCATGGACGTGCTCGTGCTCCGGGGTCGGCTCGTGGGGCAGCGGTTCGACCTCGTCGACCGATGCCAGCGGACGTCTGCGGTGGCGCCACGACGTGATCGGCCACGACACGGCGAACGCGGCGATGGCAAGGACGACGATGAACGCACCGGGCGGGACGTCGGCGTAGAACGAGCCGAAGACCCCGCTGAGCGCGACGACGACGCCGATGCCCATCGCCCCGTACAGTCCCGACCGGAACCCCTTGAAGAGGTTCTGTGAGGTGGCGACCGGGATCACCATGAGCGCGCTGACGAGCAGAAGGCCGACCGTACGCATCGCGGTCGTCACGGTGATCGCGGCGAGCACGACGATGAGCAGGTTGTACGCACGGACGCGAAGCCCGAGCACGCGTGCGAAGTCCTCGTCGGCGCACACGGCGAACATCTGGGGTGCGAGGCCGACAGAGGCGATCAGCACGACGACTCCGAGGACGGCGACGATGACCAGGTCGGAGGCCGTGACGCTCGTGAGCGACCCGAACAGGTAGTTCGACAACGTTCCGGCACCCTGGCCCGCAGCTCCGGCCATGAGCACTCCGGATGCGAGGCCCCCGTAGAAGAGCACCGCCAATGCGACGTCTCCGGTGGCCCGGCCACGCTCGCGGAGCAGTTCGATCCCCACGGCGCCCGCGACGCAGACGACCACGGCGACGGGGAGCGGGCTCGTGTGCGTGAGCAGCGCGAGGCCGACGCCTGCGATCGCGACGTGGCCGAGGCCGTCACCCAGAAGGGACAGCCTGCGCTGTACGACGTACGTGCCGATGGCCGGCGCGACGAGACCCGTGAGGATCGCGGCGATGAGCGCGCGCTGCATGAACGCGAGCGTGATCACCTCCATGGCCGCACCTCCTCGATGATCCGTACGGTCCCGCCAGGCGGCTCGGCCTCGTGCCCGTGGTCGTGGGTCTCGAGGACCCCGTCCTTGACCACGCGGCCCTCCCGGAGCACGATCGCCCGGCTGAGGAGCGGCTCGAAGACCTCGGTCTCGTGAAGCACCACCAGCACGGCCATCCCGTCGTCGTGCAGGCTGCGGACGAGATCGGCCAGCCGCTGCTGCGTGGCGAGGTCGACGCCCGCGAAGGGCTCGTCCATGACGAGCAGCGGCGGCGCGGAGACGAGAGCACGAGCGATGAGCACGCGCTGCTGCTGTCCGCCGGACAGGTGCACGAAGGCGTCGTCAGCTTTCTTCGTCAGCCCCACCCGCTCGATGACCTCGCTCACGCGGGCCTTCCCGGCACGGCTGAGACGCGTGAACGGGCGTCGCGTCGACAGCGTTCCCGACGTCACCAGCTCGCGGACCGTCGTCGTGTGCAGCGAGACGGAGGCCCGCTGCGGCACGTACCCGATCTGCGACCAGGCGTGGAACTGGGCGAGCGGAGTGCCGAAGATGGCGATCTCGCCACTCTGGTGAGGTACGAGCCCGAGCAGGGCCTTGACGAGCGTCGTCTTGCCCGAGCCGTTGCCGCCCAGGAGGGCGACGACCTCGTGCTGCTCCACGGCGAAGGAGACGTCGCGGAGGATCGGCAGGCCGCCCAGGCTGACGTTGAGGTCGTCGACGACGACGGGGATCACTGACATCCGCCTGCCGTCCTCAGGGCGCTGAGGTTGCTGCGCATGACGGAAGGGTAGTCAGTGCCCCGCGAGGCGGACGTGATGCCCTCCAACGGGTCGAGCACGTCCGTCTTGAGCTTGAGGTCCTTGGCGAGCGCGTCGGCCAGGGCCGGCGACGCGAGTGTCTCCGAGAAGATGGTGGTCACGCCTTTCTGCTGAGCGATCTTCTGTACCGCGGCGAGGTGGGACGGGGTCGGCTCGGCGTCGGGGGTGAGTCCCGTGATGCCGACCTGCTCCAGCCCGTACCGCTCGGCCAGGTAGCCGAATGCCGCGTGCGACGTCACGAAGACCGTGCGCTGGCACGTCGCCAGCCCGGTCGAGAAGTCTGTGTCCAAGGTGGTGAGCTGCTGGACGAGCGCGTCGGCCCGCTGCTGGAAGGTCGCTGCGGTCTCGGGGCGGGCGAGCGACAGCTGCTGCGCGACCGCCACGGCGTACTTCTCCATGGTCTGAGGGTCCAGCCACGTGTGGGGGTCGAGCGCGCTCGTGCTCGGGCTCGTGCCTTCCCCCGAGAAGCCAGGGGTCGTACGGAGGGGGACGATCGTGGCCGCGTCGATGACCCGCTTGGGCTTCTGCTCCTCCACGGCGCTGTCGACGGCGGCCTGGAAGCCCTTCTCGTAGAAGACGAGGTCGGCGAACGCGACCGAGGCGACCTGCTTCGCCGTGAGCTCCAGGTCGTGCGGCTCGACCCCAGGCTTGGTGAGGTTCGTCACGCTCACCTGGTCGCCGCCGATCTGCTCGACGACGTACTGGAGCGGGTAGAACGCCACGACGACGCTCAGGCGACCGGTGCCGGCGCCCGTCGCCGGCGACGTACAGCCCGCAGCCATCACGACGAGCGCGAGCGCAGCCGCTGCCAGTCGCGTCGTCTTCATGAGAATGATTATCGATCACAACTACGGGCCGGGCAAGTCGGGGGTCGGCGAAGTTGCTAGCCTGCTGACGTGCGACACCCTCGCGAGTACGCGCTTTCGGCAGCCCTGATGGCATTCGTGATGCTCGTCGGCGGCTGTACGCAGGCGGGCATGGGCAGTCCCAGCGCCGCCACCCCGGCGCTCCACGCCGCCCCCACGCTCGACGGCGGAGTCGCCTCACGGTCCTCGTCGTCGTCCGCCACGGCGACCTCGACGTCAGCCGTCGCGACCTCCTCGGCGGCGGCCTCCGGGGCACAGGTCACGGCCGCCGCCACGACGGACAAGGGCACGGCGACGACCCACAAGCAGTCGACGTCGACCGGCCTCCTCGCCTCGATGAGCCGCCCGTTCCCTGCGAGCAACGCGTGGAACACCCCGATCACGGGCACGGCCGTCGACCCTCTGAGCTCCGCGATCATCGCGTCCATCGGCTCGTCGACGAAGCTCCACATGGACTTCGGCGCGAACTGGAACGGCGGGCCGTTCGGCATCCCGTACATCGTCGTGCCGGGCACGCAGGCCATGGTCAAGGTGACGTTCGACTACGCGAGCGAGTCAGACCCCGGGCCGTACCCGATCCCCAGCAACGCTCCCATCGAGGGCGGCGCCGGCTCCACGGGCGACCGCCACGTCATCGTCGTACAACCCGGCACCGGGAAGCTGTACGAGCTGTACGACGCGCATCTTCTCCCCGACGGGACCTGGCACGCGGGCTCGGGCGCGATCTTCGACCTCACTACCGGCGCCGACCGACCGGCGGGGTGGACCAGCGCCGACGCGGCCGGGCTCCCGATCCTGCCGGGCCTCGTCCGGTACGACGAGGTGGCCTCGGGCGTCATCAACCACGCCATCCGGTTCACCGTCGTCACCACCCGAAAGGCGTACGTGTACCCGGCGCGGCACTACGCGAGCTCGAACACCGCGACGTCGTCGCCGCCGATGGGGACGCGGGTCAGGCTGAGGGCCGACTTCGACATCTCCGGCTACCCGCAGCAGGCGCGCGTGATCCTGCAGGCGATGAAGACGTACGGGATGATCGTCGC
>PMBM01000228.1:0-3041 GCA_003153855.1 Propionibacteriaceae bacterium
AGGGGCGTCAAACACCGATCGAAAACGATACGCTTGTGGCAGGAGGTGAGCGGGATGGCCACGGCACAGCAGCAGTTGTGGGAGATCGCGATGGATCAGCACGGCTTCGTCACCACCGACGACGCGCGCGCCCTCGGCATCGCCGCGTACAACCTGCGCTTCCTTGCTCAGCGGGGCACGCTGCGCCGGGAGGCTCACGGCGTCTACCGCTTCGAGCGCTTCCCGGCGAGCAACGCCGACGACTACATGCAGGCGGTGTTGTGGACCGGGCAGCCCGCGGCGGCACTCTCTCACGAGACCGCACTCGACCTCCTCGAGCTCGCGGACGTGAACCCTGATCGCGTCCACGTCACCGTGCCGGTTGGTGCCCGGGTGCGGCGTCGGGGCGGTGAACGCATCGCCGTGCACGAGGAGAACCTGCGGGCTGAGGCCGTCGGCTGGTGGCAGGGCATCCGCTGCGTCAGCGAGTTGAAGGCGATCAGCCAGGTGATTGACGCGGGCGCCACGCAGGTGCACCTAGTCCGTCAGGCTGTGGAGGCAGCACGGGCCCGAGGCGCGATCACTGCCGATCAGGAAGCCGAGCTTCTGCAACAGCTGGTGATGCACCTTGCCCGGTGATCCGTTTGCTGACCTGCCCGAGAAGGACCGCTTTCCCAAGAGCGCCCGCATCCTCGACGGGTGGGTGCGTGACGCGCAGAAGCTGGTCGGCTCGCGTGGTGAGAGAGTCGGCTGGATCCTCGCATCCACGATCGTCACGGCAGCCCTGCAACGTGAGCTTCGCCATGGCACTCCGGTGTTCCTGCTGAAGGGCGGCGCCTTTATCGAACGTGCTCTCGACCTGAAGGCACGCGCCACCAAGGATCTTGACACGCTCTACCGCGGCCTTGAAGCGGACCTCGCCGACGACATCGACCGTGCGCTCGCGTAGCCACGGGGCGAGATCACGTTCTCGCGCACGCCTATCGAGGTCATCGACAAGGCGAAGCGGGTCGTCAAGCCGCGCCGGTTCAAGGTGCAGCTCGACATCCGAGGCGTGCGCTGGCGTTCGATCCAGGTGGAGGCCTCGTTCGCCGAGGGATCCAGTGGCCATCACACCGGCTCGTTGCCTGCGCCGAGCACTGGCTTCTTCGGGATAGACCGTCCCGACAAGATCGTCACGATCGCGATGGGCTATCAGATCGCGCAGAAGCTCCATGCCTGCACCGACCCCGACGAGGCGCCGGAGTTCATCAATGACCGTGTCCGCGACATCGTGGACCTGCTGTTAATCCGTGACGCGTTCTATCCGCAGGCCTTCGACCTCACGAACGTCCGCGCTGCGTGCGAGGACGTCTTCGCCTCACGCGCAGATGAAGCCGCGCAGCTTGGACACGGGCCGCGGCACTGGCCGCCGGTCGTCGTCGCGAACGACGTTTGGCGTGCCACCTGGCACATCCCCGCCGGCCAGGTCGGCTTGGAGCTCACCCTCGACGAGGCGATCGCCGAAGTGAACGCCTGGATCCACGAGTTCGCGAGTCAGAACCGACGTTGACGCCTCCCCGCGGCTGGCGGATTGTTCGACGCCCCACGGAGCCTCAAGGCACTCGCGCGCATAGGTGTCGCGGGCGGGGTCGCCCGTCCCATGGGCCGGTCAGGGCGTCGAGGGCTCCTGGTCGCGAACTGTCGGGGGCGAGACCTGGCCCCACTGGTCGTCGAGGCGGTTGGCGATGGCCTGCATGCGCTCAGCACCAGCGGCTTGGTAGATCATCGCGACCGTTGGAGTCGTGTGTCCGAGCATCTCCATGAGCTCTCGCACCGTGGCGCCCTGCTGTGCTGCCAGCGTCGCGGCGGTTTTGCGCAGGTCGTGGATGCGCAAGGTGGGCCGGTCGATCGCGGCGCGTGCCTTGAGGTGCGCCTTGCGCAAGAAGGAGTCGTGCAGCGGGGAGTGCCCGTCTCGCGCGACGAACAACAGCTCGTCTGCGGAGCGACCCTTCGTCGCGTTCGCGAGATCAGGCTGCAGGCTCGCTGGTGCGTAGACGGTCCTAATACCGGCGGCGGTCTTCGGGTCGGAGATGATCGACTTCCCGGCGACGCGGTAGATCCCCTGCCGGACGGTGATCGCGCCGGTGACGGGGTTCACGTCTTTGAGCCTGAGTGCGCGGACCTCGCCGGAGCGCAGCCCGCACAGCGCGGCCAGCATCAGTGGCAGCCGATGATCCTCGTCGAGCGCGTCGTAGTACGCGCGCAGCTCTTGCATGGACAGCGCCTCGGCCCTATGTATAGGGGCGGGCTTGCCGGCGGCGCCTCTGACGGTGCACGGGTTCGCCTCGACGAGCCGCTCACTCACAGCCTCCGACATGACGGATCGCAGCAGGTTGTAGGCGTTCGCTGTTTGAGTGGGGTGCTTGTGCGCACTGGAGGCGCGATGCCAGTCGCGGACGTGTCGCTCCGTAATTGCGCGGAGGTCCTTGTCCTTCAGCGGCTGGAGCTCGCTGTCGACCAAGGTGCGGTACAGGTGGGCAGTTGACGCCTTCAACGGGTGGATGGGGCGGTTCTCGCGGGCGGTGATCACCGCCTCGGCGTAGGCGGCCAGGGTGTACCTCGCGGCGGGGTCGGCGGCCGGGTCGTCGTCGGGATCCCAGATACCAAGGGTGATCTTGCGCAGGTTCGAGTCCAGCCACGCCTCGGCCGCGCCCAGGGTGGGGAACGTCCCCACGGCACGGTGCAGCTCTCCGTCAGGACCGACGTAGCGGGCGCGGTAGCGGACCGGCTTGCCGGGGATCGTGGACGGTCGTCTCTCGACCTGTCCGAACTTGCGACGGACCACAGGTTTATTACCTGCCTTCCCCGATTTGGGAGTAACTTTGGGAGTTCGGAGCAATCTCAGGTGCATCCTACGCGCGTGACGTGGACTCTGGAAACGAACAAGACCCCCTGCCAGGACCACTCCATTTGCGGTCTGACAAGGGGTTATGCTGTTGTCGGGGCGACAGGACTCGAACCTGCGGTCTCCTGCTCCCAAAGCAGGCGCGCTAGCCACTACGCTACGCCCCGCTCGCGGC
>PMBM01000228.1:3048-6555 GCA_003153855.1 Propionibacteriaceae bacterium
CCGTACGTCTGTCAGGAGTGACCCTTGCCCAGCACCGTCGAGCAGCTGAGCCCCACTCGGGTGAAGCTCACCATCGAGATCCCCTTCGCGGATCTCAAGCCGGCCATCGACAAGGCCTACAACCAGATCGGTTCGCAGATCACCGTCCCTGGCTTCCGCAAGGGCAAGGTTCCGGCAGCAGTGATCAACCAGCGCGTCGGTCGAGGCGCGGTGCTGCAGGATGCGATCAACGAGACGATCCCGCGGGCGTACGCCGCCGCCGTCGCTGAGCACAAGCTCACGCCGCTGGCCCAGCCCGAGATCGACATCACCAAGCTCGAGGACAACGAGGTGGTCGAGCTGGTCGCCGAGGTGGACATCCGCCCCGACTTCGACCTTCCCGACTTCACGCTCGTCAAGGTGTCGGTCGACAACATCGCGGACACCGCCCCGATCATCGAGGAGCGTACGGACCTGCTCCGTCAGCGCTTCGCGACGACGACCGAGGTCGACCGCGCAGCCGAGGCGGGCGACCTGGTCGTCCTCGACCTCGACGGCTCGAACGACGGTGCCCCGTTGGAAGAGGCGAGCGCCCAGGGGATCTCGTACATCCTCGGGTCCGGCGGCATGCTCGACGGTCTCGACGAGGCTGTCATCGGGCTCAAGGCCGGAGAGACCACGACCTTCACCTCGACGCTGGTCGGTGGCGCGCTGCTCGGCCAGGTGGCCGACGTGACGGTGACCGTGAACAAGGTCTCGTCGCGTGAGCTCCCCGAGCTCAACGACGACTTCGCCCAGCTCGTCAGCGAGTTCGACACGTTGGAGGAGATGAAGGCCGACCTCGCCGACAGCGCAGTGCGTCAGGCCCGCCTCGAGCAGGCAGGCAGCGCCCGCGACAAGGTGCTCGAGGCGCTCCTCGAGCTGACGAGCTTCGAGCTTCCGGAGCGGCTGATCCTGGCCGAGAAGGAAGCCCGCAGGAACCAGATCACTGGCCAGCTGCGTCAGGCCGGGCTCACGATCGAGGCCTACCTGGACGGCAACGAGGCTGAGACTGCTGAGACCCCGGAGGAGTTCTGGACCAACGTCGACACCTCGTCCGAGAAGTCGCTCAAGGCCCAGGTGCTGCTCGACAAGCTCGCCGACGAGCGCCAGATCGGCGTCGACAACCAAGAGCTCACGATGCTCATCTACCGCAAGGCGCAGGAGAACGGCACCACGCCCGAGCAGGAGCTCTCGCACATGCAGGAGCACGACCACATGGGTGAGTGGGCCGGCGAGATCCGTCGCGGCAAGGCCCTCGGCCTGATCGTGGCCGGCGCGACCATCACGGACGCCGACGGCAAGCCGGTCGACCTCGCCCATCTCAACGCCGACGGCACCATCAACGAGGCCGTCGCCGTACCGCCCGTCGCCGAGGAAGTGGCCGACGAGACGCCGAAGGCCAAGCGCAAGAAGGCACCGGCGCCGAGCTTCGACGAGGCCGCTGCGGCGACCAAGGCGAAGAAGTCCACGTCGGGCGACGAGGAGTAGAGCCTCCGCTGACCTGAAGTCCCCGGACCTGTCGCCAGGTCCGGGGACTTCGTCATTTCCCGGGCGCGTGCGCCGGTCGAGCGCCACTGCGTCCTGATGCGCCGTCAGCGAACAGGGCCTCATGTTCCTCAGTTCTGTCCATCCGACCCGGTACGTTCTCCTATGTGACCACGAACGACGAGACTCCCCGCATGGCGGCAATGCCCGGTGTAGCCGGCATGAGTGATTCCGTGTACCAGTCCCTGCTCTCGAACCGGATCATCTTCCTCGGTTCCGAAGTGAAGGACGAGAACGCGAACGCGATCTGCGCGCAGATGCTCCTTCTGAACGCTGAGGATGCCCACAAGGACATCTACCTGTACATCAACTCGCCCGGTGGCTCCGTCGACTCCGGCATGGCGATCTTCGACACCATGCAGTGGATCTCCAACGACGTCGCAACCGTCGCGATGGGCCTGGCGGCCTCGATGGGCCAGTTCCTCCTGAGCGCCGGCACGAAGGGCAAGCGGTTCGCGCTGCCCCACAGCCGCATCATGATGCACCAGCCCTCCGGCGGACTCGGCGGCACCGCCTCCGACATCCGCATCCAGGCCGAGCAGTCGCTCCACATCAAGCGGACGATGGCAGGGCTCATCGCGCAGCACACAGGCCAGACCGTCGAGCAGATCGAGGCGGACTCCGATCGAGACCGGTGGTTCACGGCCGAGCAGGCGCTCGCGTACGGGTTCATCGACCACGTCTTCGAGCGCGCCGCCCAGATCCCGACCGCTGCACCGAACAAGTAAGGACTGTGCCCGCTATGTACGTGCCCTCGATGAACATGGACATCCCGCTCCCCGGTGGCCTCGCCCCGGCCGGTCCCCGCTCCGACTACTACATCCCGCAATGGGAAGAGCGCACGAGCTATGGCGTGCGCCGCGTCGATCCGTACACGAAGCTGTTCGAGGACCGGATCATCTTCCTCGGCACGCCGATCTCCGACGACATCGCCAACGCGGTGATGGCGCAGCTGCTCTGCCTCCAGTCGATGGACGCCGAGCGCCAGATCAGCATCTACATCAACTCGCCCGGCGGCTCGTTCACGGCGCTCACGGCGATCTACGACACGATGCACTTCATCAAGCCCGACATCCAGACCGTCTGCCTCGGGCAGGCAGCCTCGGCCGCGGCCGTGATCCTGGCTGCCGGCACCAAGGGCAAGCGTCTGGCGCTGCCGAACAGCCGCATCCTCATCCACCAGCCTGCGACCGAGGGTGGCTACGGTCAGTCGTCCGATCTGGAGATCCAGGCCAGGGAGATTCTCCGCATCCGGTCCCTCATGGAGGGCATGCTGGCGAGCGACACCGGCCAGTCCGTCGAGACGATCTCGCACGACATCGANNGAACGCGACAAGTACCTCACCGCCGACGAGGCGGTGAAGTACGGGATCGTCGACGAGATCCTGACATCTCTGAAGGACGCCTGACACACCCATCAAAGTCCCCGCTCGCGGGAGCGGGGACGGGTTATCGTGAAGGTCCGCACCAGTAGTGGTCCGGCAGAAGGAGGACAGCATGGCTCGNNCAGAAGCAGGTCAAGAAGCTGATCGCGGGTCCCGCGATCTACATCTGCGACGAGTGCATCGAGCTGTGCAACGAGATCATCGAGGACGAGTTCGCTGAGGGCTCCGACCTCGGACTGATCGAGGAGCTGCCGAAGCCTCGTGACATCAGGGCCTTCCTCGACGAGTACGTGATCGGCCAGGACCGGGCGAAGAAGACGCTCGCCGTGGCCGTGTACAACCACTACAAGCGTGTCCAGGCCCGCACCACGATCGCTCCCCGTCGGGCAGCCGACGAGGACCCGGTGGAGCTCGGCAAGTCGAACATCCTGCTCATCGGCCCGACCGGCTGCGGCAAGACCTACCTCGCCCAGACGCTCGCGAAGATGCTCAACGTGCCGTTCGCCATGGCCGACGCCACCGCGCTGACCGAGGCCGGCTACGTGGGTGAGGACGT
>PMBM01000228.1:6596-8543 GCA_003153855.1 Propionibacteriaceae bacterium
TCATCCAGATCGACACCACGAACGTGCTGTTCATCGTGGGCGGCGCGTTCTCGGGTCTCGAGGACATCATCAGCACGCGCGTCGGCAAGCGTCCCCTCGGCTTCACGAACGACCAGGTCGCTCACAAGAAGGACGAGGACCCGTTCATCGACGTACGCCCCGAGGATCTCCACAAGTTCGGCCTGATCCCCGAGTTCATCGGCCGCCTGCCGATGGTCGCTTCAGTGTCGCCGCTCGACAAGGACGCGCTCGTACGGATCCTGATCGAACCTCGCAACGCCTTGGTCAAGCAGTTCCACAAGCTGTTCGAGCTGGACGGCGTGGAGCTCGAGCTCACGCCTGACGCCATCGAGGCGGTCGCCGACCTGGCGCTCAACCGTGGCACCGGAGCCCGCGGGCTGCGCGCGATCATCGAAGAGGCCCTCCTCAACGTGATGTTCGAGGTGCCCAGCTCCGACGACATCGCGACCGTGGTCGTCACCGGCGAGTGCATCCGCGAGGGCGTCGAGCCGACCCTCATCATGCGCTCCACGCGCCGCGACAAGAGCGCCTGACCCACTCCGGAGCAGGCCGGTCCGCCCCAAGACCGATGCGCTGGTTCGGATGTCGTTGCTAGGTTGGCCGGGTGACAGACAGCTACCTCCGCTACCCCCACATCTGGGGCGACGACATCGTGTTCGTGGCCGATGACGACCTGTGGCTCGTTCCTTCAGCCGGTGGTCGGGCGTCGCGTCTGACCAGCGAACGATCACCCGTACGTCACCCTCGGTTCTCGCCCGACGGGTCGCGGATCGCGTACACACGCATCGTCGGCAACATGCCCGAGGTGTTCGTGCTCGACCTGGGCACGGGCGAGGTGCGGCAGGTCACGTACTGGGGCGTGCAGCAGACGTACGTCGACGGCTGGCTCGACGACGCGACCATCCTCGTGGCCTCGACGGCCGGACAGCCCTACCGCGTACGGATGTGGCTTCACGCCGTCGACCTGGATGGGGCGACGACGAAGCTCCCGTACGGCACGGCAATGTCCGCGGCGGTGCGCGGCGACGGCACTGTCGCCGTGACGACCCCGTACTGGCGTGACCTGGCGATGTGGAAGCGCTACCGCGGTGGCACCGCGCCGCAGCTGTGGCTCGGGTCCGAGAAGGGCCCCTGGGCGCGGGCGCTCCCGGACGAGACGGCTGGCATCTACTCGCCGGCGTGGGTGGGCGACCGGCTCGTCTTCACGTCGGACCTCGGCGCGACGTTCCCCGGCAACGCCGACGAGCAGGCGCAGCTGTGGTCGATCGATGCGTCCGGCGGTGACCTCACCCAGCACACGCACCACGATGCGGGCACGGGCTACGTCCGCAACCCAACGACCGACGGCACCCGGATCGTCTACCACGCACGTGGCCGCCTCTACGAGATGGCGTCGCTCGACGCGGAGCCGAGCCTGGTCGACGTACAGCTCCACGCGCCCGTACGACCCCTGGTCATCGCGCCTACGCAGCGGCTCATGACGCCGCAGCCGGACCAGGGCGGCGACCTGTCGGTGCTCGAGTGGCACGGCGCGGTGTTCGCGCTGACCCACCGGGCGGGGCCGGCCCGAGCCCTGTCGGCCGCACCCGGGGTACGTGCCAGGTTGCCGCGCCACGTCGGGACGACCGGCCAGGTCGCGTACGTCACCGATCATTTCGGCGAGGAGTCCCTCGAGATCCGCTCGGTGGACGGCACGGGGGAGCCTCGGCGGATCGCACGCGGCAAGGTCGGCCGGGTGCTCTCGCTCGCCGCCTCGCCCGAGGGGTCGACGCTCGCGGTGGTGACCGGCGATGGCCGGATCTGCACGGTGCGAGTGTCTGACGGCCGGGTGACCGAGCTGGGCACGTCGCCGGAGGGCGAGGCGACGGGGCTCGCCTTCTCGCCCGACGGGCGCTACCTGGCATGGGTGGCGCCGACCGGTACGGG
>PMBM01000036.1 GCA_003153855.1 Propionibacteriaceae bacterium
GCCCGCGATCCGGAGGATGCGTGGGTCAACCCGGACGGGTCGGTGACCTGGCGGGGCGCGAAGTTCAAAGCTAGCGACGACGACGCCGCAGCCATCGTGTTCGCGAGGCAGCTGGCGCAGGAGACAGACGGCACCCTGGTCGGCGTGACCATCGGCAGCGGGGACACCACCTGGGCGGCCGCCCGCGGGGCGCAACGGATCGTCTGTATCCCGNNGTAGACGTCGTGGTGATCGGCGACGCACTGAATCACCCAGGCGTGTCGGGCACGTTGGGCGCACTGCTTGGCATGCCGGTGCTGGCGGGCGTCGACGACGTGGTCCTGGACCCCGCCGACCCCGGCCGAGTGCTGGCCAGCCGCAGAGCGGGGTCCGACGTGGAGACCCTCGCGGCCACACCGCCGCTGCTGGTGGCGGTGGCCGCTAAGGCCGCCGAAAAGGAGATCCCTGCGGTCAAGGACCTGATGGCCGCCCGCAAGCGCCCCATCGACACCGTCGACGCCGAGCAGGCGGGCGCGCGCAGTCAGGACAAGGTCACGGTCGTCGGGTCGCGGGCAAGGGAGACGCACACGGCCCGCATCTTTGGCGGGGACACGGCAACCGCGGCCCGCGATCTGGTCGCGGAACTGCGGAAAGAGGGCGTCCTATGACCGAGACGAGAATGGCGAGAGAGGTGGAGTCCGTGAGTCACACATGGATCGTGGTCGGAAGTGACGGCGAGGCAGGTACCGCGCTTGACGTGCTTGGGGCGAGCAGCGATCCGACTGCCCTGGTCGTCGGGTCCCGGGACCTGGCCGAGCATGTCGCCCGCAGCGTCGGCGACGTGCGGTGGATCGATGCTGGCGGCATGCCGCTCGAGGCGTGGGCCCAGGCTGCCGCGACGATCGTCGCAGCAGAGACTCCCGCCGCTGTGATCGCAGTAGCCACGCCCGGCGGACGTGCCATCATGGGTGCCATCGCTGCGCGTCTGGACGCCCCACTCCTCTCCGATGTCACGACGATCCGTGCCCGCGAGGGCGGAATCGAAGCCGAGCGGCCAGCTCTGGGAGGCCTCATCGTCGAAACACTTCACGCCTCGACACCCTTATGCGTGCTGGCCGCCCCCGCCGACACAGCTTCGCCGGTCCGCCGCGAAGCCGGGGCCATCACCGCGGTTCCGGCGACGCCATCGGCTGCCGTGACACGGGTGAAGGTCGAGCCCTCGCCCGATGCAGGGTCGCGAATTGCTGAAGCCGAACGAGTCGTCTCCGTGGGGCGTGGACTCGGCTCCAAAGACTCTCTGGGCATCGTGGAACAGCTCGTCACGGCACTCGGCGCCGAGCTTGGCTGCTCTATGCCCGTCGCTGACGAACTTGGCTGGGTCTCCGGCGACCGGTACGTCGGATGGTCCGGTCAGCACATCAGCCCCAAGCTGTACCTCGCTCTGGGGATCTCCGGCGCCCCTCAGCACATCGCCGGAATGCGCAACTCCCACACCATCGTCGCGGTCAATACCGACCCGAACGCTCCCATCTTCAAGACCGCGCACTACGGCATCGTCGCGGACCTGCATCAGGTCGTCCCCGAGCTCATCGAGGCTCTTGGCCAGTAGTGGAGATGCCGGCTCTTGGTGGGTGCTGCCGGTGAGGTGAGCAACGTCAGGTGGGTGGCCCGACGTAGGTCAGTACCCCAGAGCCGGACGTACTCGGGGCGTGCGCAGTGCTCGTGCGCATCCGTGAGGTCGTACGGTCGCAGTCCCTCCTGGCGTCGATCGGGCTGAGGCTCGACCGACGCCAGGAGGTCCCCCGCTTCATCGAACGCCTCGGACGCCAGGGCCGGAACGGATCGGAACTGGTACAGGAATAGACGATATCCGAGCTACCTTTTGTCTTCGGGCTATGCCTTGCGGAAGACGGCGTTGACGGCGATCTGGTTGTGCAGATTCGCCCAATCGGGTCGAGCCGATGCCCCGCTGGCTGCGGTCGATGACTGCTTCCGTGGTGACTGTGACGGTGTCGGCGACCTGCGGAGTGACAGTCGCGGCGAGGTTCAGCGGCAGGGTCTTTCCGTGGATGGTCAACGATCCCGTCACTGCGAAGGTGCCGTCCGTGTCTGGAACGACTGAGCTGGCGGCGTAGGTGAATGTCGGGTAGGTCTCGACCTCGAGGAAGTCTGAAGTCAGCAGGTGCCTGTCGCGACCGGCGATGCCGGTCTCGATCGAGGACGCGTCAACAACGAAGCGGCCGTGCACGTGCCCGTCCGGAGCGACGGTCCCGCGGCCCTCTGTCGCTGTGGCGGTGGCCTTCACTGGCAGCACCCGCATCGCCTTGGGGCAAAGACATTGACTTCGTGGGCGTTGAGCGGGGGGCTCCGCATCAGCCACGACGCCCGATCTCACCCGCCTCACCGGCGACTGGGTCCTTGATCCGACGGCCACGACCATCGCACTGCGTACCACAGCCCAGGAACCTGCCCCTGAGACAAGGGTCAGGATTGATCCGGCGTTGGCACGTCCATCGTGAAGGCAGCGCAGAGGACGTACTGCGCCTTGGGGCCCGCGGTACTGATCCTCGAGATCAACGACGCGCCATGCAGCCCGCTCTCCACTGATGGTTGTCTGGTCAAATCCAGTCCGGCCTATCAACAAAAACCCTCGTCCCCACCAGGACGGGGCTTCCGGCTTCCCGGCGGGGTAACTTTGGGGTAACAATGAGTTGCGTGGATGAGGTTCGCGGATCCAGTCCTGCTGCAGGACCTGTCCTGCAGCAGGACGTCGGAAAGGTGTTCACGATCGCTCTTCGGCGGCACGATCCGTGCCCGCCCGCAGTCGCACTTCGGGGAGCCTGAGCTCATCGCAAGTCCGTGGCCACTGGCCGACCCAGGCCCTGAACCGCCAAGGCACAAGGTCAAATCAAAGATCCACAGCCCGAGCCCGCGTCTCTGCTCCCCCTGGAGGCCGATCCGCATCGGTACTTCCTTGGAGAGAACATTGGGCACGTATTGGGCTCGAACTTGCGGCAGCGACTCCGCTGTGAACGCGTTTCCCCTAGCCACGCGGGGTTTCCAAGGGTGGGCCTAACT
>PMBM01000172.1:0-12993 GCA_003153855.1 Propionibacteriaceae bacterium
AGAAGATCACCCACATATCAAGCAGAGTCGGATGTTCAACTCCTCCACGTCCTGCCTGCAGGAGACCTTGCTGCTGCAGGACAGCTGCGGAGAGTTGCCGCGGTCATAGACACGCCATCTCTCCGCCTCAAGGGAGGTTCTAGGCAAGCTTCGCTGGCCTCACCACACGCCGCCAGGGACTAGACATTTCGTCACAACGACTTACTCGGCCACAGATGCACCGGGTGTATCGGACTTGGGAACCTGGCGGTTCCCTGCGCTCGGGGATGAGAATCGGGGTGGGTCGCCTGGGTGACGTCGTCACACACCGGTGCGGGTGAGCCCGACTCGGGTGTAAGGCGCGGGGTCCTTGGGTTGCTGCTGGATTGTTGCCGTGAGCACGTGGGTCTGTCTCCTTTGCAGGAGGACCCTCCAGGCGACCGCCGCATGCCGACTGTCGAGTGGATAGGGGTACCAGTGATGGAAGTGGTGTTCGACCGGGTCGCCGGTCTAGATATCGGGAAGGCCTCGGTCACGGTCTGTCTGCGGACACCTGGGGCGAGATGGGGTCGTCACAGCGAGACCCGCACGTTCAAGGCCACGACCGGGTCGTTGGGGCTGATGCGGGACTGGCTGGTCGAGGCTGGGGTGACGATCGCGGCGATGGAGTCGACCTCAACGTATTGGAAGGCGCCGTTCTACTGCCTCGAAGAAGTCATGGAGGTCTGGCTGCTGAACGCAGCCCACATGAAAGCCGTCCCTGGCCGCAAGACCGACGTCCGCGACGCGGAGTGGATCGCGCAGCTGTTGGAGCACGGGCTGTTGACACCCTCGTTCGTGCCACCGCCACCGATCCGACGGTTGCGGATGCTGACCCGCTACCGGGTCCAGCTGATGGGCGACCGGACCAGGGAGATGACCCGGCTCGAGCTGATGCTCGAGGACGCCTCGATCAAGCTGTCATCTGTCGCTTCCACGATGACGACCGTCTCGGCCCGGGCGATCCTGACCGCGATGATCGACGGCGAGACGAACCCGCTGGTCCTGGCCGACATGGCCCGAGGCAAGATGCGCCGCAAGATCCCCGAGCTCGCCCAAGCCCTCGAGGGACACTTCGACGCCCACCATGCCCGGCTGGCCCGCTCCATCCTGGCCCGNNCTCGACCTGCTCCAAACCATGCCCGGCATCGGACCCCGCGTCGCCCAAGTCATCCTCGCCGAGACCGGCGCCGACATGACCCAGTTCGGGTCCGCTGCCCGGCTCGCGTCCTGGGCCGGGCTCGCCCCAGCCATCTACGAGTCCGCCGGCAGACGCACCCCTACCGGCACCCGACACGGGAACAAATGGCTCTCCGGGATGCTCGTCGAAGCCGCCGGTTCGGTCGCCCGGATGCACAACAAGAACTACCTCGCCGCCCAATACGACCGGCTCTCGAGCCGGCGAGGAGCCCGCCGGGCCCTGGTCGCGGTCGCCCACAGCATGCTCGTCGACGTCTACTACATGCTGCTGCGCGACCAGCCCTACCACGACCTCGGCCCCGACTGGCTGAGCCACCGCAACGACCAAGCCCGCACCCGCAAACTCGTCGCCCAACTCGAACGACTCGGCCACACCATCACCATCGACCCTGCAGCCTGAGCCCCCACGCAGCCACCCGCCGGAGCACCCGGCATACCCTGCCATGCCCCCACGCAAGTGATTCACGGGTCTGTGTGGCAGATGGTGATTGCGTTTGTCCTCCATGAAACCCGGTCGCGCAACCCTGGGATCCCCAACCAGAGGCAGCTACGGGAAGTGCCACTACCGGCCAGGATCGGAAGAACGAAAGGCGACGGTAGGAAGGGCCACATGATCGGTTCCCGTGTCCAGCGGCAACTGGCGCGCGAACCTCGCCTGCGTGGGGGGTAGCCGTCCGCGACGAGCGTGCCTCGCCGCCGAGCGGAAGCCCGTTGCGCCGGCGGAATGTCGGCCGCCCCGCGGGGACCGCTTCCGAGCTCGCCCGGAGGCTCATGCGGTTGGTCGTATCCGGGCCGACACCACGTCGAAGACATGGTCCACGGCCATACTGCTTTCCTCCTGTGGGGATCGCGCGGGGTCCGGAGTCGCCTTGGCCCCTGACGGTGGCTGTGCGGACAAACGTGGCGTTGACAAGGCGTTTGTCCTTCTCAACGTCCTCGGCATCGAGGTCGCGCGCGGTAGTCGTAACCTTCTTGTTCGGGTCCCTTAGCCGCCAATTCGGCCAGGAAGCCCTGACTGCCCCTTTAGTGCGACAGGAGCCGGAGTGGCGACCGCTAGTCGCCGTCAAGGACTGGGCTGAGCAAGTCGACGATGAGTTTCATCTGGTCGTCGAGGAGTTCCTCACAGACGTCCTCGAGGTTGTTCTTGCGTCGCCAAGCGGCCCACTTCGCCTGGGACAGGCTGCCGTACCCAGCGGTCACCTCGCCCAGGTTCCGCAGGGCGACACCTCGGTAAGCGGCAACGGCCCGCACGGAGTCCCGAAGCACCTCCCGGTTGATCAAACCCTGTCGGTGGAGCTGCAAGATGTCGACGTAGTCGCGCCAGCGCGTGGAGGTGATCCCTCGCTCCAGGATGGTGACTGCCTTCTCAGCGACTGTCGTCTCCGGGGCGTAGGACCAGACAGCGATCGGGTCGCCGAGGACGCGCGGGAGCTGGACCAGCTGGGGCGCGGGCACGATCGGGTCTCCCGTGGACACGTCCCAGACCAGTTCACCCCGCGCAGGACCGACAGTGGCAGGCATCCGCAGCCGTACGCCGCCGTACCCGGCATCCTCCCGGATTGTTTCGACTCTCACGGCTTCCGCGTCGAACAGGACGCCATCGTCAGCGTCACACTCCGCAACATCGCGGACGACCCGAGTCAGCCACTCCTCGCCGACGGTCGCGCTGATCGCGTTGCTGTCCACATCCTTGGTGGGTCGACGGATGTCGTAGGCGCCCAGGAGCAACCCTCCCTTGAGGACGAAGTCGTTCGCGTGCCCGGTCGTCCTGAGTCGGGCCAGGAACGACTCCAGAATGTGTCTGGTCACGTAGTCCTGGGTGGCCGTCGGCCGGCCTGATGATCGACCCTCAGCGCGGGCGAGTCGCTGCAGATCGAGGAACACGCGCTGGCCCCCTGTGCGGGGCTCTGGCGGCAGGTCGCCGCTGGACGGGGCGTCGTTGTCAGGGATCTGGGTCATGGCTGTCTTGGTCAGGTAAGGGTGCTGAGCGCCTGCATCAGCGGCGCCTTGGCCCGTGGTAGTTGGGCGGCGATCTCGACCAGGAGAGCTGGCCTGCCGCCGCGGTTCAGCCATGTGCGTAGTGCGTGTGTCGCCGTCTCGTAGCCCAGCTCTCCACGGAGGCGGTACGCATCGGCGATGCACCGCTCAGGGCTGTACAGGCCGATCTGCAAGTCGTCCGTCCCGGGAATCGAGATCTCCTCCCGGCCGACACTGAAACTGGCCTTGTCGAACACGTGCCAGACGATCGCGCCTTCGGCGACCGGGATCCGGGTACCCCGCGGAATCGCGACATCGAGAGCAACCGGGATCTCATCGGTCAAGCCGTGATGGGCCAGCGCAGAGATGAGACAGATGGTCGCGTCGGGCCGACGGGCCGCCGCCTCGACCAGATCCATGTCGGCCGGGTCGGCCCCCGAAGGACGATAGATGCCGCGGGCGATCCGGTCGTACCGGCCAGACCGCGCGCCGCGTGACAGCCGCGCCTTCGAAGTGCCGAGCGCCACAGCGTTCTTGGAGGTCAGCGGGTCATGCGTCACTGGCAGACCTCCCCTGTCGTCACCATGTGTATACAGATAACAGTACCTGACTACGTTTAGTTACACCAGGCTCGACGGATCGTGTGTTGGCCCAGCAACATGTGACGTCCCCCATACGTTCATATCCCCGCCACCGCCATGGCGGATAGCTTGGCAGCCAGCTCCTGGTCGCGGCTCAGGACGAAGTGCTGGTACCGAAGGCTCGCTGCGGCGGTCGAATGGCCATGGCGATGCATGAGATCTCGCAGTGAGGCGCCCGTCTCCGCCGCCATCGTCGCGGACGTGTGACGCAAGTCGTGCCAGCGAAGGTCCTTGCGCCCGGCAGCCTCCCGCGCCGGGTAGTACCACCGGTACAGCGTGGACGGTGCCAGCTGCTCGCCCGAATCCCGCCCCCAGAACAAGAGGGCGTCACGCTCCGGACCCGTGTGCCTCTTCAGGTGTTCCCTGAAGGCGGGCAGGATGTGGGGCGGGATGGATACGACTCGGTTCCCTGCCTCCGACTTGGGGTCCCCCACGATGGGATCAGAGCCAGCCACCCGCGTCACCGCCCGAGAGACCGAGAGGGTGGCACGAGCCATGTTCACGTCCTCACGGCGAAGTTCCATCGTCTCTCCTTGCCTGAGACCGCACCAGGCGGCGATCAACACGGCCAGCCGCAGCCGCTCAGGCATGTTGTCGACGATGACCTGCAGCTCCTCCAGCGTGGCCGTACGGATCCTGCCCTTTGCCACGACCCTTCCAGCGCTCGGCGTCTGGCACGGGTTCTCTTGGATCAACGCGAGTGGCCGGTCAACAGCGAACTGCATGATCGACCGCAGAAGCGCGTAGGCGTGCGCCCGCTCCGTGGGCCGCCTGGGCGGCAGTGACTCGTACCACTTCTGTATGGATGCTGGGGTGATCCGGTCGATGCGCCGGCTGCCGAACACGGGCAGGATGTGGCGCTCCAGCAGGTATCGGTAGTTCGCTTCGGTAGACGGCTTCAGTGGCCTCGGTCGAGGTTTGCCGATGATGTAGCGCTCGGCGTGATCTGAGAAGACCGGCGCGAGGTTGGCTTCCTTCAGCTCGAGTCGCTCCTTGGGAGGGATCCATGCGTCCGGGTCCGCTTCCAGATGCCGCTGCTCGAGCCGGAGCCAGATGCGTGCATCGTCGGCCGTCTCAAAGGTTGTCGTCGCGTAGTGGACCCGGCCGTCAAGCCCTGTGTAGCCGGCCTGCCACTTACCCGAGCGGCCCTTGCGAAGCCGGCCGAAGGCCCTTCGCCCCCTCATCCTGTCCCCGTTCCTGCGCAACCTATGCGCAACATAGGAGCCCATCACTGCCCATTTCTGCTTATGCTAGTCCACTCAGTGCCCTCAGTATCATCCCTAGTCAGAGGACAATTCTCGCCTCAACGGAGCCAATCCTCAAGCCCCAGCGGGCAAAGATTCAAATCCTATCCCCGCTACGAACGCTGAAAGGGCTCCTGACCAGTGGAAACACTGGCCAGGAGCCCTTTCGCGTTGCATGGGCAGAGGGTGCCGCCCGCCAGAACCGTTCCCGGAGTGATCGATGGCTCCCCCACGAGGCGGATGACAACGATCACCCCCGCGGGGACGCAGAACGCTGGCGCCGGCTGCCGCGTGACCCTCTCCTGCCCGTGCAGGAGAGCGATAGGCCCCCCAACTGAGTCGAATGGACTCAGCGGCGACCCCGGCGCTTGTTGATCAAGTCGAAGGCGACTGCCAGGAGCAACACCAGGCCCTTGATCGCCATCTGCCAGGCCGCGTCCACCGAGAGGATGGACAACCCCATGTTGAGCACGCCCATCACCAGGCCGCCGATCACAGCCCCGATCACTGTTCCTACCCCGCCCTGGACCGCCGCCCCGCCGATGAACACCGCGGCGATGGCATCGAGCTCATAGTTCTGGCCGGCGGAAGCGACAGCGCTCCCCGCGCGTGAGGTGCTCACCACACCGGCCAGTGCTGCCAGCATGCCGATGTTGACGAAGATCATGAAGTTGACGCGCTTCGTCTTGACGCCACTCATCACAGCGGAGAAGAGGTTGCCGCCGATCGCGTAGACATGTCGCCCGAAGACAGTCCGGTTCAGCACGAATGTGTACGCGAGGATCAGGACGGCCAGGATGATCAGGATGACCGGCATACCGCTGTAGCTGGCCAGCTGCCAGCACAATGCCATGATGGCGACGACAGCCACGATGATCTTCGCCCAGAACGACACAGGCCCCTCAACGGGGAAGCCCTGCTTCTCCCGGCTGATGCGAGAACGGATCAGTTGCGCCGCCACGCCAACGGCAGCCAGCCCGCCGAGGACCAGGGTCAAGACGTCGAGCTTGCCGGCCGCACCCAGCACAGGGGGCAACCACCCCGCACCGATCGCCACGAATGCCGGGGGGAGTCCTCCGATCGTGCCTCCGTACAGAAGGACCAGCGTGAGCCCTCGGAACAGCATCATTCCCGCCAAGGTGACGATGAACGCTGGGATCCCCATGTACGCCACCCAGAACCCTTGCCACGCTCCCACCAGGCAACCGGTCAGCAACGCAAGCAACACAGCTGCCCACCAGGGCAGGCCCCAGTTGTTCATGGCAAGCGCAGTGATCGCACCGATCATCGCCACCAGCGAGCCGACGGAAAGATCGATGTGGCCCGCGATGATGACCATGACCATGCCGATTGCGAGGATCAGCACGTAAGCGTTCTGCTGGATCAGGTTGTTGACGTTGCCGGGCATCAAGAGGCGGCCGCCCGTCAGCACTTCGAACAGCAGCATGATGATGACGAGCGCGGCCAGGATGCCGTACTGGCGGATGTCGACGGACAGACGCCGACCCTTCTCCAGATCGGGCAAAGTCTCAGCCGTTGGTGTCAGAGTGCTCATCGCACGGATTCCCTTCCCATGGTCATGAGGTGCATGAGGCTCTCCTGAGTGGCCTCAGACCGCGGCACATCGCCGGTGATACGGCCTTCAGAGATGGTGTAGATCCGATCACACATTCCGAGCAGCTCAGGCAGTTCGGAGGAGATCATGACGACAGCCTTGCCAAGCTCCGCGAGCTTGTTGATCAGCCCGTAGATCTCATACTTCGCACCCACGTCGATGCCGCGGGTGGGCTCATCGAGAATCAGGACGTCAGGGCCGGGCAACAACCACTTGCTGAGCACCACCTTCTGCTGGTTCCCTCCAGACAAGCGGCCCACGACCTCGTTGACACTCGGCGTCTTGATGTTCATGCTGATGCGGTACTCGTCCGCGGTGAGGTACTCGCGATCGCGGTCGATCACCCCGAGACGAGCCAGCTTCGCCAGACCCACTGCACTGATGTTGGTTGCCACAGCCCCGATCAGGTTCAGCCCGTAGCGCTTGCGATCCTCTGTCACGTAGGCGATTCCGTGGGCAACCGCCTCGTCGACAGTCGCCGTCTTGATCTCCTTGTCGTCCTTGTACACCCGACCGCTGATCCCGGTCCCCCACAGCCGGCCGAAGATGCTCATCGCCAGCTCGGTACGTCCCGCTCCCATCAGCCCGGCGAACCCGACGATCTCACCGGACCGTACGAAGAAGGACGCCTTGTCCACCATCACTCGCGAGGTCTGTACGGGATGGTGAACGGTCCAGTCCTCGACCCGGAAGAGCTCCCGGCCGATCACGGCATGTCTGTCGGGGTACATGTTGTTGAGCTCTCGCCCAACCATGGATTTGATGATGCGAGACTCCGTGGCGTCCGGCTGCGACATGTCGATGGTCTCGATCGTCTTCCCGTCCCGGATCACCGTGACCCGGTCAGCGATCCGGCGGATCTCACGGAGCTTGTGGGAGATGATGATGCAGGTGATGCCATGTGTGCGCAGGCCCGCGATGAGGTCGAGCAAATGGTTCGAGTCCTCGTCGTTGAGAGCGGCGGTCGGCTCGTCAAGGATCAGCATGGAGACGTCCTTGGCCAGGGCCTTGGCGATCTCAACCAGCTGCTGCTTGCCGACGCCGAGCTCGTAGACCTTCGTCTCGGGTCGTTCGTTCAGCCCCACACGGCGCAGCAGCTCTCTTGCCTCGTTGTTGGTGCGGTTCCAGTCGATGACTCCGTACCGAGCGCGTTCGTTCCCCACAAAGATGTTCTCAGCGATGGACTGCAGCGGGTTGAGCGCGAGCTCCTGATGGATGATCGCGATGCCGGCTGCCTCGCTCGACTTGATGTCTTTGAAGGCAGCTTCTTTGCCCTGAAACTCGATGGACCCGGTGTAGGTCCCAGGCGGGTAGACACCACTGAGGACCTTCATCAGGGTTGACTTCCCAGCACCGTTCTCACCGCAGATGCCGTGGATCTCACCCCTAGCCACCTCAAGGTTCACGTCATTCAGCGCTCGAACGCCACTGAATTCCTTCACGATCCCCCGCATGCGCAGGATCGGTGCGTCTTCAGACATCTTCGTCACCTCAAGCCGTCGTGATTGGGAGCGTGCCATGGGCGGGTTGACGGAGCCCGAAGGGTCCGCCAACCCGCCCATTGTGGATCACAGACCGACGTCTGAGGCCTTCAGGAAGCCGGAGTCGATCAACTTGCTCTGCACGAGGTCCTTGGTGACTACCTCAGGAGTGATCAGGAAGGACGGAACGACCTTGATCCCGTTGTTGTACGTCTTGGTGTCGTTGACATCAACCGTCGTGCCCTTGGTGATCTGCTGGATCATCGTGAACACCTGGTCGCCCAGCTTGCGGGTGTCCTTCCAGACGGTCATGGACTGCTCGCCAGCCAGGATGGCCTTGACATTGGCCTTGTCGCCGTCCTGACCGGTGATCATGGGCCAGTCGGTTCCCACCTTGTAGCCGGCGCTCTTCAGAGACGCCTCGATGCCGATCGCCAGGGAGTCGTTCGGAGACAGAACTGCCTGAACCTTCTTGCCCGTGTAGAAGGAGGAGAGCCTGTTGTCCATCTCGGCCTGAGCCTTGTCCGAAGCCCACGCAGAGATACCGATGGAAGCCCAGTCGGCGTCGGACTTGGGTGACTTGCTGCTGGGGACGACGAGAGTGCCCTTGGTGACGTAGGGGAGAAGGACATCCCAGGCGCCGGAGAAGAAGTACTTGGCGTTGTTGTCGTCGGGGCTGCCGGCGAACGGCTCGATGGTGATCGGCGTCGTCGCCGAGTCGAGCTTCAGCTGGTCCTTGAGGAAGTTCCCCTGAAGCTGGCCGACCTTGTAGTTGTCGAAGGTGGCGTAGTAGTCCACGTTCGGGCTGCCGTTGATCAGGCGGTCGTAGGCGATCACCTTGGCTCCCTGCTTCGCCGCGGTGTCCAGCACCGGGCCCAGCGCGGTTCCGTCGATGGCTGCGATCACGAGGATCTTGGCGCCGCCGGCGATCTGGTTCTGGATCTGGCTGATCTGCTGGTCGACCTTGTTGTCCGCGTACTGAAGGTCAACTGTGCAGCCGGCAGCCTTGAGCTTGGTCTGCAACTGCGCTCCGTCGTTGATCCAGCGCTCCAGGGTGCGGGTAGGCATCGTGATGCCCACGTTGCAGGCAATGGTGGCTGCGTTGGCTGAGCTGCCGCCGGCGGTCGCCGTCGTGGCCCCGCTGCAACCAGTCATCGAGACAGCCAATGCGCCGACCGCGAAGACTGTGGCGATTCGAGTAATGCGCGACATCGTGTTCCTCTCTGAATCACGTCGTCATGACACCGGCACATGTCGTACCGGTGGGGAGATTGCCCCACAGCAACCTTGTTAGTTAGTGCCCGCAACATATCGCCACTCGCCAACGCTCGCCTCCGGGTAGGCGTAACGATTGAGTAACGGTCATGGTTTCGGCCTCCCGCAGGCAGGGTGAGCCCAGCGGGTGGTGCACAAAGTGGTCATCGGATCGGTCGCGTGACGGAGACTTGCGCCCGATCCGTCCCAATCGCCTACCATTAGGTCGGTGGTTGCAACATTTCAGAAACGGGTGGAATGACGGCAGGGTGACGAGACCATCGGACGCCACGGACGGGGAGGGCTGCCGAGACGTGCGCCGCGCTCGCTGACTCGCCTCCGCCCCTTGGGATCGGCGCACAGCGCAGCGGTTGTGCAGCTCCCGCCCGCGACGGAGACGCGGCTGACTCCCTACGGCAGACCCGAGGCCCTCAAGCACGACTTCGCCGGCTACTGGTCAGGCCGCATCGCAGCCTGCCGCGACCACTACGGCTGCTTACCGACGGCTTCACCAGGCTGACGCCCGCGCCGTGAGCTACCCTTCCCCGGCCGAGGCGAACAGGCGGAAGCGGTCCTAGCGCGCACGGGTCGGATGATCCCTGGCTGGTGGGTCTGAGCACCCACCCGCCCGACCCCGCTGGCTGGGGGGCTCTCGGGGTGGCGACGTAGTGCGTTGATGAGCGGGAATGCCGTATCGCGGTGAAGTCGTTCTCTCTTCGATCTTCACAGGGCCCCTGCGAATCGAACAGTCCGTGGGTGCGCTCCGCCTCGCGGACCCGATGCTGCGCCCGGCCAGCCAGGACGACCGTGCGAACCGGTTACCTCATGCCGGGGGTCGATAAGGCGCCGTACTTGACCTCATGACCAGCCTGGTGGGCAGGATCAGGTGCTCCTCAGTCCCGTTGCCGTCCAGGAGCGCGAGAAGCAACCGGACCGCCTCTGCCCCCATCTGATGGAGAGGTTGGGCCGACGTCGTCAGCGGCGGTGACGCATTCGCTGCCTCGGGAACGTTGTCGAAACCGACGACCGACAGATCGTCGGGCACGCTCAACCCCAGCTCGTTCGCCACTTCCATGACGCGGATCGCGGACAGGTCGTTGGCGGCAAAGACGGCGGTCGGGCGGTCGGGCCGCTCGAGGAGCTCCCGCGCTGCCTGCGTGGTCTCCGACGCCCGGTACCCGCCAACGCGCACCAGCGCCGAGTCGAATGGGATTCCGGCCGCCTCGAGAGCCTCACGGTAACCCTGCTCGCGGCGGCTCGCCGAGGCGAGATCGACTCGGCCTCTCACATGCGCGATCCGCCGGTGCCCGAGGTCGATCAGGTGCTGTGTCGCCTCGCGAGCGCCGGCGACGTTGTCGGCCTCGATCGTGCTCGCCCCCGAGTTCCCGGTATGGGGGTCGATCGCGACAACGGGGATGGTGGCGTTCGTGACGACGGCGGTGGGGGCCACGATCACGGCACCGTCGATCAATGTCCCGGCGAGTCGCGACAGCGACCGCCGTTCCCAACCGACGTGGTTGTGCTCCAGGTTGCCGGAGTACGCGAGCAGCTCGTACCCGGTCCCCTCGGCCGCCGAGGAGATGCCTTTCAGCAGCTCGGTGGAGAAGGGCTCGAACTCCGGCACGAGTATCCCGAGGACGTTGGTGCTCTGCCGGCGAAGGCTGCTGGCCACGAGCGACGACTCGTAGCCGAGCTGCACCACGACATCCATGACCTTGTCGTACGTCTCGGGAGACACGCCGTAGCGGTCGTTGATGACCTTCGACACTGTGGAGACCGAGACGTCTGCAGCAAGAGCGACGTCCACGATCGTCACCCGGGTGGGAATCGCCCGGGTCGGCGAGCGACGCGGACGGCTGGCACTCATGGTCACGGGGTAACGCTAGCCCATGACGTGCCTCGCTGCATCGTTGTGGAAAACGTTATCGATAACGTTTGACGAAGGGTTGCAACCATGCCAAGATCCAAACGGCAGGGATCACTGCCAACGGTCAAAGAGGACTGAGAGGTCTGTCGTATGCTCCACACAGTCAAGGGCTCGGCACTGCTCGCGTTGGGTGCAAGCGTCGCGCTTGTGCTCTCCGGATGCTCAGGCGCCCCGTCGGCTACCGTCTCGTCGAGTGGCCCGGTCACCATGACCTTCTGGCACAACTCGACCACGGGCGACGGTCTGAAGTACTGGCAGGACACTGTCGCGGCGTTCGAGAAGGAGAACCCGAACGTCACCATCAACATCCAGGCCATCCAGAACGAGGACATGGACGGCAAGCTCCAGACCGCGCTCAACTCGGGCGACGGTCCCACGATCTTCATGGCCCGTGGCGGCGGCAAACTCGCCGACGTCGTTGCGGCTGACAAGGTGATGGACATCACCAGCCAGATCAGCTCCGACGTGAAGTCGGCCTACGGCTCCGCGATCTTCAGCGCCTTCACGATCGACGGCAAGATCTACGGCATGCCAACGTCGGTACTGCCCGGCGGCATCTACTACAGCAAGGACCTCTTCAAGCAGGCCGGAATCACCACGCCTCCGACGACGTTCGACGAGCTGAACGCGGACGTCACCAAGCTCAAGTCCGCCGGTGTGACCCCGATCGCCCTGGGCGGCAAGGACGCGTGGCCCGCGGCTCACTGGTACTACTTCTTCGCACTCAGGGACTGCTCCAAGGACGTCATGAACGCCGCCGCGGCAAAGAAGGACTTCTCCGACGGCTGCTGGACCAAGGCGGGCGAGGACCTCAAGGCCTTCAGCTCCACCGAGCCGTTCAACACCGGCTTCCTCACGACGTCGGCTCAGCAGGGCGCAGGCAGCTCGGCCGGCATGCTGGCCAACCACAAGGCAGCCATGGAGCTCATGGGCGCGTGGGACCCAGGCGTCATCGCCGACCTCACCTCGGACAAGAAGGCACTGCCCGACCTGGGCTGGTTCCCGTTCCCCGCAACCACCGGCGGCGCAGGTGACCCGAGCGCGATGATGGGTGGTTCCGACGGCTTCGCATGCCTGAAGACCGCACCGGCGGCGTGCGTTCAGTTCCTGAACTTCATCGCTAGCAAGTCCAACCAGGAGGGGTACGCCACGGCGTTCAAGACCCTTCCGGCGAGCCAGCAGGCCCAAAGCGTCGTCAGCGACCCGGCCCTCAAGGACGTGCTGTCGTCGTACAACAAGGCCTCGTACGTGATGCTGTGGCTCGACACGATGTACGGCCAGAACGTCGGCAACGCACTCAACGGAGGTGTCGTCAACATGCTGGCGGGCAAGGGCAGCCCCGCTGACATCGTCACTGCGGTGAAGACTGCTGCGGCCAAGGGTTAGTCACTAGGAGCCTCATGAGCGAATCAGCAGAAGCACTAGCCACACGCTCGTCGGGTTCTCAGGCGGCAAGGGACGGCGCCGTTCAGGCGCCGTCCCGGGCCGACCGCCCCGGACGACGCAAGGCCGACTGGCGCCAGCGCCTCGAGATCGCGCTCCTGTCGGGGCCGGCAATCATCATCTTCCTGACCTTCGTCATCTTTCCCGTGTTCATGGCGGCCTACTACGGCTTCTTCAAATGGAAGGGTTTCGG
>PMBM01000172.1:13072-22144 GCA_003153855.1 Propionibacteriaceae bacterium
TCCGGGTGCTCATCTTCGTCCCGTACGTGATCAGCGAGGTCATCGTCGGCACTGGCTGGGGGCTCATGCTGCAGTACCAGGGGGCGGTCAACTCCCTGCTCACGAACATCGGCCTCGGCGCGTTCAAGGTCGACTGGATCGCTGACCCGAACATCGCCATCTGGACCCTGATGGTGATCATCTCCTGGAAGTACATCGGGTTCGCGGTCATCCTCATGCTGGCGGGGATCCAGAGCATTGCCAACGAGCTGTACGAGGCCGCCGCCATCGACGGTGCCTCGTACTGGCAGATCCAGCGCTGGATAACCCTCCCACTCCTGGGTCCCACGATCAGGGTCTGGGCATTCCTGTCGATCATCGGCTCGATGCAGCTCTTCGACCTCGTCTACATCATCTGGGGCCAGTACGTCGCCTCGACAGCAGGCACCTCGACCATGGCCACGTACATGGTGCGTGAGGGACGACTCGCCGGCAACTACGGCTACGGCAACGCCGTCGGCGTCGCCATCTTCGTCATCTCGCTCGTGATCGCCCTGACCTATCAGCGGTTCGTTCTGCGCAGGGACACCGAAGGCGCCCTCACCGGTGACTCTGGAAGGAAGGGCAAGTAGATGTCGCAGGCAGCACTCACCACTCGTGTGGCGGCGGGACGCCGCAAGCGCCACGCGAACGGCTCCGGCGCCACGTGGGGCAGCCCGACCACATACCTAGTGGCGACGATCCTGATCGCCGTCTGCATCGCTCCGGTGCTCTACATCATCATCGGGGGGTTCCGAACCAACTCCCAGATCACTGTCGACCCGGCCGGCTGGCCGAAGCCATGGGTGATCACCAACTACCTTCAGGTCCTGTCGAGCCCCGTCTTCTGGCAGGAGTTCGGCAACTCGTCGATCTCCGCAGTGGCGACCACGGCCGGCGCCGTGGGGCTCGCCCTGATGGTGTCCTACGTCATCGCCCGATACCGGTTCGCCGGACGCAACGCGATGTACTCGCTGTTCGCCGCTGGCCTGATGTTTCCGCTGACCGTGGCCATCACGCCGCTGTACCTGCTGATCAAGAACCTGGGTCTGACCAACAACCTCGTCGGGATCATCCTGCCCCAGATCGCCTTCGCGCTCCCCGCAACCGTGATCATCCTGGTGCCGTTCCTCGCCGCGATCCCCAAGGAGCTCGAAGAGGCCGCGGCCATCGACGGCGCTGGCAGGATCAGCTTCTTCTTCCGCATGGTGCTGCCCCTGTCCCTACCCGGAGTGATCACGACGGGGATCCTGGCATTCATCGGTGCCTGGAACGGCTACCTGCTGCCCCTGTTCATCCTCAACAACTCGGCGCAGTACACGCTGCCCCTGGGTGTCCAAGCGTTTTCGTCGGAACACTCCGTGGACACTGCAGCGGTCCTTGCGTTCACGTCCCTCTCGATGATCCCCGCGCTGGTGTTCTTCAGCATCTTCGAGAGACGGATCGTGGGCGGCCTTTCCGGGGCTGTCAAGGGCTGACGGACTTCCCCGCACTTCCTGCACGAAACCTACGACCCGAAGGAGCTGGACTCCGTGTCCACATCCACTGTTGCCCTCCCTGCGCTGCCTGCGGTCTCCGATCGGGTTCTTGGCCTCGTCACCTCGATGACCCTGGAAGAGAAGCTTGCCCAGATCGTGGGCTACTGGGTCGACCAGGGCGGGAACGTCGTGGCGCCGATGCAGGGCGAGATGACCACGGCGTCCGGCGGGGCCGAAGCGTTGGCGGATGCGACCCGGCACGGCATCGGTCACTACACCCGCGTGTACGGGACCAGGCCCGTTGATGCTGCGGAGCGCGCGGCCTGGCTGTGGGCCGAGCAGCGCCGGCTGCAGCGCGAGACCCGCCTCGGCATCCCCGCGCTGGTCCACGAGGAGTGCCTCACGGGACTTGCGGCGTGGAAGGCCGCCACTTTTCCCACGCCCCTCGCGTGGGGAGCCTCCTTCGACCCCGCTCTGGTGCGCGAGGTCGGCGCTGCGATCGGTTCGTCGATGAGAGCGCTCGGTATCCACCAAGGGCTCGCTCCCGTGCTGGACGTCATCCGTGACCCTCGTTGGGGTCGCGTCGACGAGTGCATCGGCGAGGACCCGTACCTCGTCGGCACCGTGGGGACCGCATTCGTGCAGGGCCTGCAGGGCGAGGGGGTCCATGCGACGCTCAAGCACTTCCTCGGGTACTCGGGATCCACGGGAGGGCGCAACCATGCTCCGGTACACGTGGGTCCGCGCGAGATCGCCGACGTCTTCCTGCCCCCCTTCGAAATGGCCATCGTCGAGGGGGGTGCCTGGTCGGTGATGAACTCGTACGTGGACCTCGACGGGGTGCCGGTCGCGTCGGACGCAGACCTCCTCACAGGAATCCTGCGTGACCGCCTCGGGTTCACCGGTGTCGTCGTCGCCGACTACTTCGCTGTGGCGTTCCTTGAGGTCATGCACGCAGTGGCCGCGGATCGAGGCGATGCGGCTGTCCTGTCTCTGACCGCGGGGATCGACGTCGAGCTGCCCGCAGGTGACGCGTACCTCGCTCCCCTGGCGGAGAAGATCCGCTGCGGCGCCATCTCGGAGGCGTACGTGGACCGGGCGGTTCTCAGGGCACTCGCCCAGAAGGAAGCCCTCGGTCTTCTCGAGCCCGACGCGTTCGCTGACGATGCCCCGACGGCCTTCGACCTGGACCCGCCCGAGCACCAGGCGCTTGCGCGTCGCTTGGCCGAACGGTCCGTGGTGCTGCTGTCCAACAACGGCATCCTCCCCCTGGACCGCGTGGGCCAGGGGCTGCGGCGGGTTGCCATCATCGGCCCCAACGCCGACCGCGCCGAAGCGCTGCAAGGCTGCTACTCCTTCGCCAACCACGTGCTGGCCGGCTACCCCGACCATGAGATCGGCATCTCGATCCCCACCGTGCGCGAAGCCCTCGAGGCCGCACTCGCTGCCTCTGGCGGACCGAAGCCCGAGGTCGTCGTGGTGCAGGGGTGCGAGGTCGACAGCGACGACACCTCGGGCTTTGCGGCAGCCGTCGAGGCCGCGGCCTGCGCGGACGTCGTGGTGATGGTTGTGGGCGACCAGGCCGGCCTGTTCGGCCGCGGCACCATGGGCGAGGGCAACGACTGTGAGTCGCTCGAGCTGCCAGGCGTACAGCGCCAGCTCGTTGAAGCGGTAGTAGCCACAGGGACACCAGTCGCTCTGGTGCTCCTCACCGGTCGCCCGTACGCGATCGGCTGGGCGCTGGACGGTCCCCTCCCCCGCCCCGCAGCGGTGCTCCAAGCGTTCTTCCCTGGGGAGGGCGGCGGCCTTGCCATCGCGGACATCCTGACCGGCGCGGTCAACCCCTCCGGCAGACTGCCGGTCTCCCTGCCGCGCTCAGCCGGGGCCCAGCCGTACTCGTACCTCCAGCCGATCCTCGGTGGCCCATCGGAGGTCACCTCCACGGACCCCACGCCGGTCCGTCCTTTCGGCTTCGGCTTGTCGTACACCTGGTTCTGCTACTCCGAACTCAGCGTCGACCGGGTGGTGGAGGCAGGCGCCGTCTTCTCCGTCTCTGTCACCGTCACCAACTCCGGCGAGAGAGAGGGTACCGATGTGGTGCAGCTGTACGGGAGGGACCTGAAGGCCTCGGTCGTGCGCCCGGCCGTTGCGCTTCTCGGCTACGTCCGTGTGGATCTCCCCGCCAGGGAGTCTCGCCGGGTCACGTTCCAGGTGCCCAGCACCCGCTTCGCGTTCACCGATCGGCGCATGGTCCGGATCGTCGAACCTGGGGACGTCGAGGTGTGGGTCGGCTCCCACGCGGCCGCCTCCACGAACGGACTCCCGAGCGTGGGTGGTACGAACGGAGCGATATCCAACACAGGCCTCACCGTTGCCGAACCTGTCCCCGGCCGAGCTACCGAGCGCGCGGTCCTGGCCATCACAGGAGATGTGTACGAGCCCTCGGTCACCGATCAGAAGCTGGTGGTGGCGACCGTCTCATGACATGGGTCCAGAACCCCATCCTGCCCGGCTGTCACCCTGACCCGTCGATCTGCCGAGTCGGGCAGGACTACTACCTCGTCACGTCCACCTTCGAGTACTTCCCGGGCCTCCCCGTCTTTCACAGCACGGACCTGGCCCACTGGGACCTTCTCGGCCACGTGATCGACCGGGCCGGACAGCTCGACTACGACGGAATCGCTTCATCCGGCGGCCTGTTCGCGCCGACCCTCCGCCACCACGAGGGCCTGTTCTGGGTGGTCTGCACGCTCGTGGATCCAAGCGACCCGCATCGCGGCGGAAACTTCCTGATGACGGCCGCAGACCCTGCAGGGCCATGGTCGGACCCCGTGTGGTTGGCAGTTGACGGCATCGACCCGTCAGTGTTCTTCGACGACGACGGACGGGTCTGGATCCACGGCACCAGGCTCGCCCGCGAGCCGCAGTGGCATGACCAGACGGAGGTCTGGCTGCGCGAGTTCGATCCGACAGAGAAAGCGCTGGTCGGGACGGAGTACGTCCTGTGGAACGGCGCACTGCTCGGAGCCGTCTGGGCCGAGGGGCCCCACCTGTACAAGGTCGACGGGACCTACTACCTTCTCGCCGCAGAGGGCGGCACCGACTTCGAGCACGCGGTCGTCGTCGCCCGGTCGGGCGCCGTGAACGGCCCGTACGTGGGCTGTCGCACCAACCCCATCCTCACCCACCGCCATCTCGGCCGAAACGCCGACATCGTGGGTACCGGCCACGCGGACCTCGTGGAGGCAGCTGACGGAAGCTGGTGGGCCGTACTGCTGGGGATGCGTCCGTACGGCGGCTATCACTACCCGCTGGGGCGAGAGACTTTCCTCGTCCCTGTGGTGTGGGAAGAGGGGTGGCCGGTGTTCGCGCCCGGGATCGGCAGGCTCACCCACCAGGTCGAGGTGCCATCCGCGACAGGCAGCGCCGTACGACGGGGCGAAGTGGCCGCGAGGCTCATCCAGCCTGCGGACTCTCGCTGGACCTCGCTGCGAGGACCGGTCGACGACTTCCTGACACCCCGTGGGCGGGGTTGGAACCTGCGCCTGAGCGCGGCATCTTTGAAGGACACGTCGACCCCCGCGTTCCTCGGCGTTCGCCAAGAGCATCGCAGCCTCGACTTCGTCGTCACCCTCCGTGCCCAACTCGTGCCCGGTGAAGAGGCGGGACTGGCGATACGCCAGTCCGAGAACGACCATGTGCGTCTCGCCGTACTGACCGCACCCACAGGCACCGTCCTCATACGAGCCGTCCACCGGCGCGGCGGCGTCGAGCACATCCTCGCCGAGGCGACGCCAGAGATCCCGGTGGGTGCCACACTGCGTCTGTCGGTGGAGGTGCGAGACACCGACTACACCCTCGCCATCGCAGTGGGCAGCGGTCCAGCCCTGACCGTGGCCGTCGCAGACGGACGCCAGCTGGACAGCGTGGCGGCCGGCGGGTTCATCGGCCTTCTGCTCGGAATGTACGGGACGAGCAACGGCGCCGAATCCACTACCGTGGTCGAGATCGATTCAGTCGAGTACAGGCCCTACTGACACGCCACGACCGAAGCCTCCACCCGATGTCCTGACGCGACGTGTGGGGTCAGCGGGAGCCCTTCCACGGAGCGCTGTCCTTCGGTGGCCAGGTGACTCCGACGACCCATTCCCCACGCATTCCCCTGACATTCAGTCAGTCGTCATTGTCCCCTGACCAGTGTTGACATCCGCAGGCAAGCCTTACGGAAGTGTTTCGGGCACCCGCGGCCCGTTCCCCCCAGTCGCGAGAGCGCCTACTCTCGCGACTGAGGGGGCGAGGCATGCCAGACAAGTCCGTGCTGGTCATCGAGGATGACCCGACCACTCGTGATGTGCTTCGGCGCTACCTGACGCGGGCGGGCCTGGCCGTCGCAGAAGCCGACAACGGGGTCGCGGGCTTGACAGCCTTCACCGATGCGAGGCCTGACCTTGTGATCCTCGACCTGATGCTGCCTGGCATCGATGGGCTCGACGTGTGCGAGCGCATCCGCCGGATCAGCGCCGTTCCGATCATGATCCTGACCGCCCTGGGAAGCGAGTCCGATCGGGTGGTGGGTCTGGAGCAGGGCGCCGACGACTACGTGGTGAAGCCGTTTTCGCCCCGTGAGGTGACCCTCCGGGCACAGCGCCTGCTCGAGCGAAGCGCCCCCTCTCAACAGCAGGTCGCAGCGCTGCAGGACGGCGACCTTGCTATCGACCTGACCGCACGTCGAGCCACCGTCTCCGGGAGTGAACTTGCCATGACCGCTCGAGAGTTCGACCTGCTGGCCTTCCTGGTCGGACATCCCAACCAGGCTTTCCGCAGGTCGGAACTCCTCGCGCAGGTGTGGGATTGGGACTTCGGTGACGACTCCACGGTCACCGTCCATGTGCGGCGGTTGCGGGAGAAGGTGGAACCGGACCCGTCTCATCCGGTCCGGCTCCAGACCGTGTGGGGTGTCGGGTACCGCTACCAGCCGACGGGAGCCGGATCATGAGCGAATCGTTGGGCCACATCGCCCCTTGGGCACTGCTGACCTGCGCGGTGACCATCGTTGTGCTGTGGCTGTTGCTGAGGCTGTTCCAGCACCATCCGGGCCTCTCGCTGGCGCTGGTCGAAGTGGTGCCGCTGCTGGCGGCCCTCGGCTTCGTGGTGGCGATCAGCGGGTTCATGTTCACAGAGCAACTGGGCTGGACGCTGGTCACCTGCCTGCTGATCGGCGTCATGCTCGTCCCCGGCTCGGTACTGGTCGGAGAGCAGTTCGCCCGGCGCACGCTGGCCATCGAGATGCGACGAGCGGAAGAGCGGGGAAAGGAGATGAGCCACCGGGCGCTGATCGCCTGGATCACCCATGACCTGCGCACCCCGCTCGCCGGCATCAAGGCGATGGCAGAGGCGCTCGAGGACAAGGTGGTCGAGGACCCGGCCGAGGTCAGCGACTACGGCGCCCGGATCGGGCGCGAGTCCAACCGGCTCGGCGCTATGGTCGACGATCTGTTCGAGCTGTCCCGGATCAACAGCGGTGCACTCGACCTGCACTTGGAACCGATCGCGCTCGACCGGCTCGTCCAGGAATCGGTCATCAGCCTGCGATCGATCGCGACGAGCCGCGGCATCCAGCTCGACGTCGACCTGCCCAGCCTTGTGGGGGTCGGCTCGGGGCGGGAGATGGAGCGCGTGGTGCAGAACCTGATGGTGAACGCCGTCCGCCATACCCGGCCGGGACGGTCGGTAAGAATCAGGGGGGGCGGCGATCCCACCGGGGCGTGGCTGAGCATCACCGACGGCTGCGGTGGCATCCCNNCGATCGCCCGAGGCAGCGCCGCTGAGTCCAGGCGCCGGGCTCGGTCTGGCCATCGTCAAGGGCCTCGTCTCCGCCCAGGGCGGGAACGTGAGCGTCGACAACGTTCACCAGGGTTGCTGCTTCACGGTGAGCCTGCCTGCCGCACTGGTGGTAGCCCAGACAGGCTCAGCAGGCGCTGGGACAGGGGCAAGCACGGTCACGCCGGCGTGAGATCCACCGGCAGGGCAGCCTCGCGGGTTGACCCCGACATCACGTGGTGGATTGCACGATCCTTGCCGGTGACGGCCTGTTCGCGCTCGGGTGGCCGGCCTTCTTGCTACGGTCCAGAACCTTGTAGGCGAGGAGCTTGAGGCGGTCGTTGAGCAGCGCCCAGACGATGGCGTAGCCCCACACGAAAGCTGCCCATCCCCATCCGAGGGGGGTCATGAACAGCCCGTACACGGCGATCAGGGTGGCGACGATCTGGGTGCCGAGAACGGCCATCCAGAGGATACGGGCGGGTTTGATCGACCAGAACGGACCGCGCGTGCGGGTCAGGAAGATCGTCAGGTGGCCCGCGATCGAGAGCTTCAGGTACATCAAGGTCTGGACATGGCTCCGGTCCAGGTGGAAGACGCGCTCACCAAGGTAGAAGAGCCCGAACGCCGAGATCACACCGGCGACGCCGAGCACGGTCGAGATACCGAGGACGAGTCGCATGTTCCACGACTCGGGCGTCATCTTGTAACGCACGTTGTCGTAGGCGATCGACAGGATCGCCCCGTCGTTGAGGATGGCGAGCATCACGATCATGATCGCGGTGACTGGGTAGAAGTTGAACACCAGGATCGCGAGGGTCATGAACAGAAGCACCCGGAGGGTCTCGGCGATGCGGTAGATCGCGTNNTTGATCGCGTCGATGATCACCGACAGACCAGGGGTGAGCAGGACGATCGCGGCGGCAGCGCGGGCCGCGTCGGTGGCCCCGGAGACCGCGATGCCGCAGTCGGCCTTCTTCAGAGCCGGTGCGTCGTTGACGCCATCGCCGGTCATCCCGACGATGTGGCCACGCTGCTGGAGGACGTCGACGATGTGGTACTTGTGCTCAGGGAAGACCTGGGCGAACCCGTCGGCCGCCTCGATGGAACGGCCCGTTGCCTCTGTCTCGTCCTTCTTCACGTCACCAAGGCCCGCGGCATCGAGGATGTCGGTCCCCAGGCCCACCTTCGCGGCAGTCTCCTTCGCGATCGCCAAGGCATCGCCGGTGACCATCTTGACCGTCACGCCCATGTCCCGGGCCGTGGCGATGGTCGTCTGGGCGTCCTCGCGGGGCGGGTCGAACAGCGGCAACACACCCAAGAACTTCCAGGCGCCCTCGCCGTCCGCTCGGGCGACCCCCAGCGACCGGTAGCCACGGACAGCGAAGTCGTTGACCGCCGTGTCGACACCCGCGGTGATCGAGTCGCTGTCACCGGCCAGAGCGAGCATGACCTGAGGCGCGCCCTTGCTGACCTTGAACGCCTTCCCGTCCGCTCCTGTGACGCCGGCCTCGGTGCGCTTGTCGACCGGGTTGAACGGCTCGAAGTGCCCGATCGTGTACGGCTCCAGCGCGCTCTTGTCGCCAAGCCCGCCAAGGACCGCGAGGTCGATGGGGTCGTCGTTGTCCGCGCGGGAGGCGAGCGCTCCGGCGAGGACCACGTCGTCCGCAGTGACTCCGGGGACGCTGAACGGGTCGCCGAGGGTCAGGGAGTTCTGGGTCAGGGTGCCTGTCTTGTCCGCGCAGAGCACGTCCAC
>PMBM01000029.1 GCA_003153855.1 Propionibacteriaceae bacterium
CGTCCACTCTGCCGCGGGTCGCACGTCCTGAACTGCCGCATTTCGCGCGGTCGTCACGTAGGGCCGCTCCTGGCGGCCAGTGTTCGCAACGGGATGGCGCTGCGGGACGCCGACTGGCTGATCAGTCTTGGTGCCGACCTATGGCATTGTCGTCGCCATGACGATGACGCGCAGACTTTTCAGCGTGGCCGGGGGCCGTAGCCTCGATGTCTTTGTGGTGGGAGAGGAAGGTGCGCCTCTGGTCGTTAACCTTCCCGGCACCCCTGAGGGTCATCTCCTGTTTTCGTCCGTACAGGAGGCGGCAGCGTTGGCCGGGATCCGGATCGTGTCTCTCGCGCGCCCGGGCTACGCCGGTTCGACCCGGTTGCCGGACCGGACCGTGGCCGATGTTGTGCCGGACGTGCTGGCCCTGGTTGACGGACTGGGTGCGCGGCGTTTCGCTGTCGTGGGTCACTCCGGCGGTGGCCCCCATGCGCTGGCGTGTGGAGCTCTCGCCGGCGACCGGTGCGTCGCCGTCACAGTCGTCAGCGGCGTCGGTCCATGGGGCGCGGAAGGTCTGGACTTCCTCGCCGGAATGGGCGAAGCCAACGAGGTCGAGTTCGCGGCGGCCCTGAAGGGAGAGGCGCCCCTGCGGGAACTGCTCTTGCCCTGGCGTGAGGACATGGTTTCGGCGGGTCCGGACGGCACGTTCGAGGCCCTGCTCAGTGTGTTGAGCCCCCCGGACCGGGAAGTCTTCACCGGGGCTGTGGCCCAGCACCTGCATGAGAGCACCTCCCTGGCGCTAAGCGGCGGGGTCGATGGGTGGATCGACGACGACCTGGCCTTCACCCACCCCTGGGGGTTCGGCCTGGCCAACGTTCGCGCGCCCGTCTTCTTGTGGCAGGGCGAACAGGACCTCATGGTGCCCCCCGCCCACGCACGCTGGCTCGCAGATGCCCTACCGACATGCAAAGCACGGCTGCTGCCCGACGACGGGCACCTCACCGTGATCCTGAACCGACCCCACGAGGTTCTCGCCGATCTTGTTGCCGCTCTCCAAAACCAAGACTGACGAGCAGACAGCCACAGGGCAGCGCTGGCTGTGGCATATCAGCCTGGCGGCAGGATTGAGACCCGGGAAGGCAACCCTGTCTGGCCCCGGCTCTCGCATTACCCCGACCCCTCACGTCGCCCGGCCCCTCGTGGCCCCTGCCCACTCCGGATGACGATCCTTCGAAGGACACCGGATCCCAACCGCTCGCCATCTGAACGCACTCATTTGCCGCAGTCGGTTCGGTCGATCTTGCCGAGGACGGGACGTTCGAAGGACAGCGACGACGCGTTAGTCGAGATCCATCTGCGTGGTTGTGAACAGCTCCACAAGAGCGCGCCGCACGGTCTTCAGCCCGTCGCCTTCGAGGGCTGGTGTACCGAGCACTCGGGTGAGCTGGGCTTCCAGCAACGGAATGCCCAAGGTCATGACGGTCAGGACCAGGGGAAGCACTGAGCTCTCAGGTGCGTCGTCGACGCTGTTCAGGCGGGTGCTGGCAGCGAACATCTCGTCGAACAGCGCGCGTCCACCTGGCGAGTCCTCGAGCACAGTGCGGGCGATGTAGCGCTGTAGTCCGACGGTCGCGGTGCCCATGTCGCGGCCGCGCCGAGCGGCCTGAGCTTCCGCGCTGCGCACAGCATCGAGCGCGAGATCCGTGCACGCCTCCCGCAACTGGTGCTTTGAACCGAAATGGTGACGGATCAGCCCCAACGAGACCCCTGCTTGGGATGCAATGTCCCTCAACGTCGACGCCTCGAACCCGCGCAGAGCGAAGTCTTCCATCGCCGCGTCCAGGATCCGGGCCCGCGTCCGTTCCGCGTCGCGATCCAGCGCCACGTGACACCCCTTTCGTCCCGACCCAACTATACAAGCGTATAGTTCGAGCGGAGGTTCTGATGGGATGGTTCGCTGACGCGCTGGCGCGGAGCATGGGGAACAGCCTTGGGATGGGTCCGTCGCTGTTCCGACGAACGGTCGAGACGCGGGACGTCCCGGTGTCGATGAGGGACGGCGTCCATCTCCTCACTGATGTCCATCAACCGGTGGGAGGCGAGCACCTTCCTGTCCTGCTCATGCGCACCCCTTATGGCCGGCGGGGGGCTGGAGGGCTGATCGAGCGAGCGACGGCGCTGCGCGGCTTCCAGGTGGTTTCCCAGAGCTGCCGCGGGACCTTCGGCTCCGAGGGAACCTTCCGACCGTTTCGCGATGATGCCCAGGACGGCGCGGACACCCTCGACTGGCTTGAGAGCCAGAGCTGGTTCCACGGCCAGCTCGTGCTGGGAGGCTTGAGCTACTACGGCTGGGCAGCATGGGCGCTGGCGGGAGCAGTCGCCCCTTCGCGCATCAGAGCGATGGTCGTTCAACATGCGGCGACGACTGTTCGGCCGATCTTCCGACCCGGCGGAGTGCTTGCCCTGTCCACGCTGGCGAACTGGGTCTATCTGCAGTCCATCCGTGAGGGTGGTGCCGCCCGAGCGTGGTGGGGCTCGTTCATGCGTCGTCGTCGAGTGGCACGAGCGCTGGCCGGCAGCTCGCCGCCGCACGTTGACACCGCCCTGACAGGAGGGCCCGTTCCCTTCTATCAGGAGGTCCTCAACGCGACGGAGGCAAGTGCCGCGCTGTGGTCCGACTCCGATCACAGCGCCGCATTGACCCTCAACGCGCCACCCACACACATCATGACGGCCTGGTTCGACTTCTTCCTCGACGCGGCGCTCGCCGACTTCGCCACCCTCACCGCACGCGGCGCTGGACCACGCCTGACCATCAGTGTCGGCGTCCACTTCCCCGACGCGACGTCCATGAAGATCGAGCACCCGGAGATGTTCGCCTGGTACCGCGCGGCAACCGACCCGGCAGCGCCCCCACCTCGAGCCAGCGCAGTGCGCCTGCAGCTGTTGGGCAGCAAGGCCTGGCACGACCTGGCGGCATGGCCACCGCCGGCCACCCCTCACGCCTTCTTCCTCACCGCCGATGGCGAACTCGCGAAGACCCCACCACAGGACGCACAGCCCGCGCGGTTCAGCTACACCACGACCGATCCCACACCCTCGGTCGGCGGCCAGGTCATGTACGACGCGGGGCAGCTCGACAACCGAGCCCTGGAGCAACGTCCCGATGTGCTCACCTTCACGTCCGCGGTGCTCGACGACCCCTTGACGGTGGTCGGCGTCGCCCAGCTGTCGATCCCAGTGTCGACGACTGCCGCTGCGACCCATCTGTTCGTCCGTCTGACCGATGTCACCCCTGATGGGCGCTCCCTGACCCTCACCGACGGCATCACTTCCACCACGGACGGCAGTGCAGGATCTGCGGCACAGCTGAAGATCGACTTCTCCGCCACGGGCTTCGCGATCGTGCCGGGCCACCGGCTGCGACTGCAGGTGTCGTCGGGCGCATACCCTCGATACGAGGCTCCGGTCACGGCCGGAACCACCACCCTGGAACTCGGCCCCGACAGTCCTGCCCAACTCACTCTGCCCGTCGTCGCCTTCGAGGCCTCTGCCGACTAGGTTGCGGGCCGTGGAGGGCGCTGACCGAAAGGTCGCCGCAGCGATTTGCGCCTGCAGGATCGGGCGGCCCCGCCGACTCCAGAGCCGGTCGCTGCTGGATCACCAGCCGACGAACTCATGCCCCGGGGTTCACGCAGAGGTGACATGGCCGGGACCTCACACTCATGCCGCTTGGTGCATGGGCCCCAGTGCTGGTGGGAGGCGTTGGCCGTGCTTGTCGAAGACTGACACGCTCATGACAACGACGGCGCCAGCCGCACTGGCGCGAAGGACCGCTCACTTGATGGCTTGCAGGTCATCGGTCATCACAGCCCAACGCATTGCCGCGTTCAGCGCGGTCGATCGTGCCGAATGCCGGATGTTTGAAGCCGCGTCCGCGGGGTCCCTTCATCGGCGGACCATGTGACCTTCACGTGAGCTCTCGTCACGCACCTGCTCGGGCATGGCGATGCCGCTTGCATGTGCGGCGGTGCGCCACCGATACTAGTTGCACGGTGTGCAATAACTGGAGGCTTCAGTGGAGATCACGGTCATGACTCAAGACACCCGCGGCGGTGTACAGCCCTACGCGGCGCTCGCACGTGCTCTGGTGGAAGCCGGTCACGGAGTGCGGGCGGTGGCACCTGCGGATCTCGCGTGGCTGTTCGAGCGCGTTGGTGTGAGTTGCCTGGCATTGGACGGGATGCCGACTGAGGGGTCCAGGGAGGTCGCCCTTGAGGCGCAGGGCAGCAAGCATGGCGGCCTTCGGAAGGCGGCCAGGGCCATTGCCGACCGGGTGCCCGAATGGGCGGTCAAGGTGCGCCGATTCTCGGACGGGTCGGACGTTCTCACCGGCGGGGTCGGGGGTGCTGTGATCGGCCTGCCTGTCGCGGCTGCGATGGGAGTGCCCTGGGTGCCTGCGCACCTGCAACCCGTCGGCATGCTGAACTCCGCCTACCCGGGTGTCTTGATGGCCGGATTGCCGCGAGTCGCCGGACCAGCTGGCAACATCCTGGGCCAGCTGCTCACGGAAGCAGCCATCCGACTTCCTTTCCAGGGAGCGCAACGGGCCGCGCGGGCAGCCCTCGGCACGCGCGCGGGCGTGATTCCGAAGTCCCCAGGGTCTGTCTACGGCATCAGCCCCGAGGTGATCCAGGCCCCATCGAACCGCAATCCGGATCGCGTCGTCACGGGCTATTGGTTCGACAACACCGACTCTGACGTCCTCCCTCCAGAGGTGGAGGAGTTCATCGCGCGCGGCGCTGCGGAACCGGTGGTGAGCATCGGTTTCGGGAGCATGGTCGCTCCGGACCCGGACGGGTTGCGTGAGCTCCTGATGGAAGCGGCTCGCGCCGCGGGTGCTCGGGTCGTGTTGATTGCCGGAGCGGGAGCCGTTGGTGACCAGCCATCCCCGGGTCTATCCGACCTGCTCACCGTGCCATCGGTCCCTCACCGGGCACTGTTCCATCGCATGGACGCCAACGTGCACCACGGCGGGGCAGGCACGACAGCCAACGCCTTGGCCGCTGGCGTGCCCAGCGTCATCGTCCCCTTCGGAGCCGACCAGCCCTTCTGGGCCCGCAGGGCAACCGACCTCGGGGTGGCACCACCACCTATCCCGATCACGAGACTCACCCGCGATCGCCTCACCGAAGCACTGCGGCTGGCGCTGACAGACCCAGCCTTGCGCAGCCGTTCTGCCGAACTCGGCAAACGGATACGCTCCGAGGACGGGACCAGGACGGCGGCGCAGTGGTACAGCTCGATCCGCATGTGAGCGATAGCTCCGCAGCGCGTTGGCTGCCGAGAGAACCCGGAAACGTCCGTGGACGAGCCACAGCCAGCCGTCTAGCGCTCGCCGCTCTCGAGGTTGCCGAACGACGCGGAGTTGAGGCAACAACCATCGATGAGATCTGCCACGTGGCGGGCTGCAGCCGGCGCACCTTCTTCCACCACTTCCCGTCACGTGAAGCCGCGTTGCTGGGATCGGCCGTACCCGTCGTCACAGCTGAATCGGTGGCCAGGTACCTCGCCGAACCGATCCCGATTCTCGCTGGCGCGATCGATCTCGTCGACATTCCAGAGGAGATGAGCCCCTCCTCACCGCTGGGCGCCCGTCGGTACGCCCTGCTGCGCGTCTCACCCCAGCTCCAGGCCGCCGCCCGCGAACGGATGACGCCCGCAGCGAACGCCGTTCTAGCCGCTGTCATCAAGAAGATCGCACAGCTACCCGGCATCGACCCCGACGAAACTCGACCCATCGCCGAGGCGGTCACCACGATGGCGGCCGGACTGGTTCAGAGCGCATACAGCGACGGGAGCAACAGCCCTTCCAAGACGCTCCACTTGCTAGCCCCGATCTGGCAACAGCTCATCAACTGAAGCGGGACGTCCCGGCACCCGACCCTCGCCGGTGCGAGCGCTCAACCGCTCGGCGACCGGATGGTGCTGGCCACCATCAGCTGGAGCTTCAGCTCGGGCGACACCACCACGACGCTGGTCAGCGACTTCCTGCTGCAGCGGGAGGGTCCCCACCCATTGCGCTGTGTGGCCCACCTCCAGCGAACCAACGTCCTTGACCACCTCGAGTGATGCCGCGGGCNNGCTGCCTCAGGCAACCGGCGTACGGCACGGTGTCAGAGGCGGGTGGGAGGCTGTAGCCATGGTTGCCTCACCCCCTGATCTGGCACCACCACCATGTCCGGAGTGGTGCGCTGTGCCGGCGGGTCATCCGTATTCGGCTGCCACCGAGGACAGCCTCGCTCTGAGGCGCCTGCACTGGCGGCCCGTGGGGCTCGTCTCTGCGGGGGGAGGGCCAGTCCGCGTCAGCATCTCGTCGGTCGAGACTAACCGCAGCGGAGCCGTGACCTTGGATCCGCCCCTCGTCACACTGTTGACCGGCGTCGGGGCAGAGGGCGGCTCATATGTGGAAATGCCTCCTGAGAGCGCTCTACGCCTCAGCGGGTTGCTGGCGGAGGGGGCGCGGGTCGCCGAGGTTCGCCAGAGCATTCAACCGACTTCCTGACATGCCACAGGCAACTAGCACGCCTTCAAGCGATCGAGGCGTTGCGGCCGGTGCCGGGCTTCGGATGGAGCAACCCCGCATTCTCGTCACTTGGGGCGACCCATCTCACCCGACCTTTCGTATGGGGCAACGCAGGCTTGCCGTGTCCATGGCGCTTCTCCCGAGTTCTGGGAGGGCTGGCCAGGCCCTCTCAGCCACACAGTCGCCCGCTCCGCGGAGCCGGGGGATCACCATCGATCGACCCTTCCCTTCACGAATCCTGGCGCGCACTCCGTGGGAGCCGCCACCATCGACTCGCAGTCTCGCTGGGAAACGCGACCGGTTCCGGGGTCAGCACCTGGACGTGCTCGTGCGCGAGGGTGACACTGAGCGACAGATCGCATTCAAGTACTCCACCCTCGACGCGCAGCGCGGCGAGTTCCGCTACCTGGCTCTGGACCTCACATCCGGCGCCGTCGCCACGAACATCGAGTCATCATGAACCTGCTTAGCCCCACTCTCCTTGTCGCCAGCGTGGCTATCACAGCCATCATCTTTGCAGTTGTTGCCTTCCTTTCTCGCGCCGGATTGCGTCGTATTGCAGGTGCTCTCGTCGCCGCAATTCCCATCATTCCAATGGTCATGTCCTACGACTGGATCGCCTCTCACTTCGGGTGGTGGCATTATCCTTCTGTCACCTCGGGCAACGCTCCATTCGCCTGGTACGTCGCCGCGGCCCTGGGCTATGGTGCGGCGTGCGGAGTGGTGGGGTGGCGCGTGATTCGGCGATGGGAGGTGCGGGGTTTGCTTGTCTTTCTCTTGCTCTTTGCCATCTTCGGCGTGGCACGTGATTATGGGTACAGCATGACAACGCATTTCATTCTCTTCGGGCCTGGCCCGATACCATTACTGGCCGACCTGTTCTCCTACGGTTCGGCTGCGGCACTAGTGCAGCTACTCATGCGGTGGATTGTCGGGTCAGCACGCTCCGATGCGCTTGCCCGAATGCCAAGACCGTGACCCCGAGACCAGAGCTGGGTGTTCCGTCGTCACGAGGGATCGAGGAGCCCGTTGAGGTTCGGCAGCTCCGCGAACTGCGAGAAGGTTCCCAGTTCGGCAATCTCCTTCGCCGCGTCGAGGAAGCCACGCCAGGCCGTCTTGGCGAGCATCCCACCCACACTGATCCGTCGGACGCCAAGCCGAGCGGCTTCGGCGACAGTGGTGAAGGGTGTGTGGATGATCAGGTTTACCGGCTTGGGTGACACAGCCGCCACGATCGCCGACACGTGGCTCAGCGAGGTGATCCAGGGCGCGTAGAGGCAGTCCGCACCCGCCTCGGCATAGGCGCTGAGCCTTCGTGTCGTCTCGTCGATGTCGGGCTGGTCCCAGACGAAGCCCTCCGAGCGCGCAGTGAGTACGACTCCGGTTCCGCTGTCGTCGATTGCGGCTCTGGCCGCCCTGATTCGTTCGACAGCTAGACCGAGGTCGAACAATGGCGCGGACGGGTCGCCGGAGAAGTCCTCGATGGACAGCCCGGCGACGCCCGTCTGTAATGCCAGACCCACGTTCGCTGCCACCTCCTCAGGCTGGGTAGCGAAACCGTTCTGGAAGTCCGCGTTCAGCGGCAGGTCCACTGCACCGGCGAGCAAGCGGAGGTGGGCGAGCGTCTGGTCGAGTCCGACGTTGTTGTCCGGTAGGCCCATGGACCATGCAAAACCGGCGCTCGTAGTCGCCAGCGCCTTGAATCCCATCGAAGCGAGCGCTCGCGCGCTGCCAACATCCCAGGGGTTCGGCATCACGAAGCATCCCGATTCGTGCAACCGCCGAAACGCAGCTGCCGAATCTGCGCTGGCGTTCATTGAGCACCCCGATCATGGTCGCGGCTCGTCCCGGACCCCGCCACCCGGACCATGGATGATCCAGATCCGCAGCGTACGTTCACGTCGTAAGCGGCGTCAACGACTTCGTCGGCCAGGGAGCGAACCGCAGAACACCCCGCATCTGCCAGTCAGCTCGATCGACCCTCTCGATGTGAGGGGTGCGTCACGCGACATTCCGCCCACGAGAGCCGACGGGCAGATNNGCCTTCTTGTCCGGTCGCTTCTTGTCGAGGTTGGCCCGGTACCGCGGGTTGCCTTTCGGTGCGTGTCACAACGCGAAGCCGTCATAGCCGACAGAGATGATGCCGTCATCTTCATAGAGTTTCAGCGGGTACTCGTTTGTCGGCATGGCGCGCAGATAGAACCTGAGCGCCGCTTCCCCTGCCGGTTCGATCATGAGGTATCGCTGTAACCTTGAGGGGCTCACGCGACTTCGCATAGTGTCATACACGTAGTGCAGCAGCTCGGTGCCGTGGTGCGGCCGCTCGCTGCCACTCAGAAACAGCCTCCTTTGGTACCTGTATTTCGGATGAATCGCGATGTACGCCAGATAGTCATACTGATCCTCTGGGTAGCTCATGACAATCGCGCCACCCAGGATTCCTTCAGCGGGGTCGCCACCGGCAGCGTCCTTGATCCTCCGCACGAACGCCGTCGTATCACGGAAATCACTCCAGAGCCTATGAGAGGATTTCCCGATTGGAAATGCCATGCTCAGAATATCCCTCAGGGCATGGCGATCTTGTTTGGAAAGGTCTGCGTACGCACAGTGCTCGTTCGCGTACGACACGCCGCTGTGCCCGGCGGACGCCCGGCCTCTCCTAGTCACACTCACATCCTTCAAGGTTCGTGGTGCTTCACGTCAAGTCGCCCGCGGAGTGTTGGTGCGTCGCGGGTGCGATAACGGGCGTCGGGAGGCTTGACTCCGGTCGGATAGTCGATCATCAGCGATGGATGTTCGTCAGACTTCTGACCCGGCCACCTGGATTGACTGGATGAGATCGGCTCGGGCTGTAGTTGCGTCGGACAGATTGCCGACCCTGGGCGCGGTGAAGTCCTTCCCCAAGGCGTAATCCAGGCATCTCTGTCCGAGCGGCATACGGGCCAGTCGGCTGGTCAGCCAGGGGAGGTGAACACTCCGAACCGGCAGGCACGGCATCGTGCGGCCGGCACGACGTGCCGGCCCCAGACCCACTGCTGGTTCACGATGTGTTCGCCACCGAAGATCGTCCAATGTTGCTTGGGGTGGAGAACCCAGCGGAAGGGGCCTTTCCCGGCATTCAGGTACCCCAGTTCCATCCACTGCCCACATCGCGGGCAGACGAGTTCGGACTCGTGGAACCACTCATTCGCGGCATGGCCGTTCACGGGGACCTCTTCCTCGACAGTCTTCTCGGTACGGTTCGCAGGCCGTGCTGGTTCGCAATGGGTTCTGCGTGTCATGGGGCGCGCCCCATGACACCGGCGCATCGCAACGATAGATCCTGAGTCGCGGCTGCGGTCGCTGAACGCCTCGTCTGCCGCCCTGAGGACGACCCTTCGGGGCGTGACTAACGTGCCGCGGCTGCGCGGATGTCAGAGTCGGAGGTGAAGGCGTTACGCGCCGCCGACCAACGCGCGCACTGCCGCGCCTGGGACGGTAGCTGCCGGCGGTACGGCCGCGACCCCATGTGCCCCGTCTCCGTACGCAATGGCCCCGCCGGCGACTCCGACGACGAGGCAGCGGTGTCATTGTTCACATCGATGAGGGTGGGTTGCGTACGAGCGACGTCGGAGCACCGCATCCTCTGGTCGCGGGGGGAGCTGGCTGCACAGACGCGCGGGTTGGTGGTGACGCGTGTGGTTGGCTGGGGCTATGAAGGCACTGCATTACGACCGCTTCGGAGGCCTCGACCAGTTGAGCGTGGGGGAGCTTCCCGACCCGCACATCGGCCCCGACACCCTGCTGGTGAAGGTCATGGCCGCAGGTATCAACCCGGTGGACTACAAGGTGCGGGAGGGCTACCTCAGGGGCCTCATCGACACGACGTTCCCCGTCGTCCCGGGCTGGGACGTCGCGGGCGTCGTGGTGAGTCCCGGGCTCGACACTCCCGAGTTTGCGGCAGGCGACGAGGTGCTGGCCTACGTACGTGCCGACGTGGTCCACGGCGGGACCCTCGCCGAACTCGTGGCGGTGCCGGTGCGTACTGCTGCTCACAAGCCGGCGTCCGTGAGCTTCGAGGACGCCGCGGCGCTGCCGCTCGCGGGTCTGACGGCTTTGCAGAGTGTCCGCCGCTCGGGGCTGAAGGCCGGGGATGCGGTGCTGGTGCATGCCGCTGCCGGGGGCGTGGGCTCGTTCGCGACGCAGCTGGCCGTACTGGCCGGGGCCCGGGTCGTCGGGACGGCCGGCCCGGCGAACCACGACTACCTTCGGGGCCTCGGCGCCGAGCCGCTGCCGTACGGCGAAGGCCTGGTGGCGGCCGCGAAGGCTCTCGTCCCCGACGGGTTCGACGTGGTCCTCGACTACGTGGGTGGCGAAGCGATGGACGCCACGCGTGAGCTGGTGAAGCCGGGTGCCTCGGTGGTCTCGATCACCGACGGCCGCGCAGCGTCCGAGTTCGGCGGCCAGGCGATCTGGGTGCGTCCCAGCAGCGAGGACCTTGCCGAGCTCGTGGGTCTGCTCGCCCAGGGCAAGCTGACGGTGAGCATCGCCGAGGTGTTCGATCTCGCCCACGCCGTTGACGCCTATCGCTTGCTGGAAGCCGGTCACACCCGCGGCAAGATCGTCGTGCGGATGTAGCACCTGCCCGATGTACAAGGACATCGAACGGCAACAGCCCTCTGGCAAAGCCTTGTGACGGGACGTGATCACCATCCCTGGCTGCTCAGCAGAAGCGTGCGACGCCGCTCGCCAAGTTCCTGCGTACGGCATGAGCCCGCGACCCAAGCTCCACTGTGCGAAGGCCGTTCTGACGAGGGAAATGCTTCCCGGTCAGGGGCTGTTGGTGTCCGAGGGTCAGGAAATGTGAAAAATCGCGTGCGTTCACATGTACCGGTCCCGTCGGACGGGATGGTGTTAGCGTCCGCAGCAGCATGACCTTGAACCCCACGGTCTTGTGTGAATGCTGACGAGGGAGAAAACCGGATGGGTGCCGCCGAACTGATCACGCATTCACAGGCCCTGACGGTCGTGCGCGTTGGGCAGGTGGTCGAGGCAGTGACCGTGCTCGACCAGACCACCACGTTGGCGAGGTGGACCTCATGACGCGGCCGCTGGAGTCGTACGCGGGGATGAGTGTGCTCGTTGTCGATGACAACCGCGAAGACGCCGAGCTCCTACAGCAGCTGCTGGTCCGACAGGGCCTCGAGCGTGTGTACACCGAGACCGACTCGCGGAAGGTTTCTCGCCTGCTCGCCAGGCACAATCCCGACCTCGTGCTACTCGCCCTGCGAATGTCCCATGTCGACAGCTTCGAGGTGCTGGCCCAGATCCGGAAGTTCGCGGCGGGCGGCTACCTGCCTGTGCTGGTTCTCACGGAGGACACCACCACGGTCGCTCGGAACCGGGCCCTGGTCGAGGGCGCGCAGGATTTCCTCACCAAGCCTGTCGACACCACCGAGGTGGTCCTGCGGATCGCCAACCTGCTGCAGACGCGCGAGCTCTATGCCACCCTGCGCTACCTCACCGCCGTTCAAACTCAGCCGGGTGGCGAGCACGCCGAGATCCTGGCCCGTATCCAGGACGTGCTGCAGCACAAGACCCTCACCCATGTCTTCCAACCCATCCAAGACCTGAAGACCGGAGCCATCGTCGGCCACGAGGCGCTCTCACGGTTCCCCCACCCCAGCTTTGGCGGCCCTGGCCGATGGTTCGAGGATGCCTTCAACGTCGGGCTCGGGGTCGACCTCGAGTGGCTGGCCGCTACTTCGGTGATGACCTACTTCGACTCCGCACCACCTGAGATGGTCCTGACCGTGAACATGTCCCCAGCAACCGTGATGCACCTCGTGGAGAACGAGCTGTGCCCTCCAGCGCTGTGGCCCCGGCTCGTGATCGAGCTCACCGAACAAGTCCCGGTCGAGGACTACCCCGCTCTGGAACGGGCACTGGCCCCGATGCGTTCGCAAGGTGTCCGTCTGTCCGCCGACGACATGGGCTCTGGCTACGCCGGGTTCCGGCATCTGCTCCGACTCCGACCAGACATCATCAAGCTCGACATCTCCCTGATCGCCGGCATCGAGAGCAGCCGTGAACAGCAGGCCCTGGCCCGGGCACTCCTCGCCTTTGCCTCCGAGGTAGGTGCTCAGGTCATCGCCGAGGGCATCGAGGAACCCGCAGAGCTCACCACATTGCAGGACCTCGGTGTGCCCTGGGGACAGGGCTACCTGATCGGCCTCCCTGCCCCGTTAGCAGAATCTGTCTCGGCCGTGGGTGCCATCCGCCCGCGAGCGCACACGACCCTGGCCACTGCTCGGCTGTGAACGGTCTGCCTCGTCCGATCTGAACAAGGCAGACAGCTGGTTCACGTGGGAGCTCCACGTCCGTGATCTGGCCCCTCGCGCAAACGAGTGGGCCGACCGGCGTCCGTGACGATGCCCAGATCCTCGCCGCCGCCACAGGCCAGCCGGCGCGCCGTCCCCGTTAGCCAGGGGCCGACCCGGCCCCGGCCGCGAAGGCCAGCTTGCTAGGCGGCGAGCCTCACGAGCCCGTACGGGCCACGCTCGCCCATCACCACTGTGCGCGCGAGCGTCACAGCACCAGTTCGGGGCGGGGAGAAGCCGCGCGCCCGAGCGCGCGGTGGACCTGGGTGGACGGTGCCTCGTCGAGGGCCTGCCGCACGATGTTTCGGCCGGCGTTCTTCGCCTGGTACATCGCAACGTCCGCGGCGTGGAACAGCTCGTCCATCGTCGTGCCCGACTTCGGGTAGGCGGCCACACCGCCGCTGAGCGTGCAGCTGAAGGTCCAGGACTCGAAGTCGATCGTGTCCTGAGCGCATCTCAGGCGCAGGTCGTCGGCAATGATCAGCCCGGTCGTGGCGTCGGCGCCGGGTAGGGCGACGAAGAACTCCTCCCCGCCCCAACGGGCCACCAGCGCGGCGGCAGGAGCCCTTTGCTGGATCCGGTGCGCGATGGCGACCAGTACCGCATCCCCGGCGAGGTGACCGTAGTCGTCGTTGAAGGACTTGAAGTTGTCGATGTCGAACAGGGCGACCGCAAGCGTCCCCCCGGCGGCTTCGGCGGCGGCGAGCATGGCTGCGAAGTGCTCGAGCAGGTGCCTCCTGTTGTGCAGCCCGGTCAACGTGTCCCGACTGGCCTGCTCCACCACGTTCGCGCGGAGCAGGTCGATGGTCTCAACCTGCCGGACGAGCTGGGTGTGCGCGGCCGCGAGGCGCCGAGCCAAGGCATTGGCCTCGGTGACGTCCCGCGCGACGTACACCTCACCCAGCGCCCGACGGTGTCGATCGACGAGCGACGAGGAACGCACCTCGTACTCGGTCCGTCCACCTGGGAACTCCACCACGAACTCACTCTGACGGCTGTCGTTGGAGGCGATCATCTTGTCGAACAGCTCGCGGGCAGCCGCACCGATCGGCCTGGCGGGCGCCCAGGGGTTCATGGACCGCAGCAGCTCGCTCGCCGCGAAGTTGAGGTCGAGGACCCGGCCTCCGGGGCTGACGACGACGACCGCGTCACCGATCTGGTCAACGATCAGGGCCCGAGCCACGGGGCTGAACGCGAACAGGTCCTGGCGGAAGATCGCGTACCACATGACCGTGCCCGTCACGGCGAAGCCGAGGGGCGTCGGGTCGGCCCGGTCGCCCAGCTTGCCGGCGAGGAAGACGATGTTGAGCGCGAACGGGACCAGGGCGCCAACCAGCACGGCCAGCCGTTGACCCCGGAACGCCGGTGGAGCCTTCCACCAGCTCCAAGCGATCAGAGAGATGCCGATGAGAACCATGACGTAGCCGTACCCACTGTCCAGCCAGAAGACCGGGCCGTACGTCCACCCGGCCGATCCCGTCAAGTGCGCAGCACCCACCCCGCGGTACACCAGCAGGTGCCAGGGGTTCGTCACTCCAGCCATCGTGATCAGGACCGGCTCCACCAGGACGGCTATCCGCAGCCAGCGTCGCGGGACCCACTGCGGGCGGGCGAAGCTGAGCCCGAGACACATGAACGCCGGGGTCAGGATGCTAGGCCCAGGAAAGGTCAGCAACGTGGCGATCGCCTTGATGGTCTCGTTCGTCGAACCCACCACCACAGCAAGGGCGATCGACCACCAGCACCCCCCCACCATGACGAAGGTCAGGGACGCGGCGAGAGCCCAGTTCTGGGCCCGCCGCCGCCAGGAGACGGCGGCGATCGCTGCACACATGACTGCAGCCGCCGCATTGGCGATCACGACCGGATCAAATATCACGGTGTGCCTACGTTCGGGCGGACCGCACCATGAACGTCGCCGGCACGATAGACCAGTCCTGGCGCGCGCAACATTCTGAGGGGGACCGATACCGGGGACGGCGGGCTGGTGATGTCGGTGGAACGGTCGAGCTCGGGCCGGTTGCTCAGCCAGTGGTCGAAGTCGACGGCAGGGACGGGCCTGGACATGAAGTAGCCCTGGGCCTGGTCGCAGCCCAGGCGCCTGAGCTCGGTGAAGACGATGCCGGTCTCCACACCCTCGGCGACTATGCGCAGATTGAGGCTGTGCGCCAGAGCGATGGTGGAGGCGACCAGGGCGGCGGCGCGGGAGTCGTCGGCCATCGGGAAGACGAAGGAGCGGTCGAGCTTCAGCTCGTCGATGGGCAGGTCGAGCAGGTAGCTCAAGGAGCTGTAGCCGGTCCCGTAGTCGTCGACCGAGATCTGGATGCCGCTGTCTCGCAGCCGGGCCAGGATCGACCGGGCCCGGTCGCGGTCGGCCATCAAGAACTCTTCGGTGATCTCCAGCTGCAGCCCGGACGGCGGGACGCCCCGGGCGGCGAGCATGGCGTTGACCTGCTCCGGCAGGTTGTCGTCGACCAGGGAGCTTGCAGAGAGGTTGACCGCGACGGTGAGATGTCGGCCCTGTCGATGCCAGCCGGCGACCTGGTCCAAGGCCAGAGCGAGCACCGCACGGGTCAGCGAGGGCATGAGCCCGGAATCCTCAACCAGGCTGAGGAAGGCGTCGGGGTAGAGGAGCCCACGCGTGGGATGCTCCCAGCGCACCAAAGCCTCAACACTGTGGACTTCGCTGGTGTCGAGGTCGATCTTGGGCTGGTAGTACACGACGAGCTGATCGGTGACCAGCGCCGTACGTAGCTCCTCGACCGTCTGCAGCCGGCTGGCGTCGTCGGCGTCATCGGCTCTGGAGTAGACGTGATGGCCCAGCAAGGTCGACTTGGCCTTGTACATGGCCATGTCGGCCTTGTTCAGCAAGGTGTTCAGGTCCGGGCCGTCGTCGGGGAACAAGGCGATACCGATGCTGACGGACGAGTGCAGAGCGATGTTCTGCAGGGCGAATGGCTCGTCCAGGGCCGCCTGCAACCTGACGGCGCCGTCCACCGCCTCGTCGCGGCCCGCATCATCGATCAGGACCGCGAACTCGTCGCTNNTGTCGTTGACCTCCTTGAACTTGTCAAGGTCCAGCAGCAGCAGGGCTTGGCGTCCCCGCTGCGCGGCGATGCGCGCCTGCCCCTCGGCGGTGAGAGCCAGCCGGTTCGGCAACCCAGTCAGCTCATCGGTAGTGGCGGTCACGCGGCGTTGGTCGGCCAGCCGCGCCAGGAGGCGAAACGCCAGCTCGAAGCGCACTGCCGCCGCCAGCAGAGTCACCCCCGCCAGGATCAGGGCGACTGGTGGCACGCGCGCCCAGGTGTTCAGGAGCAGCACCCCCAGCCCCGCGAGGGTGGCCCCCGACGACACGGCCAGCGACAGCGGACCACCCGCCGACCGCGTCGTGAGGGTCGGCTGGTCACGCGAAGAGCCGTCGACCCACAGCGCCACCAGTGCGATTCCGAGGGTCCACGCAGAGTCCAAGGACGCACTGTGCACGAACGTTCGTGACGCTGTGCGGAGGGAGTAGGTGACGTGCGCCGCCGCAAAGACGAACAGCCCCCCGACCAGCAGCGCCCAGTGGCTGCCCATGCGTACGTCGCGCAGGGCGGCGATCCCGGTGACGGCGGCGACGAGCACCAGGTCGCACAGCGGATAGATGGCCAACGCCATGGTGGCAGGGGAGTGTGCCGTGAGAGCCGGGGCCAGGAGCGGGTCGAGCACGACTGCCAGCACTGCCGCCGCGCCGAGCCATCCCACCGCGGCGTCCCACCACATCCAAGACGCCACCTGCCGCGCCTGGCGCTGCACGGCCACAACCAGCGCGGCTGCCAAGAGCGTGTAGAACAACGCGGACCCGACGTCTGCGAACGTGGGGAACGGCGCAGCCCAGGCAGCGGGCTGCAGCCAGATGTCGTAGGTCCGTCCGGCGGTCCACGAGGTCACGGCTGCGGCGGCGAGCAGGACCTCCGGGCGCCGGAGTCTGATCCGATAGACGGCCGTCCAACACAGCGCCATGGCCACCCACATGGACGAGATCCCCAACGCGGCGGTCACGATCGGGCTCACGTGGATGTCGAGCAGAGCCAGGCACGCCGCACAGACGAGGCCGAGGACTGCAACGCCCGTCACCCACACAAGTCCTGTACGGAACCTCACGCTCCTGTGCATCGGGACCTCTCACCCCCAGAGGGTGGCAATGGGAGTCTTCGCAGCGTAGGCCGCGCAGGGCGGCGCGAGTGCGCCGATGAGAGTCTGTCCATCGTGACCAAGGCGGGGAATCAGTGTCATGGAACGGTTGCGACTGACCGTGCGGCGATGACCGAGGGCGGTCTGACCCGAGGGTGAGGCGCGATCAGGCGATCGCAGGGCGCAGTCCATCGAAGGCTGGTGCTCACGCCTGACCAGTAGCATCCGAGCATGTCCAGACCACAGGCCAACTGGCACACACGACACAAAGAACAGCTCACCGCCGGAGAGCGTGCCGCTGACTGGATGCGCAACGGGATGGGCTCGTGGGTCTTCATCGGCATCTTCGTCTCCTTCATGATCGTCTGGGCGATCATCAACTCGACCCCGATCCACTGGGACCCGTACCCGTTCATCCTCCTCAACCTCTTCCTCAGCATGCTCGCCGGTCTTCAGGGCGCGATCCTGCTCATCGCGGCGAAGCGTCAGGATGCGATCGCTGCCGCGCTCGCGGAGCACGACTACGAGACGAATGTCGCGGCGAAAGAAGAGATCGAGAGGCTCATGGAGATCAACCACGAGCAGCTCAAGCTCATCGAACGGCTGTGCGCCGCGCAGGGTCTGGCGTCACCACCGGTCGCGGACCGCGGCTAGCGACTGCCGCCAGCCGCTCGTGGGCTCATAGCCAGCCCTCGGTTCGATCGACACCGGTGGGGAGACCAGTAGCCGGCGCGCAGGGTCAGCGCTCGAGGCTTCGGCCGACGGCGGTCGCAGCATCTCGTACAGTCTCCGGGCGGCTGGCGCCGGTGATGACGGCGACCGCGGGGGACAGGGCGAGAATCTCCGCCAGGACCGATGCCGCTGGGGAGCAGCTGCCTGACCCCAGATCGGGTCTCAGCTCAGTGATCGACGGGCCGTCGGTCTTGAGGGGTGAGTACGCGACGTAGACGATCCCTCGGGCCTCGCACTCCGCCATCACGGCGTCGCACTCCGCGCGCGACACCGGGTCCCATTCCGTACAGAGCGGGCTGTACTGGTTCTCCACAGCCGCGATGGATGTGGTGTCAGCGGCCGCGCGCAGCTGGTCCAGCCGTACGTTCGAGACGCCGACCGCGGCGATCTTGCCCTCGTCGCGCAGCCTGCACAGCTCGCCGACGCTGTCGACCAGAGGTACGGACTCGTCGTCGGCGCGGTGCAGCAGGTACAGGTCGATGCGCTCGGTCCTGAGCGCCCTGAGGCTGTCCTCGACGTCGCGGCGGAGTCGTGCCGGGGAGTTGTCTACGGCGAAGCCGCCCTCGGGGGTGCGGAAGTGGCCGCCCTTCGTCATGACGAGGACGTCGTCGCGTCCGTACAGCGCCTCGGCCAGCAACGCCTCGGCATAGAGCGGATCACCCGCCGGCGCGTACACCCTGGCGGTGTCGAAGGCCCGGATGCCGAGCTCGTACGCCAGGCGGACCGTGGCGATGTCGTCGGAGCGCGACCGGGTCGCCGCCGCCAGGCCCATCATCGCCGTGCCGAGCACCACCTGGCCTCGCGGCTCCACGCCTACTTCTTGCCGAAAGCGCGGTACATCAGGTGAACGCTGCCGGCGCCGACGGTGAAGGCGCCGAAAGCCGCGAGGGCGGCGACGAAGAAGAGCTGGCCGGACATACCGCCGCCACCGGTGGTGCCCGCCGCTCCGGCGACGATCAGCAGGAGCGTCAGGCATACCGCGGCAGAGAACGTGAGAAGCATGATGATGACGTCGAACGCGACGCGCAGCGGGGACGTCGGCGGCTTCGGCTCCGTCGTGGGGCGGGGAACCAGGGAGATCGGCCGCGCCGGCCCGGGGACGTCAGGCAGGTCGATGGTCAGCCGGTGAAGGTCCTCGTCCGTACGGGCATGAGCCACCCGCGTGAGCCGCAGCTCGAGCTCCTGACGTGGCAGGCGTCCCGCTTGGTAGTGGGCGACCAGGCGCTCAGCGACCAACGTGCGGTCGGCTGCTCCGACCCGCACAGACCCTGCCTGGAGCGAATCTGCCATGCCGCCATCCTGACGGATCGTGACGACGGTTGCCAGCACCTCACGCAAGGTCCAGACCGGAGCCGGACCGGTCTCGACGACAATCCGACCGTGGTCGTACGTGGCGGGGTTGCAACCGGCGACCGCCCTCGTGCGTATCAGTTGTGTGACGTCGATCCCACGACCCGTACCGCTACACGGATCGCGGAGCCTTCTCGCCTACGATGAGGCGACACCTGAGGACGGAGTGGTGATGGTGCGTAGCCCCATGGCGCGACTGGTGGCCGGGATGGCCGTCGTTGCACTGACCTTCCTGGCCGGGTGTGGGCCGTCGACGACAGGTGCCGCGCCCGCCGCGAGCACGACCTCGATGGCCACCGCGGCGTCGGCATCGAGCGCCTCCCCGTCGGCCGCCGAGTCCTCGACCACCCCGTCCCCGTCGGCCACGACCCCGTCGGCCGCGACCACGTCGCCCAGCGACACCCCGACTCCGACCGCGAGCCAGTCGACGTCCGCCGCGCTCGTCGCCGGGCCGGCCATCTACAGGTCCGGAGCAACCGGCGATGCCGTGCGAGGTGTACAGGTGCGCCTCCGGCAGCTCGCCTGGTACTCGGGTGCGATCACCGGCACGTACGACTCCCAGACCGTCTCCGGCGTCAAGGGCTTCCAGGGCAAGCGCGGCTTCCCGGTCACGGGCGAGGTCGACCAGCGGACCCTCGACAAGCTCGTCGCGATGACGCGCACCCCCACCTCTGACGAGAAGAACAACGTCATCGCGCCGGTGACGGCGACCGGGGCCATCGACTCGCGCTGCCTCACGGGGCGCGTCCTGTGCATCGACAAGTCCACGCGGAAGCTCCGCTGGATGGTGGACGGCCAGGTCGCCAAGGTGTTCGACGTACGGTTCGGGTCGGAGCTCACGCCGACCCGCGAAGGCTCCTTCACGGTGTTCGAGAAGTCACGCAACCATGTGTCGACGATCTACCACACGGCCATGCCCTTCGCGATGTTCTTCTCCGGGGGTCAGGCAGTGCACTACTCGGCGGACTTCGCGGCCCGTGGCTACAACGGGTCGTCGCACGGCTGCGTCAACGTGCGCGACTACAACGGGATCGCATGGCTCTTCGACCAGGTGAGCATCGGTACGTCGGTCATCGTCTACCGCTCCTGAGCCCTGGCTTCCCCCGATTGCTCCCTGAGGAGACTCTGTGCAGTTTCGCCCAGGCAGCATCCCCATGACAAGGTAGGCCAGTGCCTGAGCCGTATCTGCTGACGAGTCCGGAGGTGACGAGCCTGTGATAGCGCTCGCCGTCCTGCTCGCAATCCTCGCTTCCATCTCCTTCGCCTCGGGCGCCAGCGCTCAGCACATCGGCGTCGACCGGGCCTTCACCACGAAGGATCCCAACCGTCGTGTGGGCTTGTCCCAGATCATCACCCTGCTGCGGACCCGCGTCTGGCTCTTCGGGCTCCTGCTCGTGGCCCTCGGCGCATGCATCCACCTGACCGCGGTCTACCTCGCACCGATCACCGTCGTACAACCCATCGGGATCCTGGCGGTGATCTGGTCCGTCCTCATCGCAGCACGGCTCAACCACACCACCCCGACCCGCACGATGTGGCTGGCCGTGGCGTGCTCGGTCATCGGGATCGTCTTCTTCACGATCCTGTCCACGCGGCACGCGTCTCACTCGCGCTCGGCGAGCCTGCACGCGATGGTCGTGACGACCGGGGTCGTATGGGCCGTGGCAGCCGTGTTCGCCCTGTTGGGCCTGTTCGGGCCGCGGTGGATGCGCAACCTCGCGTGGTCTTGGGGCGGCTCGGTGCTGTACGGCCTGGGCACGGGCTACATGAAGATCATGACGGTGGTCCTCAAGGACGGCCAGCTCTTCACCGGACCCGAGTTCTGGGCCGCACTCCTGGGACTCGTCCTCGCGTACGGGGTCGGCGGTTGGCTCATCCAGCAGGGGTACGCATCCGGGCCGGCCGAGGTCGTGGTGGGCTCGATGACGACGATCGACCCGCTGGCGGCTGTACTCGTGGGTCTGGTCGTGCTCGGCGAAGGTGCCCGCATCACCCCCGCCGTCGGCATCGGCATGGCACTGGCCGGCGCGCTGGCAGCAGGTGGCGTGGCCGTGCTCTCCCGGTTCCATCCCGACACCCAACGACATCTCGCCGCACAGGCCGCGGGAGGATAGGGCGCATGCGGATCCTGATCGCCAGCGACACCTTCCCACCTCACATCAACGGCGCCGCTCGTTTCTCGGAGCGGCTCGGCCAGGGCCTCGTACGTCGTGGCCACGAGGTGCACCAGTGCGCTCCTTCGACGAGCTTCCGTAACTTCACCGAAGTGGTCGAGGGCGTCTCCATCCACCGCATCAGGTCTTTCCCGTTCTACGCGCTCGACGACTTCCGCTGGGTAGCGCCATGGGACGCCTACCCGGAGATGGCAGGCATCGTCGCCGAGGTGAAGCCTGACGTCATCCACATCCAGAACAGCGCGTACGTGGGTCGGTCCGCCGCCCTCCAGGCCACGCGGCACGCGATCCCGCTCGTGGCGACGAACCACTTCATGCCCGAGAACGTGATGAAGCAGCTGCCGATCCCCAAGGTCCTGCAGCAGGCGGCCACGGCGGCGCTCTTCCGCGACATCAAGCACGTGTACGGCCGCGCGCAGGTCCTCACCGCGCCGACACCGCGGGCGGTCGCGATCCTCGAGCAGAGCGCGAAGCTGTCGGGGGGCCTCGCGGTCTCCTGCGGTGTCGACACCGCGATCTACTCGGCGGCCGCTGACGCGGCTCCGGCCCATGACGTGCCAGTGATCCTGTACGTCGGCCGGCTGGATCCCGAGAAGCACATCCACGAGCTCATCGAGGCTGTTGCAGGGCTGCCGGACAGCGTCCCGTACCGCCTCGAGATCGTCGGCGACGGCATCGAGCACGGACACCTCAGCAAGCTGGCGGCCTCGAAGGGACTCGGCCCCGACAAGGTGAAGTTCTTCGGCTTCGTCAGCGAGCACGAGCTCGTCGAGGCGTACGGGCGGTGCGACATCTTCTGCATCCCCGGCATCGCCGAGCTGCAGTCCCTGGTGACGCTGGAGGCCATGAGCGCCGGCAAGCCGGTGGTCGCGGCCAACGCGATGGCACTGCCGCACCTCGTCCACCCGAACGACAACGGCTGGCTGTACACGCCGGGGGACATCTCCGAGCTTCGCGGCTACCTGGAGAAGCTGCTCACCTCACCCGACGAGCGTCACCGCATGGGACTCGAGTCGCTGCGGATCGTGGCCAAGCACGGCGTGGACGCGACGCTCGACAAGTACCTGATGCTGTACGACCGGGCGATCGCCTCGGTCAAGGGCGCCTGATCCTCAGGGCTTGATCGCCAGTCCCGACACCTGGTTCTCCATGGCGTCGAGCATCACGAGCGTTCCGTCACCTCGGTCGATGAGGAACGAGAGCGTGCCCGTCGCGGTCTGTCCCGGGCCCAGCGTGCCGGTCCGGAGCGTGTTGCTCGAGCTGGTGTCGGGGTAGGCCAGCTTCATGGACGTGTTGTTGTACGCGTAGAACGAGTAGCGGAACGACCCGGTGGCCACCGTGATCCGTACGGTCAGCACCACGTGGTTCGACGACCACTGCGTGTCCGTGATCTCCCAGGAGCCGGTCGCCGACGAGGTCTCGAACGCGAGCCCCGGCAGGGTCGCGGAAGCCGAAGGTGTGGCAGCGGGCGTGTCCGCGGCTTTGCGGGAGTAGTAGTCGACCGCCATGAAGCCGCCGATGAGCACGGCGAAACCGACGAGGAAGGCGACGAGGCCGCCGACGCGCCGCTTCGGGGGCTTGTAGGTGTCGATCGAGAGGCTCTGCGGCTTCGAGGGGCCGATGGGCTGGCTGCCGGGCGGGGGAGCGGCCGGCGGAACCACGGATCGCTTGGGGGCGAACGCCGAGTACGGCTGGGCGCCCTGCACCGGATGCTGCTGCGGTGCCACGTAGGTCTGCTGCTGGTACGGCTGCTGCGGGNNCCATCCGGGCGCACCACGACCACCGGGCACGTTCTGGCCCGGTCCCCAGTTCCCGTACGGTGCGCCTGTCATCGGATCCAGGGTACCCATGAGGAAAGGTCGCGGGACTTGATGATGGGAGCGGTCCCATCGGGACCGGGTTTTCCACAGGCCCGATTCCTCGACCTCGGTGCTGTGGACAGGCGACGAACCGGGGCTGCCGCGCACATGGTCGGGGTGTGACTACCGATCTCGTTCTCACCGCTCGTGGCCCCGCCGACCTGCTGGGCGCCATGCCATTCCTGCTGGGGTTCCACCCCACCGACTCCATCGCCGTGGCGGTCATCGAAGACTCGAGGATCGCTTGCGTGGCCCGGATCGACCTGGCCGACGCCAGGGTCCCCGGCCGGCCCGCAGCGTTGCTGGGGCCCTTCTTGAACCAGGTGGGTGCCGACGGCCGCCTCGCCCTCATCGGCTACGGCGACGACTCCGCCGAGGTCCCCGCCATCGTCAGGCGGGTGGCCGCCGAGCTACCGCTGCCTGCGTTGACCGAGCTCGTCGTGTGCGACGGCAGGTGGTGGCACGTGGAGTGCCCCGAGGAGGCCGAGCCGTACGAACCGGGCGCGAGCCGGATCGCCGCCGAGGCGGCCTACCAAGGGCTCACCGCGCGACCGACGCGGCGAGACCTCGAAGGCCTGTTCCACCGACCGTCGCGCATCAAGTGCCTTCCCGATGTCGCGCTACAGGCGGCTGCTCGAAGGGTCGACAGGCTGAGTCCGCAGGCCGCGCGCCTCCGCCTCGACACGTTGCTCGATGCGCAGCTGGCCGGGACGCCGATGTCACTGACGACGAGGGAGTGCGCCGACCTGCTGATGCTCCTCGACGTGCCGGCGGCCAGGGATGCGTTCTGGTTACGGCTCGGCCGCGAGACGGCGTCCGCCCTCGTGGACCTCTGGCTGTACGTGTCGTGGCGGGCACCCGTCGACCTGTCGCTCGGCGCGGTCTGCGCCGCGGGGTTGGCCGGATGGCAGAGCGGCACGGGAGCTTTGGTCACGGTTGCGCTCGAGCGTGCTGACCGCATCGGCGGGTGGCATCCGCTGTGGGACCTGCTCACACGGATCCACGGCTTGGCCCTGCCGCCGTCGGCGCTGGATGAGATCCAGGCCGCGATGGCTGCTGAGACCGCGTACGACTAGCCGAGCTGTACGCCGACCAGATGGCCGACGAAGTAGGTGACGACCATCGCCAAGGTGCCGACGATCACGTTGCGCAGCATCGGGCGCAGTGGCGATCCACCGCCGAGCTTGGCGCTCGTGACGCCGGTCAGGATCAGGGCGAGGGTCACGGCGACCACGGTGATCTGGATCCGGACGGAGGTGGGCGAGAGCACCATGGCGAGCAAGGGGATCATCGCGCCGACGGTGAACGCGGCCATGGACGCCCAGGCGGCGTGCCACGGCGATGTCCGCTGCTCGGCGTCGATCCCGAGCTTCAGCTCGGCCAGCGCACCCAGCGCGTCGTGATGCGTCAGGTCGACGGCGACGCGGCGCGACAGATCGGGGTCCAGTCCCTTGCTGCGGAAGATCTCGGTGAGGTCGTCGAGCTCCTCCTCCGGGTTGTCGACGAGGGCCTGGCGGCCGGCCTCCAACGCTGCGAGCTCGGTGTCCTTCTGAGACGAGACGGAGACGTACTCGCCTCCCGCCATCGAGAGGGCGCCCGCGACGAGCCCGGCCAGACCTGCGATCAGCAGGGCACGCGAGGAGGCGTCGGCACCCGCGACGCCCATGACGATGCCGGCGATCGACATGATGCCGTCGTTCGCGCCGAGGACCCCCGCCCGCAGCCAGTTGAGCTTTCCGTGGATCTTGGTCCCGGGATCGGCGGTCGACGTGCTCGAGGTGGCTGCCATACGGCCAGCATGCGGGCCAGCTCAGGTTCCCGCAACGAAGGAAAGCCTTACCTGGCGATGGCTTTCGGCCGCGGGAAAGGGCCCCGAATCGCCGGCGATTCCGGGGACGGATTCAATTCCGCGCGCGCGGTGTTGTGCCGGATAGACTGCTCGACCGACCGCACCGGCACGTATCTGGCCGCGTGCTGCACGAGGAGGAACAGTGAGCCAGGCCGAGGCGACGCACACCGGGCGTGAAGCCCGTGGGTACGACATCGTCGCTGCCCAGGAGAAGTGGCAGGCGTTCTGGGAGGCCGACAACACCTTCCGGCCGCTCGACGACGGAAGCCGCGAGCGCCGGTACGTGCTCGACATGTTCCCGTACCCCTCCGGCGACCTCCACATGGGCCACGCCGAGGCGTTCGTCATGGGCGACATCGTGTCCCGCTTCTGGCGGCTGCAGGGCTACGACGTCATGCACCCTCTGGGCTGGGACTCGTTCGGCCTGCCCGCCGAGAACGCGGCGATCCAGCGCAATGCGCACCCGTCCGAGTGGACGTACAAGAACATCGACACCCAGGCCAACTCGTTCCACCGGTACGCGCTCAGCGTCGACTGGAGCCGCCGGCTGCACACGTCCGACCCCGAGTACTACCGCTGGACGCAGTGGCTGTTCCTGCGCTTCTACGAGAAGGGTCTGGCCTACCGCAAGGACAGCTACGTCAACTGGTGCCCCAACGACCAG
>PMBM01000104.1 GCA_003153855.1 Propionibacteriaceae bacterium
TCAGGCCCTGGTCGCCCGCGCCCTGCAGGTCCAGCGGGTCCTCACCGGCCTCGACCCGCGCCTCGTAGGCCTGGTCGACGCCCTGGGCGATGTCCGGGGACTGGCTGCCGAGCGCGACCACCACGCCGCAGGACTCACCGTCGAACCCGATGTCGCTGGAGGTGTAGCCGATGTCGAGGACGCGCTGGCGGGCGATCTTGCCGATCTCCGCGTACGCCTCGGTCGTGACCTCTCCGGCCACCACGACCAGTCCGGTGGTGACGAGGGTCTCGACAGCGACCCGGCTCTTGGGGTCCTGAGCGATCAGGGCGTCGAGCACGGCGTCCGAGATCGAGTCGGCGACCTTGTCGGGGTGGCCCTCGGTGACGGACTCCGACGTGAACAGACGAGACACTGGCGCTCCCTAGCTGGTGGCGCGGTGGGTGATCACCGCGTCGAGGATCCGATGGGCGACGACGGCCTTGCTGGCCGCGACGCGATCCCGGACACCGGCGGCGTCCACGATCAAGACAATATTGTCCGGCATTCCGAACACCTTGCGGTCCGACACGTCGTTGACGACGAGCAGGTCGGCCTTCTTGCGCAGCAGCTTCGCGTGGCCCGCCTCGGCGAGTGCGGCTTCGTCGGGAAGGGTCTCGGCGGCGAACCCGACGATCGTCTGTCCCTTGCGGCGCGCGCGTGCGAGCCCGGCGAGGACGTCGGTGGTCTGGGTGAGGTGGAGGGTCAGGCCGTCCTCCCCAGACTTCTTGAGCTTGGTCGCCGACGGGCTGCAGGGCGTGAAGTCGGCAGGAGCCGCGGCCATCACGACGATGTCCGCATCGCGGGCTGCCTCGTCCATCGCAGCGGCGAGGTCGGCGGTCGACGAGACCGTACGGACGTCCACCGAGGAGGGAACCGGTACGACCAGGTGCGCGGCGACCAGCGTCACACGAGCGCCCCGCAGGGCCGCGGCGCGAGCGATCTCGACGCCCATCCGCCCTGACGACGCGTTCCCGATGAACCTCACGGGATCGATGAGCTCGTGCGTGCCGCCGGCGCTGATGACGATCGACAGGCCGGCGAGGTCATGTCCCGCTGCGCGGCCGGCCACGTCGACGTCCAGGAGGGTCTGCGCGATGCCCACGATCTCCGCGGGCTCCGGGAGGCGGCCCACGCCGGAGTCGGGTCCCGCGAGGCGGCCTGACGCCGGGTCGAGGACGACGATGCCGCGTGAGCGCAGCGTCTCGACGTTGTGCCTCGTCGCGGCGTGCTGCCACATCTCGGTGTGCATCGCCGGACAGACGAGCACGGGACATGTCGCGGTCAGCAACACGTTGGTCAGCAGGTCGTCGGCACGGCCCGCCGCCTGCCGGGCGATGAGGTCGGCCGTGGCAGGGACGACGAGGACGAGGTCCGCGTCACGCCCCAGCCGTACGTGCGGGATGGCCGACGCGCGCGTGAAAACGTCCGTCGCCACCGGTTTCCCCGACAGCGCCTCGAACGTGGTCTCGCCGACGAACCGCAGCGCGTTCTCGGTGGGCACGACCGTGACGTCGTGCCCGTCCTCGCGCAGCCGGCGAAGGACCTCGCACGCCTTGTACGCGGCGATCCCGCCGGACACGCCGAGGACGATCCGGCTCATGGTGCCGAGCTGTCTCAGAGCTCGGCGTCGCCGAAGGGGTCGCCGAAGACGAAGTCGGGATCGGCGACGGCCTCAGCGCGGGCGGCAGCCTCAGCCTCGGGATCGATCTGGGTGCACTCGAGCACGTCTGCGGCCACCTCACGCAGCGCGATCGACAGGGGCTTCTCCTGCGGGGAGGTGTCGACCAGCGGGCCGACGTTCTCGAGCAGGCCTTCGGCCAGCTGCGAGTAGTAGGCGTTGATCTGACGGGCTCGCTTGGCAGCGAACAGGACAAGGCGGTACTTGCTGTCGACCTTCGACAGCAGGTCGTCGATCGGCGGATTGGTGATGCCTTCAGCGTGAACCGTCACAAGTACCTTCAATCGGGTTGGATATCGCGCCCCGTCATGTCAGGGCTCAGACCCATGAAGCCTACCAACTCTTCGCAGGTCTGCGCGACATCGCGGTTGACGATGATCTGATCGAACTCCGCCGCCGCCGCGAGCTCCTCGTCGGCGGTACGAAAACGGCGCGCCAGCTCGGCCTCGCCCTCCGTGCCGCGACCTCTGAGCCGACGTTCCAGCTCTGCACGGCTCGGAGGCATGAGGAACACCGTCCGGGACTCTGGCATCTTGCGCCGCACCCTTCGGGCGCCGGCGAGGTCGAGCTCGAGCAAACAGGCTCGGCCTTCCGCCAGCGCCTTCAGGACGGGCTGCCGCGGGGTCCCGTACCGATGGATCCCGTGGACGAGCGCCCACTCGAGCAGGTTGTCCGACGCGACGAGCGCGTCGAACTCGTCGTCGCTGATGAACCAGTAGTTGACACCGTGCTTCTCGCCCGGTCTCGGGGGCCGCGTGGTCACTGAGACCGACAACCAGATTTCGGGGTGCTGCTGGATCAGCCTGGTGACCACGGTCCCCTTACCGACCCCGGAGGGCCCGGTGAGGACCGTGACCGTCACGAGAATTCAGCCTTGAGCCCTGCGACCTGATGCCGGCCCAGTCCGCGCAGCCGACGGTTCGGCGCGATGTCGAGCCGCTCCATCACTTCGGCGGCGCGCTTGTCGCCGACACGGGGCAGGCACTTCAACAGGTCCACGACTTTCACATGAGCAAGGATGTCGTCGCTGGCAGCCAGGTCAAGGGCATCGCCGAGCGTCACAGCGGAGCCGCGAACCCTTGCCTTGAGCTCGGCACGAGAACGGCGTGCTGTCGCTGCCGCCTGTCTCGCTGCCTGTAGTTGCTCAGGTGACAACTGAGGTATGGCCACGTGCGTCTCCGATCGCCTTCTGGCCTCGCTCGAGAGAGTGAGGGCCCTCAACATACGAGCGGGATAGTGACTAACGGGGCTCCCCATGTCCGGTCGTCACGATCCGTGCAGGAGAAATCTATCCAATCCTCACAGGGCTTTGTGCGGTTGACACGCATGTCAGAACAGTTGCAGGCCGGAGACCGCTTCTCGAAGAGCTTCCGGGTCGGGTCCGCGGAGAAGGACCTCCCGGCTGGCGGACGGAAGGACGCGATCGGTCACCGGACCGAAGATGCCAGCCAGGCTTTGGATCGTGCCACCTTGCGCGCCGATGCCCGGTGCGAGGATCGATCCGTTGAAGTGAGCTAGGTCACATCCAGCGTCGGTGTGGGTCGCGCCGATGACGAGGCCCACGGCACCCTGGCCAGACTCCTCGTTGGCAACAATTGCTGCGTCGACCATGCCCTGAGCCACGGATCTGCCGTCGTTTCGGACCGCGGACTGCACGTCTCCGCCCTCCGGGTTGCTCGTACGGGCCAGCACGTACAGCCCGCGACCCGTCGCGTGCGCCAGATCCAGGGCGGGTTGCAGGGACCCGAACCCGAGGTAGGGCGACACGGTCAGCGCATCGCCCGCCAGGGGCGAGCCGTCGGAGAGGTACGCCTCGGCGTACGCAGCCATGGTCGAGCCGATGTCACCCCTCTTGGCGTCCACGATCACGATGGCCCCCGCCGCCCTGGCGGCCGCGATCGTACGCTCCAGCACGGCGACGCCGGCCGAGCCGTGCGCCTCGAAGAACGCCGACTGGGGCTTGAACACAGCCACGACGTCGCCCAGCGCGTCGACCATGCCGCGCGCGACGGCCTCGAGCCCGACGAGTCCGTACTCGTATCCCCAGGCCTCCATGACGGAACGGTGCGGGTCGATGCCGACGCACAACCGACCACGCGCGGTCGTGACCGCCGCCAGACGTTCTCCGTACGAGCTCATGTCGTCCTCCCCAGCTGGCGGGCGTTGATGCCGGCCACGAGGCCGTTCCCTGAGTAGATGAAGCCGGTGTACACCTGTACCAGCCGCGCCCCGGCGTCGATCATCCGTGTCGCGTCGTCCGGCGACATGATGCCGCCCACGCCGATCACGGGCAGCGTCGTCGACGCCGCGATCCGCGTGACGACCTGCAGGGCGCGTGCGGTGAGCGGCGCTCCGGACAGACCCCCGGCCTGGTCCGCGAGGTGGCGGTCCGCCGGGGCGAGCCCGTCACGCGCCAACGTCGTGTTCGTCGCGATGATGCCGCGCCCGCCGTGATCCGTGACGACGCCGATGACCTCGTCGAGCTGTGCGTCGGACAGGTCGGGAGCGATCTTGACGAAGATCGGTACGGGTCCGAGCGGGTGGACGATCTGCGACGCCTCCCGTGTCAGCGACGTCAGCAGGTCCCGCAGGAGGTCGCCCTCCTGCAGCGTCCGCAGGCCTGGCGTGTTGGGGCTGGACACGTTGATGGCGATGTAGTCCGCGTAGGGCGCCAGCATCCGCAAGGACGCCACGTAGTCGGGCACAGCGTCCGCGACGGGCGTCACCTTGGACTTGCCGAGGGAGATGCCCAAGGGGATGCCGCAGGTGAGCTCGCCGCGCCGTACGCCGAGGCTGTACAGCCGGTCCGCCATCGCCTTCGCGCCGGCGTTGTTGAAACCCATCCGGTTGATGATCGCCTGCGAGCTCTTCAGACGGTACAGGCGGGGCCTGTCGTTGCCAGGCTGCGCCAGCGCGGTGACTGTGCCGAGCTCGGCGAACCCGAACCCGAGCGCCGACCAGGCCTCGACGGCCCGTGCGTCCTTGTCGAGCCCCGCGGCCACGCCCACACGTCCTGGGAACCGGACCCCCGCCACGGTCACCGGCGACGTGGGTCCACCCGACACGAGGCGCAGCGCCGACCTGGCCGCAGGACCGAGACCACCGAGGAAGCCGATCAGCGACTCGTGGATGAGCTCGGGGTCACCGCCGTGCGCGCGGAACAGTGCTGGCCGTACGACCGAGGCGTACCCGACGTCGAGCACAGCTGACCGCAGGCTCACAGCGTGTCCAGTGCCGCCGTGACCTCGGCGCCCCAGGCCTGGAGCGACCGGACGTTCACGTCACCGTCGCGCGCCGCCTCGATGGCCTGGACGGCTGCCGCCAGGCCCTGGACGGTGGTGATGCACGGGATGTCGCGGTGGATGGCGGCCGTACGGATCTCGTACCCGTCGCGACGCGGCGAGCCGGTGGCCGAGCGACCATGGGGGGTGTTGAAGACGAACTGGATCTGTCCGTCGAGGATCATGTCGACGATCGTCGGCGAGCCGTCCGGCCCGGCGCCCTCGCTGAACTTGCGGACGGGGACCACCTTGATGCCGTGGTGGGCGAGCACCTCGGCCGTACCGGCGGTGGCGTAGATCTCGAACCCGAGGTCCGCGAGCCGCTTGATCGGGAAGACCGCGTGACGCTTGTCCGCATTGTTGACCGAGACGAACACCCGACCGCTCTTGGGCAGGGGCCCGTAGGAGGCGATCTGCGACTTGGCGAAGGCGTTGCCGAACGTNNTTGAACGGCATGACGGCTTCCTTGACCGCGATCGGCGAGCCCTGCCACGTGGCCGCGCCGTCGACGGTCTTGCGGAGCTTGCCGGACGCGCGCAGCTCGGCGATGGTCTGCCCCATCATCACGAGCGCAGCGGCCTTGGCCAGCTGCGTGCCGGTCGCCTTCGAGACGAA
>PMBM01000052.1 GCA_003153855.1 Propionibacteriaceae bacterium
CAACCTCCACTACGAGGGCGAGCTGGCCGTCGTCATCGGGCGCATCTGCCGTGACGTCCCCCTCGAGCGCGTGCCGGACGTCATCTTCGGCTACACCGTCGCCAACGACGTCACCGCCCGCGACCTGCAGAACTCCGACGGGCAGTGGACGAGGGCCAAGGGCTACGACACGTTCTGCCCGCTGGGCCCGTGGATCGTCACCCACCTGACCCTCGAGGATGTCGGCGACCTGGCGATCCAGACGCGGCTCGACGGCGTGGTCGTCCAGGACGCCTCGACCAAGCTGCTCGTACGTGACGTGGCCACGCTCGTGACGTACGTGTCCTCGTTCTGCACGCTCCTCCCCGGCGACGTGATCCTCACAGGGACGCCAGCCGGTGTGGGGCCCATGACGCCCGGCCAGCACGTCGAGGTGGAGATCGCCCAGATCGGCACGCTGGACAACGTCGTCGTCGGGGATGCCGGTGCCGACAGCTGACGAACGCTGGACGCTGCCGGAACCCGGGAGCCGTTACCCGCTGTCGCTCCTGGGTCGAGGGATCGAGCCTGAGCAGGCGTCCGTACGGTTCTTCGGCATCCTCGCGGTCCTCATCGGGATCGTCGGCTACAGCGTCGCGTCCAGCTCGGTGAACCTCATGGTCGAGTGGCTCGGATGGCTGCTCGACGGCCGGCCGGGCTCCCTGACGGACTACGCGACGAGGAGCAGCGCCTTCGAGACGGTCGCGGGACTCGTCGCGGCCAACCTCGCGATCGGATCGGCGATCCTCGTGGTCTTCGGACTGCTGCGCCTGCTCCACCGCCGGAGGGCGACCTGGATCTGGTCGGTGTCGCCGGGCATCCGCTGGCGCTTCCTGTTGGCCTGCTTCATCGTCGGTGTGGTCGTGCTCGTCGGGTGGCAGTTCGTCATCTCGGGCGTCCCGACTCTGAAGCCGCAGCCGGACATCGCGGCGTTCGTCGTGGCGATCCTCGTGACCTCGCCGATCCAGGCGGCCGCGGAGGAGGTCTTCTTCCGTGGCTACATCATGCAGGCGCTCGGGCTGGTCTGGCGCCGGGAGTGGTTCGCGGTGGTCGGGTCGGCGCTGCTGTTCGCCCTGTTCCACGGCACGCAGAACCTGCCGCTGTTCTTCCACAGGTTCTTCTTCGGACTCATCATGGGCGCCCTCGTCTGGCGTACAGGGGGGCTGGAAGCGTCGATCGGTGCCCACATCGCCAACAACCTCGGGGCCTTCCTCTGGGCAGCACTGACCACGTCCGTGGCGCAGGCGCGCGCGGTCCAGGAGCTCACCTGGGCGGGCGCGGCAGAGGAGATCGCCGCCTTCGCGGTGTTCGCCCTCATCGCCTGGTGGGTCGCGGGGAGGATGCGCGTACCGGCCACGGTCGGTACCGGTTTGAGCCCTGCCCGTCGGACCCGGTAGAGTGCTACCTCGGTGCTATGGAGCGCCGATGGGGTATGGGGTAATTGGCAGCCCAGCTGATTCTGGTTCAGCACGTCTAGGTTCGAGTCCTAGTACCCCAGCGCGATTCGCTGGGAACCTCGCAGGTTTGGTAGCGTGACGCAGTCGCCGGAAGCGGTGAAACAAGCTAGGGCCCCGTTGTGTAGCGGCCTAGCACGGCGCCCTCTCAAGGCGTTAGCGCGGGTTCGAATCCCGTCGGGGCTACCACCGTCACTCAGAACCTCCTGCCTCCGCAGGAGGTTCTCGTGTTGTGGGGTGTGGGCGGTACGAGGGCGTGGGCCCGCGCCACACCCGGAGACAGTACGTGACGCGCTGACCGGCCCTCGACAGACCTCGTACTCACTGACAAGGCGTCTGGACCCGCTGTCGGCAGGTTATGGGGCCACCGGCGGCAAGCAGTCTCGGCCAGACCCAGGTTGCGCAGGTTATGAGCGCCTGAATCCGCTGCACAACCTGCACAACCTGGGTCCAGCGACCGCCGACCTCACCGACCGGCCTCATAACCTGCGCAACTCGGGTTCGAGGGCTCGGACAACGTGGGCGTCGGCCAGGGGCGGGGGACCGACCGGCGGTCGCCAACTCCGGCCTGAGCGCGGTGCACAGCTGCTCGATGAGCCTCAGCTGTTCGCTGTGATCGTCCCCAGGCTCACAACGCACGAACGGGTGACCCTGTGCAGGGTCACCCGTTCGTACGTCTCGTCACTCTGCGGCTGAGGCCGCCTCGATGCTCGAGGAGACGACGGACGCGTCGCCACCGCTGCGGCGACGGCGACGGCGACGGGGCTTCGACCCGCCGTCCTCGGTCGTCACGGAGGCGTCGGCCACCACGGGAGCCGTACCGTCAGCAGCGATCGGCTCGCCGTTGCGACGACGGACGCGGTCACGGCGGGGCTTGGCCTCGCCCGACTCGGTCTCGGTCGCCTTGGGCCGGGAGCGCTCCTGGCCTCCGTCACGGTCGCGGCCGCCACGGCCACCGTCACGATCCCTGCCACCGTGGCCACCGTCACGGCCGCCATGCCCACCGTCACGGCCGCGCGAACCACGGTCGCCGTGCTGCTCGAGCAGCTCGCCGCGGTCCTCGCGCTCCGAACGGGGCTTCGTCGGGACGATCCGGCCCTTCGTGCCCGCCGGGATGCCCAGGTCGGCCATCAGCTCGGGGGACGAGGAGTACGACTCCGCGATCTCGGGGAACGGCAGGTCGAGCATCCGGTTGATGACCTTCCACCGCGTCACGTCGGCCCAGTCGACCAGGGTGACAGCGATGCCCTTCTTGCCGGCGCGTCCCGTACGGCCGATGCGGTGCACGTACGTCTTCTCGTCGTCGGGGCACTCGAAGTTCACGACGTGGCTCACGTTCGCCACATCGATGCCACGAGCCGCGACGTCGGTGGCGACGATGACCTGCACCTTGCCCTCACGGAAGCGCTTGAGCGCCTTCTCCCGCGAGACCTGGGTGAGGTCGCCGTGGATGCAGGTGGCCTCGAAGCCGCGGTCGAT
>PMBM01000073.1 GCA_003153855.1 Propionibacteriaceae bacterium
CTCAGCCTGCTCGGCGAGCAGTCGGTCGGTGCCGGGGTGCGACGGGTCGAGGCGTTCGTCTCGCAGGACGCGTTCAGCCATCTCGCGCGGGAACGTGCACTGGTGACCAACCTGACCGACCTGCTGAAGGTGCAGCCGGACCAGCTCGTCGAGCGGATCGAGCGCATGCTCGTACAGCTCAAGAGCGCCGAGAAGACGATCACCGACCTCAACGCCGCGAGCGCGCTCGCCCAGGCGGGCGACCTGGCCGGCAAGGCGGTCGACATCGAAGGGATCACGGTCCTGGCGCAGCGGGTGTCGGTGTCCGGCAACGACATCCGAACCCTCGCGCTCGACCTCCGTGCGCGCCTCGGCGCCGACTCCGTCGTCTGCCTCATCGGCGGGCCAAATTCTCACCCGTCGATCGTCGTCGCCACCGGTGACGGCGCGAGGGGCAAGGGCATCGCGGCAGGCACGCTCGTAGGCGTCGGGGCTCCGGCCCTCGGTGGGCGTGGCGGCGGCAAGCCCGACTTCGCCCAGGGCGGCGGTACGAACGGTGCCGCGGCGCAGGCGGCGCTCGACGCGGTCGTGGCGGCCGTACGGGACGGGGTCCGTCCCTGACGGCCGCGGATCAGCTGCCCCGTGGGGTACGGCTGGCGCTCGATCTCGGCAGCGCGAGGATCGGGGTCGCTGCGTGCGACCGCGAAGGCTTGCTCGCGTACCCGGTCTCGACCGTTCCGGCCAGGCCCGACCCGCTGCCCGAGATCAGACGGCTCGTCACCGAGTACGAACCGGTGGCGGTCGTCGTCGGGCTGCCGGTGGACCTCGCGGGGCACGACGGGCCCGCGGCCCAGGCCGTACGCGTCAGGGCGGAGGCGATCGCCGCGGCGATCAGCCCCGTCCCGGTGTTCCTCGCGGACGAGCGGTTGACCACCGCGACGGCCGCAGGACGGCTTCGGGCGACGGGCCGTACCGTCCGTACCAGCCGTGGCGTGATAGACCAAGCGGCTGCAGTGGCTATCTTGGAGGGCGTCCTGGACGCGGAACGTGGCGGGCGGGCTACGTTCGAGCGGGCGGTTACCGGCGCCCATGAGGAGGAGACGTGAGCGACCTGTTCGACGAGGACGGCAGGGTCGACGGCGCCGAGATCGGCCGCCGGATCAGGAGCGGCATCGCCGTGCTCATCGCCTTGGCTGTGCTGGTGGGCGGCGGGTGGTTCGCGGCGACCAAGGGCTACGCGAAGTACATGGACTGGCGCCAGACCGACGACTACATCGGCACGGGTGTCGACGACGTGCAGATCACCATCCCGGCCGGGGCGAGCGTCACGGACATGGGCTTGATCCTCGTCAAGGAGGACGTGGTCAGGTCGACCAAGGCGTTCCAGACCGCCGCAGCTGCACAGCCGAAGTCGACGTCGATCCAGGCCGGCACGTACAAGATGAAGACCCACCTCCCAGCGGCAGCCGCGGTGGCGCGGCTCATCGACCCCGCCACGTACAAGGTCGTCAAGCGCGTGCTCATCCGCGAAGGCCTGCGGTACACGGCGATGGTGCCGGTGCTGGCCAAGGGCACGGGCCTCACGGAGGACCAGCTCAACGCGGTGCTCAAGGACCCGTCGAAGCTGGGTCTCCCGGACTACGCCAAGAACAACCCGGAGGGCTTCCTGTTCCCCGACAGCTACGAGGTGGCGGACAAGCCTGACGCGCTCACGGCTCTCAAGGCCATGACGACCGAGTTCAACACCGTCGCCGCGAGCGAGGACCTCGTGAACCGCGCCGCGGCAATCGGGTACACACCGCTCCAGGTGCTCACCGTCGCGAGCATCATCGAGGCCGAGGTGAACCGCGCCGAGGACCGGCCGATGGTCGCGCGGGCCATCTACAACCGCCTGCAGGGAAAGACCGAGACCGGGCAGCCCATGAAGCTCCAGCTGGACTCCACGGTGATCTACGCCAACGGCGGCAGCGGAACCCTGACAACGACCGACGCCCAGCGGGCTCTCGACTCCGCGTACAACACGTACAAGGTCGACGGTCTGCCCCCGGGCCCGATCAACTCGCCCGGCAAGTCCGCGATCGAAGCGGCGCTCAACCCCGCCGACGGCACCTGGATCTACTGGGTCGTGGTGAACCCCCTGACGGGTGAGACGAAGTTCGCGAGCACGTACGCCGACCACCAGAAGAACGTCGCGGAGTTCCAGGCGTGGTGCGCGGCGAACAAGGGCAAGTGCTGACGACTCGGCAGTGCGCGGTGCTGGGATCGCCCATCGAGCACTCGCTGTCCCCGGCGATACACAAGGCTGCGTACGCGCACCTCGGTCTCGACTGGTCCTACGGGCGGTACGAGGTGGGCGCGGAGGACCTGGAGGACTTCGTCGCCGAGCTCGACGACTCCTGGCGCGGGCTGTCCTGCACCATGCCCCTCAAGCACGCACTGGTGGCGCTCGGGCAGCCCGACGACATCGTCACGCTGCTCGGTGTCGGCAACACGCTCGTGTTCGACGGGCACCCGTCGGACCCTACGACGACGCGCGTGTGCAACACCGACGTCCTCGGCCTCGAGGCGGCGCTGCGCGACGCCGATGCGGCGGGCTCGACGTCCGCGCTCCTCGTGGGCAACGGTGCGACGGCGAGGTCCGCGCTCGCCGCCGTGGCGCGTCTCGGCGTCACCCACGTGACCGTCCTTGCCCGCAGCTCCCAGAAGACCGAGGCGCTGGCCATGCTCGGGGACCGTCTCGGGGTCGCGGTCGACCACGTACAGCTCGGGGGCTCGTTCCCGAGGGCCGACATCGCCCTGTCGACGGTGCCGGCCGACGTGCAGCGAGATCTGGCTGCCGCTCTGGCATCGGCATCCGGCGTGGTCTTCGACGCCGTGTACGACCCGTGGCCGACGCCCTTGGCCCGCGCGGTCGCCGACGAGGGCAGTGCGAAGCTGCTCAACGGGCTCGACCTCCTCGCCTGGCAGGCGCTGTACCAGGTGGAACTCTTCACGGGTCAGACCGTGCCCGTGTCGGTCTTGCTCGATGCCGCACACGAGGCGCTCGCGCGCCGGGCGTGACAGACTTCCGCTCATGCTCCGTTACCTGACCGCTGGGGAGTCGCACGGCCCGGCACTCGTCGCGACGATCGACGGCATCCCCTCGCACGTACAGGTGACGTCCGAGGACATCCGCCGCCAGCTCGCGCGTCGACGGCTCGGCGTTGGTCGAGGCGCTCGTATGGCGTTCGAGGCGGACGAGGTCACGATCCTGGGCGGCGTCCGGCACGGCGAGACGCTGGGCTCGCCGATCGCGATCGAGGTGGGCAACACCGAGTGGCCGAAGTGGGAGCAGGTCATGTCGGCCGACCCGGTCGATCCCGAGGCCCTCGCCGCACTCGCCCGCAACGCTCCGCTCACCCGCCCGCGCCCTGGCCACGCAGACCTCGCCGGGATGCAGAAGTTCGACTGGGACGAGGCACGGCCGATCCTGGAGCGCGCCTCCGCTCGCGAGACCGCCGCACGTGTCGCTCTCGGCGCTGTGTGCATGAAGTTCCTCGAGCAGTCCTGCGGCATCACCGTGCTCAGCCACGTGGTGGCGCTCGGTACGGTCACGGCCCCGGCCGGCGCGTACCCGACGATCCACGATCTCGACGCCATCGACGCCGATCCCGCCCGTTGCCTCGACCCCGCCACGAGCGCCGCGATGCAGGCCGAGGTGGCCGCTGCCCAGAAGGACGGCGACACGCTCGGCGGCGTCGTGGAGATCATCGCCTGGGGCCTGCCGCCGGGCCTCGGCTCCCACACGATGGGGGACCGGCGCCTCGACGCCAAGCTCGCCGGCGCGCTCATGGGCATCCAGGCGATCAAGGGTGTCGAGCTCGGCGACGGCTTCGCGCTGGCCGCCAGCCGCGGATCGGCTGCGCACGACGAGATCCTCGCCACCGAGGGCGGGGCGCGCCGCGGCTCCCAGCGTTCCGGGGGCACAGAAGGTGGCATGAGCACCGGTGAGTTGCTGCGCGTACGGGCGGCGATGAAGNNGACGTGTGCGCTGTACCGGCGGCCGGTGTCGTCGCCGAGGCGATGGTCGCGCTCGTCCTCACCGAGGCGGTGCTCGAGAAGTTCGGCGGCGACTCGCTCGGCGAGGTGAAGGCCGCTCACGAGCGTTACCTGGCTCGCCTCGACGAGCGCGGACTGCGGACNNGACGCCGACGACGTCATCGAGGCGCGCACCGGCAAGCTCATCCGCGAGATCTTCTCCGACGACGGCGAGGACGCGTTCCGAACGATCGAGGAGCAGGTCGTGCTGGAGCTGCTCGCCTCCGACGAGTGCGTCGTCTCGCTCGGTGGGGGATCGGTGCTCTCGCCGACGATCCGCTCGGCGCTGAAGGGGCTGCCCGTCGTCTGGCTCGAGGTCGGCGTGCCGACCGCGACGCGGCGTGCGGGCCTCAACCAGCTCCGCCCGCTGCTGCTGGGCGACGTACGGGCGCGGATGGAGACCCTCCTCGACGAGCGGCGCCACCTGTACGAGGAGGTTGCGGCCATCCGGCTGAGCACCGATCGGGCCGCCGCGCACGAGCTCGCCGACCAGATCGTGGCCGCGCTGAAGGAGCCCGAGCAATGACCGACACGATCCACGTGTCCGCCGAGAAGCCGTACGACGTCACGGTGTCGCGGGGCTGCGTCGCGCGGCTGCCCGAGCTCGTACGAGGTCGTCGCACGGCCCTCGTGCACGCCGCCTCGCTCACCGGGCTGGCCGGCGAGCTGAGCGCGACCCTGGGCGACGACACGCTCCTCGTGGACGTCCCGGACGGCGAGCAGGCGAAGACCCCCGAGACGCTCGTCAGCTGCTGGGACCGGCTGGCGGCGGCCGGGTTCACCCGCAGCGACGTCGTGGTGGGCCTCGGTGGGGGGTCGACCACCGACCTCGCGGGCTTCGTCGCCGCTTCATGGTTGCGAGGTGTCCGCTACGTCTCCGTACCGACGACCGTGCTGGCCATGGTCGACGCCGCGGTGGGCGGTAAGACCGGCATCAACCTCACGGCCGGGAAGAACCTCGTGGGCGCGTTCTTCGAGCCCGCCGCGGTCCTGTGCGACCTCGACCTGCTCACCAGCCTGCCGCCCGAGGAGATCTCCTCCGGGCTGGCCGAGATCGTCAAGGCCGGCTTCATCTCCGTCGAGCGGATCACCGACATGGTCGCCGCCGACCCCGCTGCGGCGACGGTCGTCACGGGAGACGCCCTGGCCGAGCTCGTACGGCTCAGCATCCAGATGAAGGCCGACGTCGTCTCCGTCGACCTTCGCGAACGTACGGGCGAGGGAGAGGACATCGGTCGGGAGTCCCTCAACTACGGCCACACGCTCGGGCACGCGATCGAGAAGCACGAGCACTTCCGTCTGCGCCACGGAGAGGCTGTGAGCATCGGCATGGTGTACGCCGCCGAGGTCGCCCACCGTCTCGGTCTGCTGGACGACGCCGGTCTCGCGCTCCATCGGGACCAGCTGGCCGCTGTGGGACTGCCCGTCACGTACAGCTCAGCTCCCTGGTCCGACCTGCGCGCCACCATGGCGCTGGACAAGAAGGCTCGGGGCGCGACGTTGAGGTTCGTCCTGCTGGATGGTCTGCGGCATCCGGTGATCGTGGAGGGTCCGGACGAAGTGGTTCTTGCGGAGGCGTACGCGGCTCTCGCCTGAGAAGTCGCTCGGGGCTGGCATTTCAAACGCCTCTGGTCCGGCCCGCGAAATGGCGTGTCCACTGAACTCGACCAGGCGCCATCTTCTGCCATTTCGTCAGGCCGGACTTCGGTGGTGGCCGCCTGGTCCAGGGACGCTAACGCTTGGCATTCCTCCGTCGCTGCCGCTCTCGACGTGGGCCAGCGTGGCCGAGGGTTGGTGGCTCGACGTGGGTCGGTAGTCTTCTGCGGTGCCCCAGTACGAGACGTACCCCGCCGCGGACCACTCGCCGAAGGACCACGGGATGGTCGTCACCCGGATCGCGCAGAACGGGATCCAGGAGGTTGCCGTGTTCGGGCCCTACACGGAGAACCAGGCGCTGGATGAGCTGGCGCAGTTCTCCCGCAAAGGAAACCTCTACGTTGATGTGACGAAGTCCTTGGTGCTGCGCGTCTCCGAGCGAGAGGTCGTCATCGTGCATGACTCGTTCCTGTCCAAGTGGACGGCACGGGCCGTCGTGGCCGCGTATGTCGAGAGCGTCTGATGTACGTCCCACGCCACTTCCGGATGTCCAGCGACGACGCACGTACGGCGCTCGCGCACGTACAGCTCGCAGATCTCGTCACCGTCGACCCGGAGACGCTCAGCCCCGTGCTCACGCCCGTACCGTTCGTGTACGACCCCACGGTCGGGGAGCTCGGCGCGCTGCAGGGACATCTCGCCCGACCGAACACCCAGTGGTCGCACACGGCGCATCCCGCGCTGGTGGTGCTGCGCGGCGAGGACGCGTACGTGACCCCCGGCTGGTACCCGTCGTACAGAGCAGGCACCCAGACGGTCCCCACCTGGAACTACGAGGTCGTGCAGGCGACCGGCCGGCTCGTGACCCACACGGACCCGGAGTGGCTCGAGAACCACGTCCGGGCGCTCGCGGCTCGGCACGATCCGGCGTACGAGCTCTCCCGCGTCGACCGTGAGTCCCTCGCGGGGATGCTCAGGGCGCTCGTCGGCATCGAGGTCGTCATCACCGCGGTCGAGGGCAAGTCGAAGCTGTCGCAGAACAGGTCGACGGACGACATCGACGGCGTCGCCGAGGGCCTGGAGGGCATCGGGCGGGACGCGCTCGCCGACCGGGTCCGCGCCGTCTCGTCGCCGTACGCCGCGAGCCGTGAGGAAGCCGTCGAGCAGGCCCGCGGACGCGCGATCTCCTGACCGTCGACGCGTCCTGGAGTCTGCGCGGCAACGCTCTCGCGACTAGTGGGGTCCGGACGTGCCAATTCCCCGGGTGAGCCGGGACCGATGACTATGTTGGGCTCATGCCCCACGTGCCTTCGCTGACCGATGAAGAACTCGCGCCGCTCGATGCCTGGTGGCGGGCGAACAACTACCTGACGGTCGGCCAGATCTACCTCATGGCCAACCCTCTCCTCCGCGAGCCGCTCCGTCCCGAGCACATCAAGCCCCGGCTGCTCGGGCACTGGGGGACCTCGCCGGGCCTCGCGTTCATCTACACGCACGTCTCCCGCCTCATCCGGCACACCGGCCAGAAGTGCCTGTTCATCACAGGGCCCGGACACGGTGGCCCGGCACTGGTCGGCGCCTCCTACCTCGAGCAGACGTACGCGGACGCGTACCCGCACATCACCTACGACGACAAGGGCCTGCTGACGTTCTTCCGTCAGTTCTCGGCTCCCGGCGGCATTCCGTCGCACGTGTCCGTGACGACGCCCGGCTCGATCCACGAGGGCNNACGAGGGCGGCGAGCTCGGCTACGCCTTGATCCACGCGTTCGGGGCGGCCTTCGACAACCCCGACCTGCTGACCGTGGCGGTCGTCGGTGACGGCGAGGCCGAGACCGGTCCGCTGGAGGGCTCATGGAAGGGGATCTCGTTCCTCAACCCGGCCCACGACGGCCCCGTGCTGCCGGTGCTGCACCTGAACGGCGCGAAGATCTCCGCACCGACGGTGCTGGCCCGCAAGCCCCACGACGAGGTCGAGAAGCTCTTCGAGGGCTACGGCTACGAGGTCCTGTGGGTCGAGGGCGACGACCTTCCCGGCATGCACTTCCGGTTCGCCGACGCTCTGTCCGTGGCCTACGACAAGATCCAGGCCATCGTGTCGGCCGCCCGCGATGGGTCGGCGCCTGCGGGGCGGCCTCAGTGGCCGATGATCATCCTCCGCTCGCCGAAGGGCTGGACCGGTCCGGATGTCGTCGACGGCGTACAGATCGAGGGCACCTGGCGGGCGCACCAGGTGCCGCTGTCGGGCGTCAAGGAGAACCCCGAGCACCTGGCGTTGCTCGAGGCGTGGATGAAGTCGTACCGCCCCGAGGAGCTGTTCGACGACGACGGCCATGTCGTCGAGCTCGTCCACCAGGCCAACCCCGAGAAGGCGATGTCGATGTCCGGCACGCCCCACGCGAACGGCGGACTGCTGACCCAACCGCTCGCTCTGCCCGACTTCCGCGACCTCGCGGTGACGGTCGAGAAGCGGGCGACGGAGAAGATCGAGTCGACGCGCAAGCTCGGAGAGTTCATGAAGGCTGCGTACGANNGTGTCCGACCGCGCGTGGATGGAGGGCCTGGAGCCGGGCGACGTGAAGCTCAGCCAGTCGGGCAGGGTCATGGAGGTGCTCAGCGAGCACAACTGCCACGGGTGGCTCGAGGCGTACACGCTGACAGGTCGCCACGGGTTGTTCGCCACGTACGAGGCGTTCTCGATGGTGTCCGCCTCGCAGACGGTTCAGCATGCGAAGTGGCTGCAGGAGGCGACGGTGCTGCCGTGGCGGGCCAAGGTGCCCAGCCTCAACATCCTGCTGAGCTCGACCGCGTGGCGCAACGACCACAACGGCTTCAGCCACCAGGGCCCCGGTCTCATCCAGGTCGTGCTCAACCAGCGCAGCGACGTCGTGCGGATCTACCTGCCGCCGGACGCGAACTGCCTGCTGTCGGTCGCCGACCACTGCTTCACGTCGAAGTCGTACGTGAACCTCATCGTCATCGACAAGCAGCCCCAGCCCCAGTGGCTGTCCATCGACGAGGCGATCGAGCACTGCACCCGCGGTGCGTCGATCTGGGAGTGGGCCGGAACGCCTGAAGGACCGGGAGAGCCGGACATCGTGCTCGCGTGCGCCGGTGACGTCATGACGATGGAGACGGTGGCCGCTGCGGAGCTCCTCCGTACCCGCCTGCCCGCGTTGCGGGTACGCGTCGTCAACGTCGTCGACCTCATGACGCTGCGGCGGCCGAAGGACCACCCGCACGGCATGACGGAGACGTACTTCCGCGAGCTGTTCACCGACACCAAGGACGTCGTGTTCGCGTTCCACGGCTACCCGGGCGCGATCCACCAGCTCGTGCACGGCCGTCCGGATGCGGACCGCTTCAGGGTGCGGGGGTTCATCGAGGAGGGTACGACCACGACGCCGTTCGACATGGTGGTGCGCAACAAGGCTTCGCGCTACCACCTCGTCCTCGACGCGCTGAACAACGCGCACGTAGCCCCGGCCGGTGCCGAGGACCTGCGCCAGTACTGCCTGTCGCAGCTCGCCAGACACGAGGAGTACATCGTCGAGCACCTCGAGGACCTCCCCGAGATCCGCGACTGGCAGCTCGGTGGGGAGGTGCCGGCGCTGTGAGCACGGGGTACGACGAGAGGCTCGGTCCGGAGGAGTGTCGGCGCCTGCTCGCGTCGCGCAGCGTCGCGCGGCTCGCGTTCGTCTCGGAGCACAGCGACGTGCTCGTCCTGCCCGTCACGTACGCGATGGACGACTCCGGCGTGCTGGTGTTCCGGACCTCACGTGCCGGCACCCTGTCGCACCTGGTCGAGGGCGAGCGGGTGAGCGTTCAGGTCGACGACGTGTCCGAGGACCTCCACAACGGCTGGTCGGTGCTCGCCCACGGCAGGGCTCATATCTACGAGGGCGATGTCCTGCCGAGGTCCTGGGTCGCGGGCCACGACGAGATCGTCATCGGGATCTCGCTGGACAGGCTGAGCGGCAGGGCGGTCTCGGCCTCCGGCTGATCCAGGGCCGGGGCAACGGCGGCGGTGGAGGAGCGGCGCAGGCTCGCCCACAGCACGCCTCCGATCACCGCGACTCCGCCGAGGAGCTCCAAGGGGCGGGGCGTCTCGCCGAGCACGAGCCAGGCGGCCGTCAGGCCCGTGACCGGCACGAGCAGCGAGAACGGAGCCACGCGTCCTGCCGGGTGGCGGCTCATCAGCCACACCCACAGGCCGGAGCCCACGACGGTGCCGATGAGGACCGTGTACGCGAGGCCGACCCAGGCCGGTGCGGCTGCGGGCTGGAGCGAGCTCGCCAGCGATGCCCCGATCCGGTGCGGGCCTTCGAAGATGAGCGACAGCGCGAGCATGGGCAGCGGTGGGACGACCGACATCCACAAGGTGAGGTGGAGCGGGTTCGGTGCGGCCGCCTTCCTGGTCGAGATGTTGCCCAGCGCCCAGCCGAAGCCGCCGAAGACGACGAGCAGGAACGGCCACCAGCTGCCGGCCGTGCCGCGCGCGATCCCCACGAGGACCAGGCCGGCGACCGCGATGGCGATGCCGACGGCACTGCGGGCGGAGACCTTCTCATGCAGGAGGAGGGCCCCGAGGACCACGGTGAAGGGCGCGGACGACTGCAGCACGAGGGACGCGAGTCCCGACGGGAACCCGGCAGCCATCCCGAGGTAGAGCCCGATGAACTGGAGCGTGCCGAAGCCCAGTCCGTACCCGATGAGCCAGCGCGTCTTCACCTGGGGACGAGGGATGAACGCCAACGTGGGGATCGCAATGATGCCGAACCGCAGCGCGACGAGGAACAGCGGCGGGAACTGCTGCAGCGACTCGTGGATCGCGATGAAGTTGGCTCCCCAGATGACGGCGACGGACACGGCGAGCAGGACATGACGGATCGGCACGCACCCACTCTGACGCTCGGGTTAGTGAAGGACAAGCGAATACTTCTGACGTATCTCTGTAGGCTTGCTACATGGAAGTACGCCATCTGTTCCTGCTCCGGGAGATCGCGGTGCGCGGCACGCTGGCGGCCGTCGCCGAGGCCACCCACCGCACGCCGTCGGCCGTGTCGCAGCAGCTCCGTACGGCCGAGCGTGAGCTCGGGGTCAAGCTCGTCGAGCCCGTCTCCCGTGGACTGCGCCTCACCGCGGAGGGACTGTTGCTCGCCGAGAGCGCGGACGAGGTCGGCCGGGTGCTCGCGGAGGTGGAGGCGAGGCTGGACTCACGCCTCGGCCAGCCGGGAGGCGAGGTGTCCATCGGGACGCTGCCGAGCGCGGGGGAGGCGCTGCTGCCGGCCCTCGTGATGCGGCTGCGAGGCTCGGCGATCACGATCGACGTCCGTGACTTCGATCTCGCGGAGGAGGCGTTCGCCCAGGAGACCCTGGACCACGACCTCGTGATCGCCCACAGCCTCAGCGGGGACGTACCATCCGGCGCGGCCGGGCTGGTCTGCCGCGTGCTCGCACGCGAGCCGCTCGACGTGGCACTGCCGGTGGGACACCCCCTGGCGGCCAAGGAGGAGCTGGTTCCCGGGGACCTCGTCGGGACGACCTGGATCGCCGTACCGACCGGGTTCCCGTTCGACAGCGTGCTCCTCGCGGTGGAGGCCGTGACCGGCACTCAGCTCATCCGTCGGATGAGGCTCGTCGACAACCGCCTCGTCGAGTCGATGGTCGGCGCCGGTGAGGGACTGGCGCTCCTGCCGCGCTTCACCACGCGCCCGAACCCCGCGACGGTGCTCCGCCCCTTGTCAGGAGTGAACTCGCAACGTGCCATCGTCGCTCTCGCACGGCCCGACCACTATGCACGCCGGGCTGTACGGACAGTGGCCGATCTGCTCGCGGACGTGGGAGCCGAGCTCATGCATCCCACCCGGGTCGGGCAAGGGGTCCAAAGACTAGGGTGACGACATGAGCACCGACGAGTTCGCCGAGGATCACAAGCCGTCACCGCCCCGCATCCTGGTGGGCGTCGACGGCTCGGA
>PMBM01000022.1 GCA_003153855.1 Propionibacteriaceae bacterium
GCTGGTTCCCGTACACGGGTGGCTGGAAGGCAGGACCGGGTCCACTCGTGCTCTCGTCGTGCGGCTCAGACATCGCTCGCCCTTTCGCTCCCATCCTGTATAGGTCGGGGTTGCTGGGAATTCCCTGTGAGCGCCCCATGGAGTCCATGAGAACGGTCCACTCGCAGCAGCCCAGAATCTTCCGGCGGCCCTTTCGTGGAGCCCCATGGCGCCCTACCGTGGGATCCGGCACGTCCGGCCTCAGCGCTGTGGAAGGAGGAGCCATGTCGGGTGAACCGACGCTGATCGCGTCCGTCCAGAGAGCCCTCCACCTGCTGGATGTCGTGGGATCGAGCGCACGCCCTCTGACGGCCAAGGCGTTGGCGCGCGCGACCGGCGAGAAGCTTCCGACCACGTACCACCTCCTGGCCACCCTGGTCCACGAGGGCTATCTGGTCCGGTTGGACGGCGTCTACCTGCTGGGCGACCACGTGACAGCCCTATCGGGCCGGCTGGAGCCTGAGACGCTTCGCGAACGCGTACGGCCCATCCTGTCCGCGCTCCGCGACACCCTTCGCGCGGCGGCCTACCTGGTCCTCTACCGCGAGGGAGAGCTCGAGCTGGTCGACGTCGTCGACTCCCCCGCTGCGCCCCGCGTCGATCTCTGGGTCAACCTGACGGCGTCAGGCCACGCCACGGCGCTGGGAAAGGCGGTTCTCAGCGCCCTGGACGAGGAAGGACGCCAGGACTACCTGTCCCGGCACACGCTCGCGGATCTCACTCCCTACACACTCACCGACCGACGCTCGCTGCTTCGTGGTCTGTCGCGCGCAGACGCCACGAGTCGGGGCGGCAGGGTTGTCGCCGATGTCCAGGAGTACAGCCTGGGGATAGCGTGCCTCGCGACCCCCGTGCAGCTCGCGGGATCCCATGGCGGTGTGTCGGTCGGGGCGCTCGCGGTGTCCGTCGCCGCACCGGCGTTGGAGAACGCGCGCCGTCGATCCGCGAACCTGACCCGAGCTGCCGAACACCTCGCTGTGGACCTGGCCGTGTGAGTCCCCCAACCGTGGGCGTTATCACTATCTGAAAACCTCCCGAGTGACGACCCCTGAGGGTGCGGGCAGGATCGGATGTAGCGGGTTCGATGTCGAACCCGTACATCGAGTGTGTCCTGTGAGGAGTACGAGATGACCCTGACCTCCGTGAACCCAGCCACCATCAGTGGACAAGGACTGACCGACGCGAAACGTCTCTCCATGTACCGGCAGATGGTGCTGATCAGAACCTTCGAGGAAGCCCTTCTACGCGACTACCACGCCGACAAGTCACCCGTGTGGGACATCGGGGCAGGGCTGATCCCCGGCGAGATGCACCTCGCGGCCGGGCAGGAGCCCGTGGCCGTCGGCATCTGCGACCACCTCACCGCCGACGACGCTGTCACGGCGACGCACCGCCCACACCATCTCGCCATCGCGCACGGGATGAACCTCCGCAAGCTGGCCGCTGAGATCTTCGGGCGCGAGACAGGACTCGGCAAGGGGCGCGGGGGCCACATGCACCTCTTCGACCCGGACACGCACTTCAGCTGCTCCGGGATCATCGCCGAGGGCTACCCGCCGGCGCTGGGCCAGGCCTTCGCCTTCTCGAGGCGGGGTACGGACCGGATCGCCGTTGCTGTCACCGGTGAGGGCGCGGCCAACCAAGGCGCCTTCCACGAGTCCTTGAACCTGGCCGCAGTGTGGAAGCTGCCCGTCGTCTTCATCGTCGAGGACAACGACTGGGGCATCTCCGTACCTCGCAGCGCCTCCACATCCGTTCCGTCGAACGCTGACCGGGCCGCCGCGTACGGGATCCCCGGCGAGCGCGTCGAGGACAACGCTGTCGAAGCCGTGTGGGAGGTGGCCGGACGTGCGATCCAGCGCGCACGTGACGGGGGTGGACCGAGCCTGATCGAGGTCCACACCCTCAGGCTGTGGGGCCACTTCGAGGGCGATGCCCAGGGGTACCGGACAGACCTCGAGGGCGTGCCGGATCGCGACCCGATTCCGACGTACGAGTCGAGTCTCCGCGCTGCCGGGATCCTCGACGACGCGGCAGTTGCTGAAGCCAAGACCGATGCGTTGGCAGCAGTCGATGACGCCATCGCCTTCGCCAAGAGCTCACCGGTCCCTGATCCGACGCAGGCGACTGCCTACGTGTTCACAGATTCCAGTGCCGAGGAGGCGCGGTCATGACCGCCACCCAGACCACCATCGCACCGGCGGCGATCACCCGCCGGTTGACGACCGCCAAGGCGATGGCCGAGGGCATCGCCACCGAGATGGCCATGAATCCCGAGGTCTTCTACCTGGGTGAGGATGTCGGGGCGTACGGGGGGATCTTCGGATCCACCGGCGGGCTGCTGGAGCAGTTCGGGCCGCAACGCATCATCGACACGCCTATCTCCGAGACCGCGTTCATCGGGCTCGCCATCGGTGCTGCGACCGAAGGGATGCGACCCATCGCCGAGCTGATGTTCGCGGACTTCATGGGCGTCTGCTTCGACCAGATCTACAACCACATGGCGAAGATCCACTTCGAGTCCGGCGGCGCGGTGAAGGTGCCCATGGTGCTGACCACCGCTGTCGGCGGGGGCTACTCCGACGCCGCACAGCACAGCCAGTGCCTCTGGGGCCTGTTCGCCCACGTGCCGGGCCTGAAGGTCGTCGTGCCGAGCACCCCGTACGACGCGAAGGGCCTGATGATCAGCGCCATCCGTGACGACAACCCTGTGGTCTACATGTTCCACAAGGGCGTGATGGGCCTTCCGTGGATGGCGAAGAATGCGCGCGCCACCGACGTCGTGCCGGAAGGCGCGTACGAGGTGCCGATCGGCAAGGCACGCATCGCACGGCCCGGAACGGACTGCACCGTGGTCACCATCTCGCTGTCCGTGCATCACGCCTTGGATGTTGCCGACAAGCTCGCAGCCGCCGGGGTGGCGGACGCCGAGGTGATCGACCTGCGCAGCCTGGTACCGCTGGACCGCGACGCGATCTGGACGTCGGTCTCGCGCACGGGCCGTCTGGTTGTCGTGGACGAGGACTACCTGTCGTTCGGCATGTCGGGCGAGGTCGTCGCGACGATCGCGGACCGGGACCCGAGCGTCCTGCGCGCTCCTGTCCAGCGCGTGGCCGTCCCGGACGTGCCGATCCCGTACGCGCATGGCCTCGAGCACGTCGTTCTGCCCAATGCGAGCAGGATCGAGGCTGCGATCCGGGCGGTCATGGGGGCATGACGTGAACGTGGTGTTTCCCACGATGTCGCTGGAGAATCCCCTCGCCGAGGGGGTCGTGGCGACGTGGTTCGTCCGTGACGGGGAGCAGGTGGCCGCTGGGCAGCTGCTCGCCGAGGTGCAGGTGGACAAGGTCTCGAAGGAGATCCCTGCTCCGATCGCGGGGACCGTCCACCTGCTCGCGCCTGAGGAAGCCGTCGTCGTGCAAGGGACGGTGATCGCCTCTGTCGAGTGACGACCACGAGTGGCCCGCCGACGCAGGTGTCCCGGTCAGCGGGCCACGTACTCCGCCAGATGCTGTCCGGTGAGCGTCGAGCGGTCGGCGATGAGGTCGCTGGGGGTGCCCTCGAACACGATCCTCCCGCCGTCGTGGCCGGCGCCGGGACCAAGGTCGATGATCCAGTCGGCATGCGCCATCACGGCCTGATGGTGCTCGATGACGATCACTGACCGACCTGACTCGACCAGCCGGTCCAGCAGCCCCAGGAGCTGCGCCACGTCGGCGAGATGGAGGCCCGCCGTGGGCTCGTCCAGCACGTACACGCTTGCCTTGTCGGCCATCTGCGCCGCGAGCTTGAGCCGCTGCATCTCGCCGCCCGACAAGGTGGTGAGCGGCTGGCCCAGGCTGAGGTAGCCGAGGCCCACGTCGGCGAGGCGTTCGAGGACCTTGTGCGCCGTGGGCGTACGGGCCTCGCCCTCGCCGAAGAAGCGCAGCGCCTCCACGACCGGGAGGTCCAGCACGTCGGCGATGTTGAGCCCGCCGAACCGGTACTCGAGCACCGCCGCCTGGAACCGGCGCCCTTCGCACTCCTCGCACGTGGTCGCGACCGTCGCCATGACGCCGAGATCGGTGTACACGACCCCCGCTCCGTTGCAGGCCGGGCAGGCGCCCTCGGAGTTCGCACTGAACAGCGCAGCCTTGACCCCGTTGGCCTTGGCGAACGCCGTACGGATCGGGTCGAGCAGTCCCGTGTACGTCGCGGGGTTGCTCCGCCTGGACCCGCGGATCGGCGTCTGGTCGATCGACACCACGCCCTCGTGTCCCGCCACGGACCCCTGGATCAGCGAGCTCTTGCCGGACCCGGCGACTCCGGTGACGACGACCAGCACGCCGGTCGGGATGTCCACATCGACGTTCTTGAGGTTGTGCGTGTCGGCCCCTCGGATCTCCAGGGCCCCAGCACCCGTCCGTACATGCTCCTTCACACGGGCGCGGTCGTCGAGATGTCGTCCGGTCACGGTGTCGCTGGCCCTCAGACCCTCCACGGTGCCCTCGAAGACGAGCTCTCCCCCGGCGCTTCCGGCGCCCGGACCGAGGTCGATCACGTGGTCGGCGATCTCGATGACCTCGGGCTTGTGCTCGACGACGAGCACCGTGTTGCCCTTGTCGCGCAGCCGCAGCAGCAGGTCGTTCATNNATGTCGTGCGGGTGGAGCCCGATGGTGGGCTCGTCGAACACGTACGTGACGTCCGTGAGCGCCGACCCCAGGTGGCGGATCATCTTGGTCCGCTGGGCCTCGCCGCCCGACAGGGTGCCCGACGGCCGGTCGAGGCTCAGGTAGCCCAGCCCGATCTCGACGAACGAGTCGAGCGTCTCCCCCAGGGTCGTCAGCAAAGGCGCGACCGACGGCAGGTTGAGCCCGTGCACCCAGACCGCCAGGTCGCTGATCTGCATGTCGCAGGCCTCGGCGATGTTCACTCCCGCGATCCTCGACGATCGCGCCTCCGGGCTCAGCCGCGTACCGCCGCATTCCGGACACAGACCGAACGTGATCGCCCGCTCGACGAACGCCCTGATGTGAGGCTGCATCGACTCGGGGTCCTTGGCGAGCATGGACTTCTGGATCTTGGGGATCAGACCTTCGTACGTGAGGTTGATGCCCTCGACNNNCGCAGCGAGAGGCTGTCGTCGTACAGAGCGGTCAGGTCGAAGTCCGTCACCTGCCCACGACCCTCGCAGCGGATGCACATCCCACCCAACCTCGAGAAGCTCGCCTTCTGCGCCTTGGTGGCCGCGCCGCGCTCGACCGTGATCGCGCCGCTCGCCCGCACCGTGGCCATGTTGAACGAGAACGCGGTCGGCGGGCCGATGTGGGGCTCCCCCACCCGGCTGAACAGGATCCGCAGCAGAGCGTTGGCGTCCGTGGCTGTTCCCACCGTGGAGCGAGGGTCGCCGAACATCCGCTGCTGGTCGACGAGGATGGCGGTCGTCAGGCCGTCCAGCAGGTCGACGTCAGGCCGCGCCAGGTTGGGCATGAAGCCCTGTACGAAGGAGCTGTACGTCTCGTTGATCAACCGCTGGGACTCCGCGGCGATCGTGTCGAAGACCAGCGAGCTCTTGCCGGAACCGGAGACTCCCGTGAACACGGTGAGTCGTCGCTTGGGGATGTCGACGGTCACGCCCTTGAGATTGTTCTCCCGCGCACCCACAACCCGTATCAGGTCGTGGCTGTCAGCAGGTTCCGGCGTGTTCAAGGGGGGCTCCATCCATCGCTGACGGGCGTACGACTGTGCGCCATGCTGTCACGTCGGGACAACATTCCCCAGCTGTGCGCGGCGGCGCCTCGTGCAGTCACCTCGCGCCACCAAGCGCGCCCCACCGACGACGCCTCCTCCGAGCTCAGCGGCGACATCGCCACACCCCGCTGCATGTTGTTCAGCACGGCTGGTCGAGGAGCCAGGACAGACCTCAGTCGAGCAGCGCGAGCACGTCGGCGGTCGTGCCGGTCGTACTGATGATGGGGAAGATGCGCGCGACGCTGTTCTCATGAGCTTCGGCGCGAGGATCGGTCATGGCGTCGACAGGGAGTGTGACGCTGAACCCAAGGTCGAAGGCAGCGCGGGCGGATGACTCGACGCCGAAGCTCGTGGCGAGCCCGACGATCACGACCTGCGTGACGCCCAGCTCCGCGAGGGTCGTGTCAAGGCCCGTTCCCGCGAAGACACTCCAGGTGCGACGCGTCACCGTCAGGTCGGTCGTCTGCTGGTTGAGCTCGGGCGCCAGCGTTGCGAGGTCGGACGGCCACACGACATCCCCTCCGGTGGCATAGTCGCTTCGGCCTCCCGAGGTGCCGTCGATGGTGGCGAGCACGACAGGGAGGGCCTTCGCGCGGAAGGCGGTCGCGAGCGCCGCAGCATTCGCGACGACCACGTCGACGGGGTGAGCCATCGGGTTGCGCAGCGTGCCCGCCTGCAGGTCGACGACGATGAGAGCGGTGGTCGGGTCGAGCGTGGTGACGGGCATGGCGTCCTTAGGGGGTTTCGAGGGCTCGGGTCATTGCCGCGATCAGGGCAGTACGGAGAGTGGCAGGTTCGAGACCGGCAAGCTCGCCGCCGACCGCAATACCACCGCCGGCGAAGGCGAGCGCGACACGGCGCTCGGGAGAGGGGTCGGGCCCGAGCAGCACCGCGTCGATGCGCGCGATCTGCACCATGTAGGGCTCGTGGTTGTTGAGGATCTGCGACATCGAGGGATCGCGGCGCATGATCGCCGCTGTGCCACGCTGCGCAGTGGCCAGGTCGACCAGGCCCGCGATGACGACGGCACGGCCGGCCTGAGGGGTGGTCGATGCCGCGGCATCCGCCAGCTCGGCGAGATGCGCGATCACGGGCTCGGCCACGGCGATCACGATCTCGTCCTTGCTCGCGAACTGGTGATAGATGGCGGCCTTGGTAACGCCCAGACGGTCGGCGATGGACTGAAGGGACGTGCCGCTGACCCCGCGCTCGGCGAAGAGCTCGCCCGCGGCCTCAAGCAGGCGCGGACGGCCCTGGCCACGAGGAGTGCGCGTATGAACCACCATGCGTAGGATTATAACTAGCCGATCGGCTAGTTATGCAATCGTCGCACCGCGGCGGGATGGAGTTTGCCCATGAGCCAGATGAGATCTGTCGTCGTGACGGGAGCCGGAGTCACCGAGGTGCTCGACGTCGTGCGCCCGACGCCCGGCCCCACCGACGCCCTGCTGAAGGTGCGCGCGTGCGGCATCTGCGGTTCCGATGCGATGTACATCCAGATCGGTGGGATACCGCCCCGCCAGGGCGCAACGCCGCTGGGCCATGAGATCGCGGGTGAGATCGTCGAGGTCGGCGGCCATGTGCGCGACCTGCACGTGGGCGACCATGTGGTGGTCAACCCGATGGCCGCGGCCACAGGATTCATCGGCAACGGGGGCGCGACGGGCGGTCTCGCTGACTACGTGCTGATCGACAACGCGGAGCTCGGGCGCAGCGTTGCCATCGTGCCCGCACACATCCCCTGGGAGGTGGCCGCGCTCAACGAGCCCATGGCCGTGGCTCGCCACGCGGTGAACCGCGCGAACCCCGTCTCCGGCGAGCGCGCCGTGGTCTTCGGCGCCGGCCCCATCGGCCTCGGTGCCCTCATCGACCTCAGCCTCCGCGGTGTCGACACTGTCGTCATCGACGTGCAGCCGAGCCGCCTGGCGAAGGCGCTCGAGATCGGCGCGCAGGCCGTGATCGACTCGTCGACGGAAGACGTTGCCGCCCGCCTCATCGAGCTGCACGGGGACGCTCCCCTGCGCCCGGGCGACAGCCGACCAGGAACGGACATCTACATCGACGCGGCGGGGGTTCCCGCCGTGATCGAGACCGTGCAGAAGATCGCCAAGCATGGCGCGCGCCTGAGCATCCCGGCCGTGCACAAGAAACCCGTCGAGGTCGACTTCGGCGCGCTCCTCTCGACCGAACTGACCATCACGCTCTCGCGCGGGTACCCCACCGAGATCTTCGAGGTGACGAACGACATCATCGCCGCCTGGGAGCGCTACGGACAGATCATCAGTCACACCGTGCCCTTCGACCGCGTACAGGAAGCCCTCACGCTCTCGATGACACCGGGTGCTGCCGACAAGGTCGTCGTGACGTTCGACGCGTAGTGGGAGGTACCGCGCAGCGTGCGGCCGGTGACCAGTTGTTCAGTCGGCGCCGAGGTACGCCTTCCGGACGCGGTCGTCGCCGAGGAGTGCCTTGCCCGTGTCGGAGAACATGATCTGCCCGACCTCGAGGACGTACCCGCGATCCGCGAGCGACAGGGCGGCCGAGGCGTTCTGCTCGACGAGCAGGATCGTCACGCCCTCGGACTGCAGCTTGAGGATCGTCCGCATGATCGTCTGGGTCATGATCGGGCTCAGGCCCATCGACGGCTCGTCGAGCATCAGCAGCTTGGGTCGGCTCATCATGGCCCGGCCGATGGCGAGCATCTGCTGCTCGCCGCCCGAGAACAGTCCCGCTGCCTCGTGGCGCCTCTCCCCGAGAACGGGGAACAGCTCGTAGATGTTCGCCAGGTCCGTCTTCACGCCCGCGGTGTCCTTGCGCGAGAACGCACCGAGCTTGAGGTTGTCCTCCACGCTCATCTTGCGGAACAGGCGCCTGCCCTCAGGTGACTGGGCGATGCCTCTCTCCACGATCTTGTGGGCCGGCACTCCGTCGAGCGGCTCACCCTCGAAAGTGATCGAGCCTGACACCAGCTTGAGCAGCCCGGAGATCGCGCGGAGCGTCGTCGACTTGCCGGCACCGTTGGTGCCGAGCAGCGTGACGATCTGGCCCTTCTCGACACTGAACGAGATGCCCTTGACAGCGTTCACGCGGCCGTAGGCGACGACCATGTCCTTGACCTCAAGCATCGGTCGGCTCCCCCTCCAGGTCGGTCGGCTTCCCGATGTACGCCTCGATGACCCGCGGGTCGTTCTGCACGACGTCGCCGGCGCCCTCGACGAGCACCTCACCACGTACGAGGCAGTACACGCGATCGCAGAGGTTGAAGATGAAGCGCATGTCGTGCTCGATGACCAGGACCGCGAGCCCGAGGTCACGGATGCGGAAGATCAGATCCTCGGCCTCACGCGTCTCCTGCGGGTTCATGCCCGCGGTCGGCTCGTCGAGCAGAAGAAGCTTCGGATCGGTGGCAAGAGCGCGTGCGATCTCGAGGCGACGCTGGTCGCCGTACGGAAGGTTGCGCGACAACGTGTCGGCCTTCTTCTCCAGTCCGACGAAGGCGAGCAGCTCACGGCTGCGCTCGGTCGCCTCGCGCTCCTCGCGGCGGTGCCGGGGAAGCCTGAAGACGGCGTCGATCGCGTTGGTCTTCGTGCGACAGTACCGCCCCACCATGACGTTCTCGAGCGCCGTCATGTTGTGGAAGAGGCGGATGTTCTGGAAGGTGCGGGCCATGCCGGCGTACACGACCTTGCGCGGCCTCGGCGGCAGGGGCTGACCGGCGAACGTCACCGATCCGGCAGTGGGCTTGTAGAGCCCGGTGAGGCAGTTGAAGAACGTGGTCTTCCCGGCGCCGTTCGGNNCCGATGAGGCCGACGATCTCGCCGGTGTGGACCTGCATGCTGACGTCGCCGACGGCGCGCAGGCCTCCGAACTGCATGGTCACGTTCCGGGCGTCAAGGAGAACCTCGGGCGCGGCGGCCGGTGCCTGGTCGCTCATGGGAGCAAGGGCGGCGGTCATCGCAGGTCCTCCGTCGTCAGGGCGTCAGGGTTGAAGTGGTCGTGGTAGGTGATCAGCTCTTCCTCGACCGACTCGGCCAGTTCTTCGTCCTCCGCGTGGAACTCGAGCTGACGGCGTTCGTCGGCGATGATGCCCTCAGGACGGAACCTCATCATGAAGACCAGCAGCAGACCGAAGAGCATGAGCCGGTAGTCGGAGAAGAACCGCAGCTTCTCGGGCAGGAGCTTCAGGATCGTGGCGCCGACGAGCACGCCCATGACGGTGCCCATGCCGCCGAGGACGACCGCGGCGAGCAGGAACGCGGACTCGAGGAACACGTACTGGTCGGGCGTGACGGAGATGTCGTAGTGGGCCTTCACCGCACCGGCAAGACCAGCGAGGAACGCGCCGCCTGCGAAGGCGAGGATCTTCAGACCGAACGTGTTGACGCCCATCGCCTCGGCGGCCAGCTCGTCCTCGCGGATCGCCACCCAGCCGCGCCCGATACGCGAGCGGTTGAGGTTGACGAACACGACCATGATGACGGCCAGTACGAGCAGCATCAGCCAGAAGTAGTTGGCGAACCGTCCGATCTCGATGCCCAGCATGACGTGCGGCTTGCCGAAGTTGAACCCGAACAGGTTCAGCTCGGGCACGTTGTTGATGCCGTTCGACCCGTTGGTGATGTTCGGACCGTCCGAACCGTCGAGGTTGTTCATCGTGATCCGGAAGATCTCTCCGAACGCCAGCGTCACGATGGCCAGGTAGTCGCCGGACACGCGCAAGGTCGGCGTACCGATGATGAGTCCGAGCAACGAGGCCACGCAGCCGCTGATGAGCACGGTCACGATGAACGGCGGGTGCCAGTTGAGGTGCGAGTACAGCGAACCGGACAGGACCGCGGACGTGAACGCGCCGGCTCCGAGGAACGCGATGTACCCGAGGTCCAGCAGGCCGACGAGTCCGACGACGATGTTCAGGCCGAGGGCGGTGGCCGCGAAGATGAGCACCTGCGTCGCGATCGACATGTTCGCGTCGGAGCCGTTCTGGGTGAACGGGAAGACGAAGGCGACGAAGAAGGCGGCGAGCACCATGATCTTCTTGTTGTCCGCAGCGCACTTGGCGAACCATCCGAAGACCCCTGTACGTACGAGGACAAGGGCCAGCGAACCGGCGAACGTCAGGTAGAACAGGAACGCGCCAGGACCGCTGAGGCCGAGGGCGAACGCGGCCGCGAACAGGACCGCCGCGAGACCACCGGCGATCGCGAAGATCTGCACGATGCTGTGGGTCTTGATCTTGCCCATGGAGGGGTCCGGCGAGCCCAGCAGGAGGAGCCCCGACACCGCGCCGACCACTCCGGCGACCAAAGCGATCCAGCCGCCGGGGTCGACGTTGATGAGGCCGCCGGACTCGATGCCGATGGCAGCGACGGCGACGAAGCCGGTCGCGAGGAGGCCGTAGCCGGCGAAGCGGGCACCGGTGTTCCACGCGACCCAGTCACGTACCTTGCTGGGCTTGCGGAACACGAGAGGAGCCGCGAACAGCACCAGCGCGATCACCGTGAGACCGAGGTAGTTGAACTGCAGAGGGCTGGGCGCTCCGCCGTACGCGACGTCGTCGAGCGGTTCGTGCGCGTACGACCACGGCACGAGTACGGAGACGATCCCGAGCACCGCCGCGACGACGCCGCCGATGTGGGCGGCGGTCTGGAACTTCTCGAGCTTCTCGCGTGGGATGGTCAGCGCGGTCGTCAGGCGGCTCATGCGCGGTCCACCACCTTCGCGCCGAGGAGGCCTTGCGGACGGAAGACCAGGACGAGGATGAGGAGCACGAAGGCCCACACGTCCTTCCAGGCGGGACTGCCGAACTGACCAGGGATGAACGTGGTGGCCATGGACTCGACGACGCCGAGCACAAGACCGCCCACCACGGCGCCGTTGATGTTGCCGATGCCGCCGAGGACTGCGGCGGTGAACGCCTTGAGTCCGGCGAGGAAGCCCATCCGGAAGTCGATGTTGCCGTAGCGCAGGCCATGCGCCACGCCGGCGATCGCCGCGAGCGCTGCGCCGACCGCGAAGGCCGACATGATGACTCGGTCGACGTTGATGCCCATCAGCCGGGCGGTGTCGGGATCCTGGCTCGTGGCCACCATCGCCCGGCCGGTCTTGGTCCGGTTGACGTAGAACCACAGGAAGATCGTGCAGGCCGCCAGCGCGCCGATCGTGAAGATGGCGGAGATCTGTACGGTCACGTTGCCGAAGTGCAACGACTGACCCGTGATGCCGATGACTGTCGGGAACGGGATGGCGCGCTTCGCGTCAGGCATGCCGGGGATGTCGCCGAAGAACAGACGGACGAACTCCTGGAGGAACACGGAGATGCCGATCGCGGTGATCAGGGGTGCGAGACGCGGAGCGTCACGCAAGGGGCGGTACGCGAGGCGTTCGGTGAGGAGCGCCATGCTGACGCTCACGATCATGCCCCCGACGATCATCGCGGGGAGCAGCCCGAACACGGCCATCTGCCACGACATCTCCTTCGGAGAACCCATGACGACCCAGGTCGCGAACGCCCCGAAGGCGCCGACCATGAAGATCTCGCCATGGGCGAAGTTGATGAGCTGCACGATGCCGTACACGACCGTGTAGCCGACGGCGATGAGTGCGTACAACGCCCCCAACGACAGTCCGTTGATCAGTTGCTGCCAGAACAGATCCACGTCGCCCTCTCTTATGTTCGACTCTCACACAGAGGAACGCGGTTGGCACCGACGAGAACGCGGTGCCAACCGCGCGTCCAGCTACCTCAGCTGAGGGTCTTCTCGGTGGCCCACTTGCCGCCGGTCACCTTGTAGACGGTGATGACCTTGGAGACGGAGTCACCGTACTTGTCGAACGAGATCTTGCCGGTCGCACCGTCGAAGCTCACCGAACCGACTGCAGTCACGGTGTCGGCACGAGCGGACTTGGCGTCGGCGGCCTTGGCCAGCGACGTCTTGAGGGCGTTGATGATCGCGTTGGCCGCGTCGTACGACTGCGCGCCGTAAGCACCCATGGGGTCCTTGTAGGCCGCCGCCGTGTAGGCAGCCACGAACGCCTTGGCCGAGGCCAGGGAGTCCACCGGAGCGCCGACGGAGGTCGCGAGATCACCGTTGGCAGCAGAGCCGGCCAGGTCGACGTACGACGGGTCGTAGATGCCGTCGCCGCCCATCAGCGGGACGTTGAGTCCCGCAGCCTTCATCTGCTTGGACAGCGGCCCGGCCTGCGGGTACTCGCCGCCGTAGTAGACGACTGCCGGGTTGGCGCCCTTGACGTTGGTGATGACGGAGCTGAAGTCCTTGTCATCGGGGTTGATCGTCTGAGCTGCGACGACCGTGCCGCCACCCGCGATGAAGGCCTTGGTGAACGCCTCGACGAGGCCCTGACCGTACGACTTCTTGTCGTGGATCGTGGCGACGCTCTTGACACCGATGCTGAGCAGGTACGTGGCTGCTGTCGGGCCCTGGACGGCGTCCGTCGTGCAGGTCCTGAAGTAGTTGTCGTACGGACGCGCCGGGTTGGCCGCATCCTTGCCCTGCGTCAGGGTCGGGTTGGTGTTCGCCGGCGAGATCTGGACGATGTGAGCCGGCTGGAGAACGGGCGTGACGCTCTGGGCGACCGACGAGTTCAGGGTGCCGACCACGCCGATGACCTGGTCGTCGGACGAGAGCTTCGTGGCCGCGTTCTTGCCGACGTCAGGCGTGGCCTGGTCGTCCTCGGCGGCGAGCTCGAGCTTCCAGCCCGGGATCGCGTTGGAGTCGTTGGCCTGCTTGATGGCGAGATCGACCGAGTTCTTGATGCCGAGGCCGAGGGCCGAAAGGTCACCCGAGAGCGGCGCGATGACGCCGATCTTGGCGATCTTCGTGGCACCCGTCGAACTGGTGGACCCGGTGTCGGCTCGCGACCCACAGCCCGACAGGGCCAGGGCGCCTGCCACGAACGTGACGGCGGCGAGCTTGACGATACGTCTGTTCACGCTTCCTCCTTGTTGACGTTTTACCCCCACCCCGCGTGGACTGCGAGCACCGGGAGTCGGGAGCATTTGACCATGCGTTTGTCTCGCCTGTGTTACAGACCGTCGTACGAGGAGTCGGCTTTACCGAATTGTTGTTAAGTCCCACCGAACGATGCCTGTGTTCTACTGCACGCCGGCCCGTCCCGGCAAGCGCGGCTGTGCCACTCCCGGCCCGAGCTCCGCCAGAGTCTGAGGTACCTCAGAGGGGACAGTCACGGTGGCGGGGATGAAGATGCGGCAACTGCCCGATGTCCGCGAGGGCGCCTTACGCGGATCGTTGAGACATGTTCGAAAACCACGTGATGCAGATGTACGACACCCGCGAGATGGAGATGCGGGCACGGTTGAGCCAGCGCCGGGTGGACCTGGTCCCGCCCTTCCGCGGAAGTTGGAAGGGAGTGCTGGGGCGGTTGGCCGACCTTCTCCGTTCGGCGAAAGGACGGCCGCAGACGCACACCACCAGGTCGACGGTCCCGTCGACGCCATGCCTCTGACCCGAGATGAGCCGCGCCGCTTGTCGGTGGTCGGTGGCAACATGTCTGCCATGACAGTCCGTGCTCCGCATGTCGACGGCCCGGCCGAGTCAGTCGTGATCGTCGGGCAGCTCGCCGAGCGCCAGTCGCTCTTGGACGCCTGGGAGCGCGCCAGGAGTGGCTCCCCGGGGGTCGTCCTGCTCGGCGGGGAAGCTGGCATCGGGAAGTCGACCCTCCTGTCCTGGCTGTCCCATGAGCTCGGTCCGGACGGTCAGTACGTGACGGGGTTGTGCGTACCGCTTGGCGAGGAGGGTCTCGCGCTGGCACCCCTGACCTGGATCCTGCGGGAGCTGGTCGCTCGGCACGGGCTGACGACCGTACGGCAGTGGGCAGGGGCCGGTTGGCCCGCGTTGTCGCCCCTGTTGCCCAGCCTCGTCGACGGAGCCCTGAGTCCCCACGACCGGCTGCAGCAGTTCGAGGCGGTGGCGCGGATCTTCGAGCAGGCATCGGCGGTCTCGCCACTGCTGATCATCGTCGAGGACCTTCACTGGGTCGACGAGTCGACGCTCAGCCTGCTTCGGTTCGTGACCAGGGCCATGCTGAGCGCCAGGCTGCTCATCGTCTGCTCGTTCCGCTCGGACGAGCTGCCCCGCCGCCATCCCCTGCGGCCGTTCCTCGTGGAGGCCGGACGGCAGCACGGCACCCTACGCATCGATGTCACCCGTCTCTCCCCCGCCGAGACGGGCGAGCTGATCGCCCTGTCGAACGGCCGCACGCCTTCCCCGGCCTTGGTGAGTCTCATCGCCGAGCACAGTCAGGGCATCCCGTACTTCGTCACGGAGCTCGCCACCGCCACAACGGTCGGCTGCCTTCAGCTGCCCGACACCCTGCGCGACGCGCTCAGCGTGCGGCTGTCCAGGCTCTCTGACCCGACGGAGCGTCTGGTGGCCGTCATGTCCGTCGCCGGCAACCGCATCGACCACGATCTACTCGCCCTCGTGGCGAAGGCCGAAGGCCTCGTCGACGGTCTGGAGCCCTGCCTTCGTGAGGCGGTGGACGCGTCAATCCTGGTGCCGGACGACACCGGCTACTCGTTCCGGCACTCGTTACTGCGGGAAGTTCTGTACGACGACCTGTTGCCGGGCGAGCACGCTCGTCTCCACTCGACGTTCGCCACCGTGCTGACTGACCATCCTGAGCTCGGATCGGTCATCGACCGGTCAGCGATCCCCGCGCACTGGTTCGAGGCCCACGACCTGCAACGCGGCTTCGCGTCCGCCATCGAGGTCGCGGCCACACCCTCACTCCCCCACGCCGAGGCGCTCTCCCTCTACGCACGAGCGCTCGACGTCTGGGCCCGCATCGCGGATCCGGACTCCGTCGTGGCGAGCCAGGACATCCCGTACGACGAAGAGGTCGGCTCGCCGTTGAGCGATCCGCGAGCGCGGATCCTGCACCTTGCAGGTGTCCGCGCGTACCAGGCGGGAGAGATCGACCGCGGCCTCACCTACATCGCCGCTGCCCTCGAACGGGTCGACCCCGCACTCGAGCCGTTGTCAGTCTCGCGGCTGCTCGTGCTTCGAAGCAGGCTGCTGCGGCTGACCGGCGTCGCGAACAGGGATGGGTTGCTCGAGGCCCTACGGCTGACGGCGCCGTTCGGCGACACCTTGGAACGCGCTCAGGTTCTCAACCAGCTCTCGAAGCTGGACCAGATCATGTACCTGCCTGAGGCGGCCGGGGAGGCGCAGGAGCTGCTCGAGATGGCTCGGCGCCTGGGTCGTGACGACCTCATGTCCGACGCTCTCGTCACGCTGGGCGGCATCCGTTGTTGGACCGAGGATCCCGACTCCGGTATTGCCCTGATGGAGTCTGCCCAGCCGCTGGCGACCCAGAGCACGACCATGCAGCGGGTGGCGACCAACCTCTCCGACGCGCTGTTCAGGGCGGGGCTGTACGAGGAGGCCATCGACGCAGGTCGGCAGGGGCTCGACGCGGTGGAGAAGCTGGGCCGCGAGCGCGAATGCAGCCCGATGCTCCTTGGCAACATCGCCGAACCGATGCTTGCTCTGGGCCGGTGGGCCGAGGCTGAGCGTCTCATCCAGCGTGGGCTGGATCTCGACGCGCCCTTGTCCCACGCACGTCAGTTCCACCTGCTGCTCGCCGAGCTGCGGTGCTGGCAGGACCGGATCGACGAGTCCGAGACCATGCTCGCCACCCTCACCGGGATGTTCGGCATGGTCTCGCCGGACCTCCAGCTCACGATGACGGCACGCGCGACGCGCGCGTTGGCGGCCCTGGCGTGCGGTGACCCTCAGCGCGCCTGGGCGGAGTTCGAGGCGAGTCTTGGCGGGGCTTATGTGCCTCCGGCGCACCGGATCCCTGTACTCGTCCCCGCAGGGATGGCGCTGAGGGCCGGGGCGGGAGACCGCGCACGCTACGCAGCGGAGCTCGAACGCGCCTGCTCCGGTTCGGGCCGGCGCGCCGCTGCGTACGAACCCGTGCTGCGCGCCTACCTCGATGGTTCCCGCGAGGCCTGGACGAACGCGTACGCATCCCGCGACGACCCAGCGCTGCCCGTCGCGGTCAAGGCAGTCGTCGCGTTGGAGCTGGCGCGCGTCACGGACGCAGAAGACGCTCGAGGAGCGACAGAGCTGCTGGCCGAGACTCGAACGGAGGCTGACGTCCTCGGAGCGCAACTTGTGGTCAGATGGTGCGACGAGCTGCGTCCTTTGGCTGTCCGGGCCGCCGTCCGCCCTGGCGGCCTCACAGCGCGTGAGGTCGAGGTGCTCCGGCTCGTGGCCGAGGGCCGCTCGAACTCGCAGGTCGGACAGGCCCTCGTCATCAGCACGAAGACCGCGAGCGTCCACGTGTCGAACATCATCGCGAAGCTCGGCGTGAGCAGCCGCGGCGAGGCTGCCGCGTGGGCCTACTCGCACGGAGCCATCGACTGAGCGTCCGCGGAGCGGGTCCACGAGGACGTACCGACGCACCCTGTGGAACGATGTGCCGGTGCTGTCGCTGATCGGGAAACTCACGGAACGCTTCGAAACCGCCGCGGGGACCGACCCTGAGCTGCGACCCTCGACCAAACCCCAGTTCGGGCACTTCCAGTCCAACGTCGCCCTCCGGCTCGCGAAGGACCAGGGACGATCCCCCCGNNTGCACGACCCGCAGGCCGGCATCGAGATCGTCGAGACACCGGCGCGGATCGTCATCGACTACAGCTCCCCCAACGTCGCGAAGCTCATGCACGTCGGGCACCTGCGCTCCACCATCATCGGCGACTGCTTCCATCGTGTGCTCGCCGCGTGCGGCAACACGGTCATCGCTCAGAACCACATCGGCGACTGGGGACGTCAGTTCGGCATGCTCATCGAGCAGGTGATGGAGGAGGATCTCGACCTCACCGGACTCACACTCGCTGAGCTCGAGGAGCTGTACCTCAGGGCCAACGCCCACCTGGCCGCCGACGAGGCGTTCGCCGATAGCGCGAGGCAAAGGGTGGTCGCCCTGCAGGCCGGCGACGAGGCCACCAAGGTCATGTGGAAGAGCCTCATCGAGATCTCAGCAGCTGGCTTCAACACCACGTACGACCGGCTTGGGGTCCTGCTCACCGATGACGACCTGGCCGGTGAGTCCATCTACAACGACATGCTCGGCCCGATCTGCGAGGACCTCGAGGCGCGCGGGATCGCGGTCGTCGACGACGGCGCGCTGGTCGTCTTCGTCGACGGCTTCAGCGCACCGGCGATCCTGCGGAACCGGCACGGCGGCTACGGCTATGACGTCACTGACGTCGCGGCGATCCGCTACCGCGTCGAGAACCTGCGCGCCGACCGCATGATCTACGTCACGGGCAGCGAGCAGATCCAGCACTTCCGGCTCGTCTTCGCCGTCGCGCGCAAGGCCGGATACCTGCCCGAACGCGTATCGGCCGAGCACGTGGGCTTCGGCATGGTCCTGGCGGCCGACGGGAAGCGGTTCTCCACGCGTCAGGGCGGCGCCGCCCACCTCGACGACCTGCTCGACCAGGCCGAGGAACACGTCGCGCGGCCCATCGCCGTGGCCGCGGTCAAGTACGCCGACCTGTCGAACCAGCTCCAGAAGGACTACGTCTTCGACGCCGAGCGGATGACGCAGACATCGGGCGACACCGGTCCGTACCTCCAGTACGCCCACGCCCGCGTCACCCGCATCCTCGCCAAGGCCGAGGCCGAGGGCATCGCCTGGGACGCCATCACGGTTCTGGACGAGCATCCCGAGCACAACCTGGCGCTGCTGCTCAGCCGGTTCGGCGAGGTCGTCACGGGTGTCGCGGAGGATCTGCAGCCCCACAAGCTCTGCACGTACCTGTACGAGCTGGCCACGGCGCTGAGCGTCTTCTACGAGGTCTGCCCCGTTCTCACGTCCGCGGGCGAGGTCCGTACGTCCCGGCTCGGACTGTGCTCGGCCGTCCGTCGCGTCCTCTCCGCGGGCCTCGGACTGCTCGGCATCGAGGCACCCGACCAGATGTAGCCGATCCCGTACGCGAGGATGTGCGTATGGCGATCGACTGCACGACCTACTCAGCAGGACCTGACCCCGCACCGGCATTCATCGTTCTGCCGGGTGGCGACTACCTCGAGCACGACGAGAACGAGGGCGCGGCGGTCGCGGAGTGGCTGACCGGTCACGGCATCCACGCCATGGTCGTCCGGTACGGAGTCGGCGAGGGCTGCTTCCCGCGGCCGCTGCACGACGCGCGTGAGGCGCTGACGATGCTTCGCGAGGGCGAGACTGATCTCAAGGTGCTGCCGGACCATGTCGGCGTCATCGGCTTCTCGGCCGGCGGCCACCTCGCAGCGCTCCTCGCCACCGACAGCGAGCACCTGACCGGCACCCAGAACTGGACGTTCGCCGGCCGACCGGACGCGGCGATCCTCTGCTACCCGGTCACCGAGCTCCGCGACGCCTTCTTCGGCAGGATCCCGAACCGCGAGGAGCATCTGGCAGAACGGCTCGTGGGCGGGGACTCGTCCCAGGAGCTCCGGGGCGAGCTGTCACCCTGCACCCGCGTCACGTCACCCGGAGAGCGTGAGGTCACGCCCCCGATGTTCCTGTGGACGACCAGCGACGACGAGGATGTCTCGGTCCTGCAGACCGAGACCATGATGCTGTCGCTCGGCGTGGCGGGTGTCCCTCACGAGGGCCACATCTTCCGGTCCGGCGAGCACGGTCTCGGCCTCGCTGAGGACAACCCGGAGGTTGGTCAATGGACCGGGCTGGCGATGCGGTGGATCGCCGGTCTCGGCTGGCCGGTCAGCTGATCAGGCGCGGCTCAGGGACAGCCGCAGCCCCTGACGGGTCACGGGACCCAGCGTCCCCGACGTGCGCAGGAGCGCCATCGACAGGTTCGCGACGATCAGCACCAGCGACGCGGACCCCACGAGGAGAACAGAGCGCTCGTTGATGAGCGCCGCCCAGACGAGCCAGGCGGACTGGTTGACGAGCCCGATCCACTGGTTGCCGACCGACAGACCCCGGACGTCGGCGCTCGTGGCCGTCACCTTCAGCTGGGACACGAGCGAGGTCGCGGCGGGGAGGAAGGCGGCGATCGAGTACGCGATCGTTCCGATGGTGTGGTCCAGCGCCGTGGTCGTCGCGCCGATGAGGAGGCCCGGGGCGAGCAGGACCAGCCACGGGGTTCCCACATGGCGGTGGAACAAACCGAGGATCGTCAGGGTGATGGTGACCAGCAGGATGTTGGGCAGCCACTGGTTCAGGTTCCCGTGGGTGATCCCGTACAGACCCCAGGTGAGGTTGCCGCCGAGGGCGAGCTGCCAGGAGAGCACGGACACGCCCGACGTCGTACCGGCGCGAAGGATCCGTACGAGCTGGGGCGCGGAGATGAAGCAGGACAGACCGGCGGCGAACCAGCCGACAACCAGGGCGAGTTGAACAGCAGTGACGTGAGGCATGGCCTCGAGCGGCCCCTTCGGATCGTGACGGACAGTCAGTACGGGCCGCTCTGCCCAGTGCTGAGGTCACGCTCGCTGGAACGTGACCCGTGGTCGAACGCTACTCGCCGACCACCGGGAATGCATCGTTTCAGGTGATGGCTCTCATCATGTGTCGTAACGACTTGGCACCACTGGCACGCAACCCCGCCGAACCGTTTGTGCGCCGGGCGCGCGACGAGTACGAATGGGAACAGTCGTCGAACCCAGGAGCGCCGTGGAAGTCATCGTGTGTCGTACCGCAGACGAGGTCGCTGAAGTAGCAGCAGCGAAGGTTGCGAGGGTCTGCCGGGACGTCGGCCCCGCCGTCGTGATCGGGGTGGCGACCGGATCGTCACCCGTCGCGCTGTACGAGAGCCTCGCGCAGCGCGTCAAGGACGGACGCCTGGACATGTCCCAGGCATCGGCGTTCGCGCTCGACGAGTACGTGGGCCTTCCGCCCGGGCACCCGGAGTCGTACGCGGAAGTCATCCGTCAGTCGGTGACGGAGCCTCTCCGCATGAACCCGGCCCTCGTCCACACGCCCAACGGGTTCGCGACCGACATCGAGCAGGCGGTCAAGGACTACGAGCAGGCGATCGTCGATGCCGGTGGGGTCGACGTGCAGATCCTCGGCATCGGGAGCAACGGCCACATCGGCTTCAACGAGCCGACCTCGTCACTGGCGTCCCGCACCCGGATCAAGACCCTGACCGCGACTACCCGCCAGGACAACGCGCGCTTCTTCGACTCGATCGACGACGTGCCGCACCACTGCCTGACCCAGGGCCTCGGCACCATCATGGCGGCCCGCGAGGTCGTACTGGTCGCGCAGGGCGCCCACAAGGCCGACGCGATCGCCGCGCTCGTCGAGGGCCCGATCACCGCACGCTGGCCGGGCTCGGTCCTCCAGCTGCACCAGCACGCGACCGTGGTCGTCGACGAGACGGCTGCGAGCAAGCTGGAGCTGCGCGACTACTACATCCAGACGTACGCGGAGAAGCCTTCCTGGCAGCGTTTTGACGCGCGCTGAGGTCTGACGGCTTCGCGCCTCGACAGCAATAGGGTTGCGGTCGACCCTCGGTCGCACGCGAAAGGACCCTGAGATGTCGATGCCCCCGTCGATGCGGTACACGCAACCCCCGAGCAAGCTGAGGGGTTGCCTCATCGCGTTCATCGTCGTCGCCGCGGTCCTCCTCGTCGGCATCGCTGGCGCGATCGTCCTGACGGGGCCGCTCGGCAAGGCGTTGAACGGCACGACGGCTGCGGACCACACCGTCACGTTCAGGGTGACGACGACGGCTAAGACCGTGGTCTCCTACGGCACCGCGGGCGCTCTCTTGAACGACACGGTGTCTGCCGACTGGGCCAAGACCGCGACCGTCACCGGTAAGCAGGACGTCACCATGGTCCTGATCCTCGACGGCTCGGCGCCGGACACCGCGACCGCGACGTGCGAGATCCTGGTGGACGGAAAGAGCAAGGCCAAGACCACTGTGACAGGCCCGAGCGCGACGGGTGCCTGCGCAGCATCGACGAAGTGACGGACTCGCGTACCGATGCCCAGGACCCGCGAGCCTCTGAGTCTCAGAGGTTGATCATGTGGCCGGCGATGCCCTCGACGGCTTCCTTGATCGCCTCGGAGAGCGTCGGGTGGGCGTGGATGTTGCGGCCCATCTCGTCTGCCGTGAGGTCCCACATCTGGGCCAGCGTGAACACCGGCAGGAGCTCGGTGACGTCCGGGCCGACCATGTGTGCACCGATGATCTCGTTGTGCGTGGCGTCGGCGACGACCTTGACGAAGCCGACGGCGTCGCCCAGCCCCCACGCCTTGCCGTTGGCCGTGAACGGGAACTTCGACACCTTGACGTCGAAGCCCTTCTCCCGGGCCTGCGCCTCGGTGTAGCCGAACGAGCCGATCTGAGGCTGGCAGTACGTGGCGCGCGGGACCATGTCGTAGTTGATCGGCATCGTCTCGACGCCGGCGATCGTCTCAGCGGCGACGACGCCCTGAGCCTCGGCCAGGTGCGCCAGCATGAGCTTCGCGGTGACGTCGCCGATCGCGTACAACCCCTGCACGTTCGTACGCATGTAGTCGTCGATGGCGATCGCCCCGCGATCGGTGAGCTGGACACCGGTGTTCTCGAGGCCGTAGCCGGCCGTCCTCGGCGCGAACCCGATCGACAGCAGGACCTTCTCCGCCTCGAGCACGATCTCGTCGCCACCAGCCGCGGGCGCAACCGCGACCGAGACGCCGGACTCCGTCTCGGTGATCGTCTTCACACCGTGGCCGAGCATGAGCTTCACACCGAGNNAGGACGTAGGCGAACTCCGTACCGATCGCACCGGCGCCGCAGATGATGATCGATGTCGGCAGCGCGTCCGACAGGATCAGCTCCTCGTACGTGACGACACGCTCGGTCTTCGTGACGCCGGGCAGCATCTTCGTCGTCGAGCCGGCCGCGATGATGCAGCTGTCGAACGTGATCGACTCGGTGCCGTCGTCGGTCGTGACGGACAGCGTGTGGGCGTCGACGAACGTGCCCCAGCCGTTGACCTCGGTGATGCGGTTCTTCTTCATGAGGAAGTGGACGCCGTTGATCATGCGCTGCGACACCGCGCGGCTGCGGCTGAACGCCGAGCCGTAGTCGAACGTCACGTCGCCGGACATGCCGAACGTGTCCTTCTCATGGGTGAAGATGTGCGCCACCTCGGCGTTGCGGAGCAGCGACTTGGTCGGGATGCAGCCTACGTTCAGGCAGACACCACCCCACCACTGCTTCTCGACGACAGCGACTTTCAGACCCAGCTGGGCTGCACGAATCGCTGCTACGTACCCTCCGGGGCCGGCACCGAGAACGACGACGTCATAGTGAGCGCTCATGCCTGTTACCTTAGCGATTCCCACCGGTGCTCCCGCCCGGAAGAGCTCCGTGCTGGTCGGTCGACCGACCATGATGCAGACCTGCCGGACGCGGATATATCCCATGTGAGATATGCTCAGGCGGTGGATACCTCACCTCTGAAGGTCGGAATGCTGATCCGGGACGCCCGGAAACAGCGTGGTCTTACGCAGACCCAGCTGGCCGACCTGTTGAGTACGAGCCAGTCAGCGGTGCACCGGATCGAGTCGGGAAACCAGAACCTCTCGCTCGAGATGATCAACCGCATCGCGTCCGCGCTGGACAGCGAGATCATCGCCGCGGGCAAGGGCGCCGTCCATGTACGGATCCAAGGCGGCAGGCGCCTCTCGGGCTCGATCGAGGTGCGTTCCTCGAAGAACGCGGCCGTCGCCTTGCTCTGTGCGTCGCTGCTGAACCACGGCACGACGACGCTGCGCGGCATCGCTCGGATCGAAGAGGTCAACCGGCTCGTCGAGGTCCTCGAGAGCATCGGTGTCGAGTGCACCTGGATCGACGGTCGCTCGGCGCTCCGGATCCGTCGCCAGCCGCGGCTCAACCTCGAGGCGATCGACGCCGAGGCTGCCCGCAAGACCCGTAGCGTCATCATGTTCCTCGGCCCGCTGCTCCACGAGGCCAACAACTTCCAGCTCCCGTACGCAGGTGGCTGCAACCTCGGCACCCGTACGGTCGAGCCGCATCTCCAGGCCCTCCACCCGTTCGGGCTCACGGTGATCGCCACCGAGGGCTACTACCAGTGCCA
>PMBM01000057.1 GCA_003153855.1 Propionibacteriaceae bacterium
GCGCCGACGATGAGCTTCCCGGTCGCGGGAACCCTCATGGTCGAGCCGACGGAGTCGGAGTCGAAGGAAGAGCTCGACCGCTTCTGCGACGCGATGATCGCGATCGCAGCCGAGGCCGAGCGCGTCCTTGCGGGGGAGTGGCCGGTCGACGACAACCCCCTCCACAACGCGCCGCACCCCCTGGTGCGCGTCGTCTCCGACACGTGGAACCACCCGTACTCGCGCGAGCTCGCCGCGTTCCCCGGCGGCACGCCGCACGGTCCACTGGCGGCGCGTGCGGTCAAGGACAAGTACTGGCCGGCCGTCGGACGCATCGACGGCGTGTACGGGGATCGCAACCTCATGTGCGAGTGCCCGCCTCCGGAGGCGTACGAGTCCTGAGGCTGATCCGCGATGCCATGCAACCTTCTGGGGTCCTACGGCGTGTAGGGCCCGAACACACCCCGCTGGAGAGGGCTCGTCATGGATGAGCGCGACGCCGAGTTCGCCGAGTACGTCGGTGAACGCTCCGCCGCGTTGCGCCGCTACGCGTACCTGCTGACCGGCGACCTGGCCTCGGCCGACGACCTGCTCCAGGACGCGCTGGTGAAGGTGTACAGGCGCTGGCCACCGGTCACCGGTCCCGGGACCGACGCGTACGTGCGTACGGTCATCGCCCGTACGCACATCTCGGTCTGGCGGCGCGTGGGACGTCGCGAGGTGCCCGTCGCGGAGCTGCCGGAGGCGCAGGGGCCGGACGTCATGGCGGGTGTGGCCGATCGGGACGAGGTCTGGCGACTGCTTCGCGGTCTTGGCCCCCGGCAGCGAGCCGTCGTCGTACTCCGGTTCTGGTCGGACCTGCCCGAGGCGGAGATCGCCGCCGTCCTCAACATCTCCACGGGCACCGTCAAGAGCCAGCTCCACCGGGCGCTCGCGAACCTGCGTGCCGCGTTGCCCGACGACACGTACGCACCGGACGGGGGCCTGCGATGAGCATCGAAGAGCTGCTGCGGCAGACGTTGGACGAGCGGGCCGCTCGCGTGACTGGTGACGACGACCTCGCGCAGAACGTGATCCGTGCTCGCGGCCGCCGGCGGGCCGTCGTCGGCCTGTCTGCCCTTGTCATCCTCGTGATCGTGGTCGCACTGGCCCTGTCGCAGAGCGTCACAGCACACCGCAGCGTCGTACCGGATCCCCGGGCCACGGCCGTGCCGAGCGTCGCCCCGCCGGCTCCCACGGCCTCGTACTCGGGGTTTGTCACCGGCTACCGCGTCGTCCAGGGTCCTGGACCGACCTCCAGGTCGTCCGACGGGGCTCCGATCTCCGCCATGCCTCGCGTCGAAGTGCGCGGTACGACGACGTACCTCGTCACCCCGACCTCATCAGTTGCCCTTCCGAGCACGGTCAACGGGGCTCGTAGCATCCAGCCGNNTCGCCGTGAGTCCTGACGGGACGCAGGTGGCATCAGTCGAGACGGTGGAGACGAAGTCGACCTGGTCCGTGACGCTCGTCGTCCGACGCATCGCGGACGGCGGGGTCGTACGCACGGTGGCTCTGCCGTACGGGAGCCGCGGCGAGTGGCCGTACGGGGCGCTCGTGTGGACGTCCGACGGGATCCTGGCCTCGAACCAGTCAGGCTCGGTCACGGCGGCCGGGGCGACGGTGCTCGTCCGTCAGAGCGTCATGACGGACGAGGCGCCCATCACCGGCATCTTCCCGGTGCCCTCGAGTACGGATCTCTTCGTCACGTTCACGAAGGCCGGGTCGACCTGCTTGTCCCCATGGGTACCGGCGGCGGCGCCGGTCGCGATCCTGTGCGGCAAGCTCGGGGACGTCACACCACTGGGGAACGGGCGTGTCCTCCTCCAGTTCTCCGAGTCGGACGGGTTGCACGCCCTTGTGGCGGACACGACGACCCGTACGGTGACCGTGCTCCCAGAGTCGCCGGGGCTGCAGCAGCTGTACTTGGTCGGTCTCGTCGCGGACTCGGCCACGACGGTGCTCGTCCCTGACTTCGCCAACAAGATGTGGTGGCGCTGGGAAGTGGTGACGAACACCGTGGAAGCGGCCCCGCTGCCCGAGGGCGCGAAGGCTGCGATCAGCTGGTAGCGGCATGTCGTCGGACCCGGTCGCTAACGTGGTGGCAACGTTGCGCGCGTGCCGCACGGAGGAGAGACATGGGCGAACGGGTGAAGCGTGTCCTGGCATGGCCGTGGGTGGCACACCTGCTGCGTGCGATCGACCGGTTCACCTCGCGGCTGGGGAACCAGTTCGCGGCCGCGATCACGTACTTCTCCGTGCTCGCCATCGTCCCGATCCTCATGATCGCGTTCGCCGTGCTCGGCCTCACGGTCACGGTTCTACGTCCCGATCTGGCACAGACGTTGGTCAACGAGATCGCCGAGCGCATCCAGAGCGCGAGCGGTGCGAAAGCCATCGCCGACACCCTCGTTGAGACCCTCAAGAGCTGGCGGACCGTCGGCATCGTGGCGCTGCTGTCTGCGGGCTATGCCGGTACGGGCTGGGTCGGCAACATGAGACAAGCCGTCAATGCCATGTGGCACCCGGAGCGCATCACGCCGACCGGCGCGCCCGGGATCGTCGGCTGGTTGAGCGCCTTGGGCAAGAACCTGCTGATCCTGGTCGGCCTCATCGTCCTCGGGGCTGTGACGGTCGGGGTCTCCCTCTCAGCGACTGCCGCGCAGTCCCTCGTGCTCGGGTGGCTCGGGTTGGACGGTTCCTGGGTCGCCCACACCCTGACCGCGTTGGCCGGCCTGCTGATCTCGCTCCTGGTTGGCTGGGCACTGTTCGTGTACCTCTACTCGATCCTGCCGACCGATCGCGGCCCGGTCCGCAACATCGCCCGAGGGGCCCTGTTCGGATCAGTGGGACTGGCCGCACTGCAGTACTTCGCCGGGTTCCTCAACGGGATCTTCGCCCACAACAAGGCCGCGCTCATCTTCGGACCCATCATCGTGCTGATGCTGTCGCTGAACATCTTCGCCACGCTGGTCATGCTGGGCGCCGCCTGGACCGCGACCACCAAGCCCGAGCTGGAGCCTCTCCCCGTCGTGGACGCCGATCCCGAGCCGCCACTGATCCCCCTCGCGGACCACCCCGAGCTGAGTGTGTTCGTGCCCCGCAAGGTCGCCGAGCGCGGAGTGACCGCGGGGATCGTGACCGGGTACGCACTCGGGGGAGCAGCCGGAATGGGCCTCGGAGCCGTGCTGGGCCGCCTGGCGGGCGCGATCGCTCACCGCCGTCGTCNNCGGGGCGGGTGTTGCGACCAGGTCCGGACGTGCAACGGCCCCGCTATCTGGCGAGAGACTGCGGGGCCGCGCGTGTTCAGTATGTCAGTGCGAGCGTCAGTGCGCTTCCGCCGCCACCGAGGCCGGCTGACCGATCTCCGCCAGGAGCGCGGTGAACCAGGGCTGCGAGATGTCGAACGGCTTGCCGCCCTTGATGCGGTCGAACGCGATCGCCTTGAGCGTGTCGCCGTCCTCCTCGTCGTGGCCGATGACGCCGGGCTCGCCACGAAGGGCCGAGTCGACCGCGAGGTCGGTCATCGACTTGATGAGGTCGAGGTCGTACTGGTTGGCCGCCGCGGAGCGCGAGTAGTAGCCGCTCTTCTGGACCATGACCTTCTCGGCGCCGAGCTTGGCGGCGAACTGGTCGGCGAACCAGGCTCCGGGGTTGACCTTGTCGATCCTCACGTGACCGAACGCGTCACGGGAGACTTCCTTCCCCGACGCTTCGAGCTGCGCGACGATCGAGTCGATGCCCGCGCCCTCGGAGATGAAGATCGTCACGTTGCCGACCTCGTCCATGACCTTCTTGAGGCGCACGGCCTCGGCGTCGATGTCGATGACGGCCTCGGGGACGAAGACGGCATGTACGTCCCAGGCGATCTGGGACAGCCCGATCTCCGGCAGCCACTGCTGCGTCGCGAGCCACTCGCGGTACTTCCTGGCCGTCGCCGCCGTCAGCCAGCCGCAGTGCCGGCCCATGACCTCATGAACGATGAGCATCCGCGATCCCGAGTTGTGCTCGGCGACGATGTTCTTCGCGAACCGGGCACCCATCTCGGCGGCCGTGTCGGCGCCGAGGGACTGCTTGATCGGGATGACGTCGTTGTCGATGGTCTTCGGGAGTCCCACCACTGTCAGGCCGTAGTCGTTCTCGGCGAGGAACGCGGCGAGATCGGCCGCGGTGGTGTTCGTGTCGTCGCCACCGATGGTGTGCAGGACGTCCACGCCATCCGCGACGAGGCGGTCGGCGGCGACCTTGAGGGGGTTCTCGCCCTCCTTGACCAGCCCACGCTTGACGAGGTCCTTGGCGTTGGTGAGCTTGACCCGAGAGTTGCCGATCGGGGAGCCACCGAACTTGTGGAGCAGGGCGGCGTTCGCCCGTACGGTGTCGGTGACGGTGACGGAGTCGCCGGTCAGCAGGCCCTGGTAGCCGTGCCTGTAGGCGATGATCTCGACCTCCGGCGCGAGCTGCGTGTAGCGCTCGATGAGTCCGCCGATGGCGCTGGACAGGCACGGGGCGTAGCCGCCGGCAGTGAGTAGCGCGACCTTCGCGACCATGGATGACCTCCGGTTGTGTGTAGGAACCGAGCGACAGCCTAGAAGACCGGGGCCGCCGCGGAGACGCGGGGGCGTGGGGTGAGAGGCCACCTATCATCGTCGGATGGGCGATCTCGTGTGGCTGCGCCGTGACCTGCGGCGATCAGATCTGCCGACTCTCGCTGAGGCCGCGCCGTCCGGACCCGTCACGGTCGTGTTCGTGATCGACCCCGTCCTGTGGGACACGTCGAAGGGAACAGCGCGTCGGCGCTGGCTGGCGGCGAACCTTCTGACGCTCCGTGACACGTACGAGGGGCGCCTGACCCTTCGACAAGGCGACCCAAGACGCGAGATCCCGCGCCTGGCGCGCGAGGCCGGCGCCACGCACGTACACATCTCCGCGGAGACCGAGCCCGAGGGGGCCGCACGGGACCGGGCCGTCGACGAAGCACTGGGTGACGTACCGCTGGTGCGGACGGGCAGCCCGTACGCCGTCATGCCGGGGCGCGTGCGAAAGCCCGACGGCACGCCCTACCTTGTCTTCACGCCTTTCTCAAAGGCTTGGCGCGCTCACGGTTGGCGGGGGCCGGCGGTCGATCCCGACGACCTCGAGCTGGACAAGGACCGCAGTGACGAGGGCCTCTGGAAGCTGGTGACTCAGACAGCCGAGGGTGACATCCCCGAGCTCCCCCCGGTGGGGGAGGAGGGCGCGCACGCACGGTGGGAGCAGTTCGTCGACAGGGGCCTCAGCCGGTACAGCTCGGAACGCGACCGACCCGACCTTCCGTCCACCTCGGGGATGTCGCCCTACTTGAAGCTCGGCGTGGTCCATCCCCGCACGTTGCTGCACGACCTCGTGCACGGGAATGGCGCAGACGTCGACCGCTACGTCACCGAGCTCGCGTGGCGCGAGTTCTATGCGGACGTGCTGCACCACCACCCGACCAGTGTCTGGGAGGACCTGCGGCCCGAGCTGGCGAGGATGGCGTACGACGATGAGCCGGACCTGGTCGAGGCCTGGCGTCAGGGTCGTACGGGCGTGCCGCTCGTCGACGCCGGGATGCGTCAGCTCCTCAGCACCGGATGGATGCACAACCGCGTACGGATGGTGACCGCGAGCTTCCTCATCAAGCATCTGCACACGCGGTGGCAGGTCGGAGCGCAGCACTTCCTCGACCACCTCATCGACGCCGACCTCGCGTCGAACCAGCACGGATGGCAGTGGGTTGCTGGTACGGGCACGGACGCCGCCCCGTACTTCCGGGTCTTCAACCCGGTCCTGCAGGGGGAGAAGTTCGACCCTGATGCCAGCTATNNGTCCCCGCCGACGCCCGGAACGGCTATCCCGACCCGGTCGTCGACCTGGACGCCGAGCGGCACGAGGCCCTCGATCGGCATCAGGCGGCTCGGGCCTAGCCGACCCCTGCCCACCAGCGGAGTGCGGGGTTGGCCTCGCGCTGGCTGAGCACGTACTGTTTCGGCACCTGCACGCCTCGACGAAGAGGACCATCGGACCATGACGCAAGCCCCGGACCTGCCCGCCGACATCGTCTACCCCGACCCAGAGAGCGCCGCCGGCTACCGCGTCCCCGACTGGGATGCGATCGCGGGACCGGCGAAGGACTTCCGTACGTTCTGGGAGGACCGGGCCAAGGAGCTCGAGTGGTACGAGCCATGGGACAAGGTCCTCGACGACTCGAACGCGCCGTTCTACCAGTGGTTCACCGGTGCCAAGGTCAACATCGTCCACAACTGCGTCGACCGTTGGCTCGTCGGACCCCATCGGAACAAGCTGGCGCTGATCTGGGTCTCCGAGGACGGCACGCAGACCCGTACCTTCTCCTACTACTCGCTCAACCGCGAGGTGATGACCTGGGCGAACGTCCTCAAGGCGATGGGCGTGAGCAAGGGCGACCGCGTGACGATCTACCTGCCGCGCATCCCGGAGATCATCTTCGCGATGCTCGCCTGCGCCAAGATCGGCGCCGTCCACTCCGTCGTGTTCGCGGGGTTCTCGTCGGACGCGCTGAAGGAGCGGATCCTCGACTCCGAGTCGCGGCTCGTCATCACGGCCGACGGCTCGTGGGTCAACGGCAAGGTGTTCGACCTCAAGGGCATCGTCGACGAGGCCGTACGTCACGCACCGACCGTCGAGAACGTGGTCGTCGTGAAGAGGACGCACACCGACGTCGCGATGGATCCGCTGCGCGACCACTGGTTCAGCGACCTGGAGGGACTGCCGATCGCCAAGGGCCAGTGCGCGACCGAGGTGCTGGATGCCGAGGACCCNNCTGTACATCCTGTACACGTCGGGCTCGACCGGTCGGCCCAAGGCCATCCTTCACACGCACGGCGGATACATGGTCGGCACGTACACGACCTTGCGGTACGTGTTCGACATCCGCGACGAGGACCGCTGGTGGTGTACGGCCGACCCGGGATGGGTGACCGGCCACTCGTACCTGGTGTACGGCCCACTGCTCAACGGCGCGACGACGTTCATGTTCGAGGGCGGCCCGACCTACCCGTACCCGAACCGCTGGTGGCAGCTCATCGAGTACTACGGGGTCAACGTCTTCTACACCGCCCCGACCGCCATCCGGAGCCTCATGCGCTTCGGCGAGGCGTGGCCGAACCGCCACGACCTGTCGTCGCTGCGCCTGCTCGGATCCGTCGGCGAGCCGATCAACCCCGA
>PMBM01000002.1 GCA_003153855.1 Propionibacteriaceae bacterium
CCGCCGGTGATGAGTACGCGCACGGCATCAGACTATCCAGCGGACGTATGACGCCTCGAGCGCTGGGCTGTGGAACCACCTGTTGTGGCCGGACCAGGACCTTTGCCAGCCCGGTTGCACGTAGGCGATCTGACGCCCGGAATCCCAACCAGGGCAATTCTTCGTGGGACCGGAATGCGCTGCGGACAGTTGCTACCTTTCTCGGAGCGGCGTGGGTTCGGCCCCGGAACCCCGCCACAAGGGGACGTCGTGCGTACATCGCCCAGGTCAGCGTTGATCCGGTTCGTCGGAATGCCGTTGGCAATAGTCATGCTCGCCACAGGACAGACGTTCGCGACTGTCGCGAAGGCGGCGGCCGCGCCCGTGACCACCCCAGCCGTGGCTGGGACGATCAGCGGCGTCGTCGTGGACTCGGTCACCGAGAAGCCGCTGAAGAACGTCGTCATCAGCTCCACGTCGACGTCGACGACGACCACGACGGACGCGAAGGGTGTGTACTCCCTCAGCGTCCCCGCCGGCACGAACGTCGTCTCCGCGGCGCTCACCGGCTACGTCACCGCGGCGACGCCGGCGCTGTCCGTTGCCGAGGGAGCCACCCTCAAGAACACAGGCATGGCCCTCAGCGCGTACGGGTCCGCCTCCGGCCTGGTCACCGCCAAGGGCACCGCCACCGGCATCGGCCAGGTCGTGGTCAAGTTCTTCGACGCGACGACGAGCGACCCCAACCCCGTCATCACCGCGACGACCGCGGTCGACGGGTCCTGGTCGCTCAGCCAGGTCGTACCTGGCGCGTACAGGGTGCAGTTCGACGCCTCCGCCACCGCCTACCTGTCGTCCTGGAGCGACGGGCATCGCACGCGCGGCGAGGCCGCGGCGGTGAGCGTCGTCGCAGGAGTGCCGGTCACCCTGCCGCTCCAGCTGGTCAAGGCCGCGTCGATCTCCGGAACCGTGAAGACCTCGGGCGGCACGGCGATCGCCGGCGCCACCGTGAGCGTCCAAGGCACTGCCCTCACCACCTCTGTACAGACCACCACGGATGCCAGCGGCCACTACGCCGTCAGTGCTCTGCCCGCCGACAGCTACCTGGTCTCGGCGGCCCACGCGGGCTACGTGACGACATGGTGGGGTGGCGCGGAATCGGCGTCCGCTGCGACGCATCTCAGCGTCGCGGAAGGGGCCGCGGCTTCCGGCAACGTCGCCCTCCTCACCGGCGGCTCGATCAGCGGCACCGCCTCTCTGAGCGGACCGATCGTCTCCCCTGTGCTCGTCACGGTGACTCGCCCAGGGTTCTCGGCGTCCGTCTATGCCGATCCCACGACCCACGCCTACACGATCAGTGACCTCGCGCCCGCCACCGACTACACGGTCGGGTTCTACGCATCGGCCTACGGAGGAGCGCAGTACGGGTGCGCATGGACCGGCGGCTGCACGCCCACACCCGTCAGCGTGACTCGAGGAAGCGTGACCGCGGGCATCGACGCCACGCTCACAACCACGGGTGGCGCGCTCCTCGACATCGTCCAGCTTCAGGGCACCGTGATCACGCTCGCAGGAGCCCCTCTGCCCGGCGTCACCGTCTTCGATCCGGTCTCGGGCATGAGCGTGGTCACGGACGCCAACGGCGCGTTCGCTGTACCGGCGGTGCGCGACCAGTCGTACAACATCATCTTCACCCGGCCCGGCTACATCAGCCGTACGGAGCACATCGTCTACTGGTCGCTCTGCCCGGTCACTCAGAACAGCTGTGCCTGGATCGACAAGGAGCAGATGTCGCGGAAGGCGACGATCACCGGAACCGTGACGGCCGGAGCGGGCAACACCCCGATCGCCGGTGCGACGGTGAACGTCTCGTACGAGCTCTCAACGCTCACGGGTACGGACGGCAGGTACTCGCTGGACGTTCCGGACGGTGCCTACTACGTCGAGGTCGTTCCCCCGGTCGGATCCAGCTATGTGAGGAGCTACCTCGGCGGCGCAGTCAGCCTCGCGAGTGCCCAGATCGTCACCGTGCGCGAGGGCTCGACGTTCACAGGTAACGTCCACCTGAACGAGCCGGGATCGGTGTCGGGGACGCTCAAGAAGGCCGACGGGACACCGAGCCCCGGGTCAGATCTCGCGTTCACCGGCTGCGACCTGAACACATACTTCTCGACGACGACCAGTGCAGACGGGTCGTACAGCGTCGACTCCCTGCCCCCCGACCGCTACGGGGCGGTCTACGCGAACGGGACTGCGCTGCAGAGCGCCCTCGCCGTCTGCGGCAGCGCCTCGGAGATCGACGTCGCGTCCGGTCAGGTGGTCACCGGGCACGTGCTCACGGTCCCCGACCCGCCGGTCACGCACAGCATCCAGGGTGTTGTCCGAGACGCACTCGGTACACCGCAGCCATACGCAGGCGTCATCCTGATCTCGTCCGCGACCCAGATCTGGGGGCAGACTGACGGCTCCGGCGCGTTCGCGCTCACCGGCCCTGTGGGGACCTACCGACTCGAGCTCAACGGTGTCTGGCTGCAGGGCTCCGGCGACTCCAAGCCCGGCATCCCCTTCCTCCTGACCGCTGATGTCGTCCGCGACTTCGTCGTCCCCGTCGCCAAGACCGTCACGGTCACGGTGAAGGGGGCGGACGGGAGCACACCCGCCTCAGCCAGCATCGTGGCCAAGGACCCGGACCAGCTGTGGGTCTCGCAGGCCACCACGACCACCGGGGTCTTCGCGCTGTCCCTGTACGCGGCCACGTACAGCCTCGCCGTCACGGCCGCGGGCTACATGGACTCCACCGTTCCCGTCACCGTCACCGCCGGCATGGCGATCACGGTGACCCTTGGTCTCGGTGGGCGGATCCAGGGAACGCTGACGGGCTCCCCGGAGACGTACAAGGTGAAGGCTCGCAACACCACGACCGGGCAGCTGTACGACGGCTCTGTGTCCGGATCCACCTACATCATCGCGGGCCTACCCACCGGGGACTACGCGGTCTCCGCAGTGGGCATGCAGTGGGGCTACATGTGCGGCCGCCAACGGTGGCTGGGGGCCCTGGGCTACTTCGACGCCACCCGACTGCACGTCACGTTCGGGGCGACAACGGGTGCCGCGAACATCTACGCACCGTGCGAGGACGGGTTGGCCGTGTACGGCATCTCGGGAACCGTCACGCTTCCCGAGGGCATGCCACTCGGCGGCTGCTCGATCGACATCCGCTGGACGAACAGTGATACGGGCGAGTCGTCGAACCAGGCCTGTGAAGAGCCGGACGGCAGCTTCCAGCTCGAGGCAGCCCGGCCCGGCACCTACGTGGTGTCAGCCACCGTGGACGCCGGAAGCGTCCCGGTGGTCACGGCCCTAGTGACGGTCAGTACCGCAGATGTGACCGGCGTGACGCTGAACCTGTCCAGAGGCGGGGTGCTGATCGGACGAGTCGTCGATCACCTCGGCCGCCCCGAGGCAGGGGCGAGGGTATGGGCGTACACCGCGGACGGCCGACAGGCCATGGCGTATGCCGACGACCAAGGGAACTTCTCGATCTTCGCCCTGACAACGGGCGACTACTCCATTCGTCTCGGCGAGATCGTCCCCGCCGTCCAGGGAGTCCACGTCGACTCGGGACAGGTCACGGTCGTACCCACGATCACCGTGCCGGACACCGGTGGGATCTCCGGGACGGTGCCGTCGAACGCCGGCACCGTGACGGTGGAGCTCGTGACAGCGGCCGGACTGGTGCAGGAGTCGCAGCAAACAACGGGCGCCTTCACCATGGGGGCGACCCCGGGCCAGTGGTACGTGAGGTTCAGTGGACCCGCCATCACGACCGAGTGGTGGAAGGATGCTGCGACGCAGGCCACCAGCACTCCGATCACCATCGTGGCCGGCCAGGTGGTGTCGCACATCGACCCCACGCTGGCGTCGGGAGCAGGCACCCCCCTGGGGATGGTCACACTGAGCGGCAGGGTCACCGGCCCTGACGGGCCGGTCGCGGGCGCGTGGGTGGTGGCGAGCGGGCAGCGTGCCGGGGACTACTTCACCGGTCCCACCGCGTCGGACGGGACGTTCAGCTTCCCGGTCTCGGCCCAGGACGTGTACACGGTCAGCTACCGGGTGTGCCTCGGGATCGGTACGTCGCAGGACGGCTACTGCGCAACCGGTTCCACCAAGTGGCCGGACGCGGACTTCCAGGGGTCGCGCAGCGTCACGGTTGCGGCCGCGTCCGTGTCCGGGGTCGACTTCGTCATCAGTCGCCCCACGAAGACGTTCTCCCAGGCGACGCTCCCGACGATCACCGGCGACCCGACCCCAGGAGCCACGCTGACGGTCTCCCTGGGGACGTACGCACCGGCGCCGGACTCCGTGACGTACGAGTGGTTCGACGGCACGAGCGCCATCCCTGGAGCCACGACAGCATCCCTGCCCGTGACCCAGAACCTGTGGGGCGAGACCCTCCAAGTGGTCGTCACCGCCGCCAAGCAGGGGTACGCCACCATCGCGCTCGTGTCTGCGCCGGTGTCGGTGGCCGACCCTGTCGTCGGCATCACGGCCGCCAATGACCAGTCGATCACCGGAACCTTTGCTGTCGGCCACGTCCTGACGGCTCATCCGGGCACCGGGTGGCAGCCGTCCGGGGTGACCTTCACCTACCAATGGCTCCAGCAAGGTGACACGGTGATCGAGGGTGCGACCGCGGCCACGTACACGCCGACGCTCGCGGATGTCGGTCACTACCTCAAGGTGGCCATCACCGGCAACAAACCGGGCTACTGGCCGCTCACCAAGACCGCGTCGGACGACAACAACTTCGTCAAGATCGGCGACGCGGTCGACGTAGGCGCAGTCACGGTCACGGGCAAGCCCTGGATCGGCTCGACGATCACGGTGAACCCGGGAACCTGGGGCCCCCAGCCGGTGGCGCTGACCTACACGTGGTCCGTCGGCTACTCGAGAACAGTCGACGGGCCGACCTACACACCGACGGCGGACGACTTCGGCCAGTACGTCGTGGTGGCCGTCACAGGGTCCAAAGCGGGCTACTGGCCCGAGACCGTTCGCGTCCCAGTGGGGACCATCGGAACCCCGGCCGTGACCGCGGGCACGGTCTCCATCCTCGGCGCACCGTTGGCCTCGTCGGTCCTCAGCGTCGCGAACTCGTGGGATGCCGGCGTCAGCCTCGCCTACCAGTGGCGCCTGAACGGCTCCGACATCGGCGGGCAGACGAACCCCACCTACACCGTGAAGCCGTCGGACGTGGGGTCACAGATCACCGTCGCGGTCACTGGCTCCAAGGCCGCTATGGCTTCCACGACGGTGGAGTCCGCCCCGCTGACGATCGTGCAGACGTTGGGTTCGGTGACGGCCGGGCCCCTGACGATCGCGGGGATGCCCGTCGTGGGCGTCGAGCTGTCGGCTCAGCCGCAGTCGTGGACGCCGACAGGCCTGGTGTACGACTACCAGTGGAACCGCGACGGCACGCCGATCGCCGCGGCGCTGACCAGCACGTACACCCCGGTGACGGCGGATCTCGGACACCACCTGACCGTGACGGTCACGGGCGGCAAGAGCGGCTACACGTCGGCGTCCAAGACATCGGCGGCGACCGATGCCGTACGACTCAACACCGCCTCGTCGTACGTGTCGTTCGTCAAGGCCTCGTACAAGGACTTCCTGGGTCGACTGCCCACCGACGCCGAGGTCGCGGCGAAGACCAACGACCTCGGCACCGGTGCGGTGTCGAAGCAGGCATTCCTCACGACGATGGCGAACTCGGACGAGTGGCTGAACACGATCGTCACCAAGATGTACGCCGACACGCTCGGGCGCAGCCCGGACGCGGCGGGTCTGGCGAGCTGGGTGTCGTGGCTGCGAAGCGGCCGGTTCACGGTGGCGCAGGTCGCGAGCCAGTTCTACTCGTCGGACGAGTACTACCTGTACCACGCAGGCGGCACCCCGACCGCATGGGTGACGGCGCTGTACCAGAAGCTGCTCAACCGAGCGCCGGATGCTGCGGGACTGGCGTCATGGGTCGCTGCGACCAACAGCCCGTCGTGGGGTCGGCCCCGTGTCTCGTACGAGTTCTACCAGTCGCAGGAGTCGCGCCTGAAGCGTGTCGATGCGTTGTACGAGGCGCTGCTGGGCCGTGCACCGGATCCCACGGGATGGCCGTACTGGGCCGGCGTGGTCCTCAGCACTGGCGACATCACGCTGGCAGTGAGCCTTGCGAACAGTGAGGAGTACTGGCTGCGTGCCGCAGCCCGTTTCAGCTGACACATCTGCGATCGCGCCTTCCAAGCGTTGNNTCCGCTTCGTCGTGACCTGCGACCGAGAAGGTGCGCCCGACGTGGGGCAGAAGGTCTGCTCCCGAGAGGTCCTCGTACAGGTCGGCCAGAAGACGGTTCTGGCCGACGAGCGCGGCGAACCGCTGGAGCTGCCCCTCGACACCGAGTGCTACGCGCAGGAGACGGGGTCGGACGCCGCGGCGACTGTCATCGACCACGACACGCGAGACAGCGCGGCGGGTCGTTGTTGCCGGTACCCCCGACGCGGCTCAGTCGCTGGTGATCCCCCGCGACGAACGCCTGTCTGTACGGATGCGACCTGCCCCGTGACGGTGGTCCAGACGACGGCCATCCAGGCGCCCACCCATCTCGCGGCGACGGGCGCACCGGCCCTCACGCCCTTCCTGCTCTACCTGCTCCTCATCGGCGTGGGCCTCGTGGTCCTTCGTCGGCGTCGCGTCTCCTGAGGGCGAACTCCAGAGCCAGCGTTAGCTCGGTGCGTAAACCCGTATTCACGGCTACTCGCCAATTCGGCGCTGACCAGGACATTCATTCCTATTTCGCACCCGGGTACAGACGTTCTGGTTCGGCGCGCTAATGTGCCGCCAGGGCTGGGACCGCGAGGCTTTTTGGGCGGATTTCTGAGGGGCACGATCATGGCGACAAAGGCAGCGGGCATCAAACGCGTTCTTGTCACTTTTTTGTCCATTTCCTTGCTTCTGAGCGCGCAGGTATTTGCCAACGCGCCCCAAGCCAAAGCCGATGCTCCGATCTCCACCGCCACGGTGACCGGCAAAGTCATCGACAGCGTGACGTCCCAGCCCCTTGCGGCTGTGACCATCAGTGACGATGCCGCGACCTCGCCCGCGACGACGACCACGGACTCGTCCGGCGACTACTCCCTCACGGTCCCGATCGGCGACCACGTCCTGTCGGTGAAGCTGTCCGGCTACGTCACGAAGAACTCGGCACTGTTCACCGCAGCCGCGAACGACTCGCTCACCATGAACTTCAGCCTCGACAAGTACGCGACCGCGTCAGGCGTCGTCGTCGCTGACGGAACCACGACCGGCATCGGGTCCGTTGTCGTGAAGTTCTTCGATGCGACGACGACCGACCTCAACCCGGTCATCACCACCACCACCGCATCCGACGGTTCGTGGTCGCTCACCGCGCTCGTTCCTGGCACGTACAAGGTCCAGTTCGACGGCTCCGCCACCGACTACATGTCCCGCTGGTTCGACGCCAAGGCCACCCGCGACGAGGCAGGCCAGATCGTCGTCGCCCCGGGCGCGGTCATCACCGCGTCAGGCGCGCTGGTGAAGGCTGCCAAGGTCTCTGGCAAGGTCACCGACGCCCAGGGCAACCCCATCCAGGACGCATCCGTCACCGTGCACGGATCGGCGAACGTCGACGGTTACGCAGTGACTGACTCCACGGGCTCGTACGAGGTGCGCGGACTTGCGGCAGACCAGTACACGGTCGAGGTACGAAAGACCGGGTATGTCACCACGTGGCTGGGCGACGTCGAGGCGGAGTCCCTGTCGACGAGCATCTCCGTCCCCGCCGCCGCAGCGGTGACCGGTGCAAACATCGTCATGAACGTCGGGGGCAGCATCAGCGGCACCGTTCTGCCGCTGGAGGCGGACCAGGCGATGTGGGGATCGTATGTCTACGCATTCACCGTGGGTCAGTCGTGGCCGTACTACACCGGCTACGTCTCGAAGACCGACGGCACCTACACAGTCGGAGACCTCCCGCCGGGCAGCTACCACGTGGAGTTCAGCTGCCCCGGCTACGACATCCAGTACTACGACAACTCACCCACCGAGTCCGGGGCGAAGGTCGTCCAGGTCACGCGAGGTGCGACGACGTCCGGCATCGACGGTGTCGTCACCAAGACTGGCGCCGTTGGATCGGCGGTTCTGACGGGCCAGGTCGTCGACGCTGACGGCGCGCCGATCAGCGGCGTCACCGTGACCAACTCGGGGTCGTACACGGCGACCACCGCAGCGGATGGCACGTACACGGTGACGGGCTACAGCGGCTACAACAGTCTCGGCTTCTCGAAGGCGGGCTACCTGGACGCGAACCAGTCGCTGTACGCCTCGGCGGACAACACGGCCAGCAACCCCTATCCGGTGAGCACGGTCTCGCTGGTCAAGGCGACGACGCTCTCCGGGAGGATCACCGGCGGCGCGAACAACCTTCCCGTCGCGTACGCGTCGGTCTCCGCCCGGGCACCCAATGGCAACTGGGGCGGGTGGACGACTACGGCGAGCGACGGCACCTACACGCTGAGCGGGGTTGCCGAGGGCATCTACACGATCGAGGTGGAGTCGCCGTCGGGCGCCGGGTTCGCGACGGAATACTACGGCGGAGCGACTGTGCAGGCGCTGGCCACGTACGTCGCCGCCGGGGGCGAGACGGTCCACTCAGGGCTGGACGTCCGCCTCGGCAAGGCCGGCTCGGTCTCGGGCAGCGTCGCACGGGGCGACGGGAGCCTGGCCGTCGGTGCTTCGGTGACCATGGTCGCCTTCGGGTTCTCACGCACGATCACCACTGACGGCAACGGCGCGTTCACGTTCGGAGGGATCCCCGAGGGCAGCTTCCAGATCTCCGCCACGGCCGGCGGCGTTACGACCTGGTGGCCGGGCGCCCGGACGAGGGCGGACGCAGCTCCCATCGAGGTCGCGGGTGACGACGTCAGCGGCGTCAGGCTCGTGATGGCCGCCGGGTACTCCCTGACCGGCACGGTGAGGGATGCCCAGGGGCAGCAGCAAGCCGGGACAACGGTGTACCTCCTGGGGGCCGACGGCCAGCAGCTGTCGACGACCACGAACGCCTCCGGCGGGTACGCGTTCCTCGGCCTCGCGGCCGGACCGTACAAGCTCGGCGTCGTGTCGAACTACCAGACGATCTGGCTTCCGGGCAGCTACAGCTCCGCCCTTGCCGGGGCATTCGACGTCACCACCGATGTCGCCAAGGACGTCACGGTCCCGGTCAAGCAAGCCGTGACGCTACACGTCAAGGGCGCCGACGGCACGGTCGTCGGCGACGGCGACGTCACCGTGTACGACGCGCAGGACAACTCCATCGCCTCCGCATCCCTGACGGGCGGAACCGGCCAGCTCGAGCTGCTCGCTGGCGTCTACTCAGTCGTGACCCAGCCGTTCGGCTTCGGCTCGACGACCACCTCACTCAACGTTGCGGGCGCAACGGAGGCGACCGTCACCGTGCCGATGGGCGGAAAGATCACTGGCACCCTGACCGGCGCCACGAACTTCTTCGTGATGGCGCGGAACGTCGTCACGGGCGACGAGTACCCGATGGAGGACGCACAGTCGGCCTACACGATCTCCGGCTTGCCGACAGGCACGTACGTGCTCTCGGCCGCGCCGCACGACGGTCACGGCGGTTTCTGCGGTGACGCTGCCTGGTTCGGCGGTACGGACTACCGCGACGCCGCGCGCATCCACGTCGTCGACGGAGCTGCGACCACCGGGGTGGACCTCTCGTTCACCTGTGCTCCGTCCGGACCGACCTTCAGCATCGCGGGTTCCGTGACGCTTCCGACGGGCGTCGTTCTCACATCGAGCAACTACTACTACCTCGACATCACGTTGGCCCGCGCCTCCGACGGGGTCCTAGTCGACAGCACCAACCCGGTCGTCGACGGGTCGTTCTCGTTCGCCCAGATCAGCCCCGGGGACTACCTCCTCACGGCGAGCGGTCCGTACCTCGGGCTCGGTGAGGTCGCCGTGCAGGTCACCGTGACCGACACGGACGTCCACGGCGTCACGGTGGCCCTGCCCAGTGCTGGATCGATCACCGGCCGCGTGGTCAATGCCTTCGGGCACTCATTGTCCGGCGCCACGGTCGTCGCAACGGCAGCCTCCGGATCGACGTTCAGCGGGACGACAGGCGCCAACGGTGCCTTCAGCGTCCTCGGGCTCAGTACGGGCGACTACTCGCTGCAGGTCCAGCCCCCCGCTCCGTACAATCAGGTCACGATCAACCCCGTTCACGTCGTCACAGGGCAGGCGACCGCCGTTCCCACGGTGGCTCTTCAGCTGGGTGGACGTATCGCCGGCATGATCCCGCAGGGGTTCAGTGGCGTCGAGATCAGCACGGTCGACGCGGTGGGCAAGGTGACGGCCTCGACATACGCATACGGGAGTGACTACACCCTCTGGGGCGTGCCGGCGGGCACGGCATACGTGAAGTTCAGCGGGTACGGCATCGTCACGGAGTGGTGGAAGGACGCGGCAGTGCAGGGGGCCGCCACTCCCATCACCGTCGTCGCGAACCAGGCTGTCGGAGGGATCAGCCCCACGCTCACGCTGATCGGATCCTTGCCGAAGACGACTGTGGCCGGGACTGTGACAGGACCGGACGGAGCGGTGGCGAACGCAGAGGTGTACGCCGTGACGGCCGCGGGGTCGTGGATGGACTACACAGTCACCGACGCAGACGGCCATTACACACTCACGGTGGACACGAACACCTCGTACACCGTCTCGTTCGATGTGTGCTTCGGGATCATGGTCTGGGAGATCGGGTGCCTCAGCGGCTCCTACGGGGATTCGCGCGTCATCGCCGTCGAGACGACGCCCGTGACCGGAGTCGACTTCGCGATCGCGCCATCCACATTCGTGACCTCGCCCGCTCCGACGATCACTGGTACGCCGGTCTCGGGGCAGACGCTCACGGCGTCGACCGGGGCGTGGGACCCGACGCCGACGACGCTGACTCTGCAGTGGTACGCGGACGGAACGGTGATCCCCGGGGCGACCGCGGCGACGCTGGCGCTCACCGATGCCCAGGTGGGCAAGGTCATCACCGTCGAGGCCACGGGCAAGAAGGCCGGGTACGACGCCAAGACCGTGGCCTCGTCACCCACCGCAGCCGTCACGAAGCCCCCTGTCACGGCGGGGACGGTGTCGATCACCGGCTCGCCGATCGAGGGCGGCACCCTCACGGCCGTACCGGGGACCTGGGCTCCTGACGGAGTGCAGCTGTCCTACCAGTGGAGGCGCGACGGCGAGGCGCTCGCAGGCTCGACCGGCCTTACGTACACGCCGGTCGGCGCTGACGTGGGTCACACGTTGGCGGTCGCTGTCACGGGTGCGAAGTCCGGGTACGAGTCGGTCACGGTCGTCTCTGCTGCGACAGCGCCGGTCGTGGCCCAGCCGGTGATAACGGCGGGCGCCGTCACGGTCTCCGGAACCCCCGCGGTGGGATCCGTGCTCACGGCGGTCCCCGGGACGTGGACTCCCTCCGACGCGACACTCAGCTACCAGTGGCGCCGCGACGGCGCCCCGATCTCGAACGCCACCCAGCCCACATACACGCCCATCCTTGCCGATGTGACCCACGACATCACCGTGGCGATCACCGGCGCCAAGGACGGGTACGTGTCGGCGACCGCCGTGTCTGCTCAGACCGTCCCGGTCCCGAAGCCGTCCGTGACGGCTGCAACCGTGTCGATCGCGGGGGCTGCCATCGTCGGCTCGACGCTGACGGCATCCACCGGCTCCTGGGTGCCGGACGGCGTGACCCTCGCGTACGTCTGGCGTCGTGACGGGGTCGACATCGACGGTGCGACCGCCACCACGTACGTCCCGGTCACGGGGGATGTCGGGGCCACGCTGACCGTGGCTGTGACGGGTTCCTTGAGCGGGTACACGCAGGCCACGGCGGTCTCCACCGCCACGGCCGCAGTGCAACCCAAGAGCGCCATCGTTCCCGGGACGCCCACGATCTCGGGGGCGCCGCTCATCGGGCTCACCGTGATCGCATCCGCCGGCACCTGGACACCGGGCAGCGTGACGCTGTCGTACCAGTGGCGCCGGGACGGGGCGGCTATCGACGGAGCCACGACCTCGAGGTACGCCCTGGCGGAGGCCGACGCCGGCCACGACCTGAGCGTTGCCGTCACGGGTTCAGCAGACGGGTACGACCCGGTCACCGTGGTGAGCGCGCCTGTGAGGGCACACCTGCAGCCAGTGACAGCTGGCACCGTCACGATCTCGGGAACAGCGGCCGTGGCATCCACGCTGACCGCAGTCCCGAGCGGGTGGGGGCCGGCGGGGGTCACCCTGACGTACGAGTGGCGTCGTGACGGGGCCGCGATCGGTGGTGCCACCAGCTCCACCTACAACCCGGTCGTCGCCGATGTCGCCCACACGCTCACCGTCGCCGTGACGGGTGCGAAGGGCGGGTACGAGTCCGCAACCGTCGTCTCTGCCGCCACCGGGACGATCGCCAAGCCAGCGGTGTCATCGGGCACGGTGACGATCTCGGGCACGCCTCTTGCGGGCTTGCCTCAAACCGCGATCCCTGGGTCGTGGTTGCCTGCCGACGTGACATTGACCTACCAGTGGCGCCTCGATGGTGCGCCGATTGTGGGAGCGACCAGCGCCACGTACACGCCGTCGCAGTCTGATGTCGGCCACCTCCTCAGCGTGGCGGTCACCGGCACGAAGGACGGCTACGACTCGGCGACAGCTGTCTCGTCGTCGGCCACGGTTGCGAAGCCCGTTGTCGTCGCAGGAACTGTGACCATCACGGGCTCGGCGGTCGTCGCGTCCACGTTGACCGCTTCCGCAGGGGCGTGGGCCCCGGCCGACGTGGCCCTCGCGTTCCAGTGGCGTCGGGACGGTACGAACGTGGACGGCGCAACCGCGTCGGCCTACGTACCGGTCGTGGACGACATCGGCCACGCACTCACGGTTGCGGTGACCGGCACGAAGGATGGGTACGTCTCGGCGAGCGTCGTCTCCGCGCCGACCGCGGCCATCGAGCCCAAGGATGCGGTTGTTGCAGGGACGCCGACGATCAGCGGCACGCCTGTCGTGGGCGCTCCCTTGAAGGCGAACGCCGGCACGTGGACGCCCGGCGACGCCACGCTGTCCTACCAGTGGCGTCGTGACGGGAACCCGATCGCAGGTGCTACGACGAGCTCGTACCGGCCGATCCCCGGCGACGAGGGTCATTCAGTGACCGTGGCTGTCACCGGGTCCAAGGTCGCCTACAAGACGGCGACGGCGGTTTCCGGTGGGGTGGTCATCCAGTCGGCCACGTCCAAGCTCGGGTACGAGGCGTTCGTCAAGGCGTCCTACATGGACTTCCTGGGCCGGATGCCGTCCGATGCCGAGGTGGCGGCTCAGACCACAGCCCTCGCCAAAGGCGGCGCGGCCACGACGAACTACCTGACGTCCCTGGCGCACTCCGAAGAGTGGCTGAGCGCCATCGTCACCAAGATGTACCAGGACACGCTCGGGCGTAGCCCCGATGCCGCGGGCCTGGCGACCTGGGTGTCGTGGCTGCGGTCGGGCAGGTTCACCGTGGCGCAGGCGGCGGCGCTCATGTACTCGTCCGACGAGTACTACCTGTACCACGCGGGCGGTACGTCCACGACGTGGGTCAGCGCTCTGTACACGAAGCTGCTCAGCCGGGACGCGGACACGGCCGGGCTGACGTACTGGGTGAAGCTGACGAACGACCCGAAGTACGGCAGGGACCGCGTCGCCATGGATCTGTACCAGTCGACCGAGTCCCGCATGCATCGTGTGGCCAACCTCTACCAGGCGCTGCTGAAGCGGGATCCGGACCCGACCGGGTGGCCCTTCTGGACCCAGCAGGTCTACACGACCGGTGACATNNTCGCTGGCCGTCATCCTCGCCCAGAGCGCCGAGTACTGGCTCCTGTCCCACGACCGATTCTGAGCGGAGTTGGTCTGACCCAGATGAGTCGCCTTGCAGCACGGCGTCAATTCACGCTGTCTATTCTGCGTCGCCTAAGTGACATTTACTGGACAATTCAAATGGTGCTGCAACGTGATTGCCGAAGGAGCCGCGCAGCGTTCCAGCGGGCGATACCGTGTGGCCACGAGGACCGACACCGCAGGGTGGTCGGCGTGTGGGCAAGGGGAATTCCATCGTG
>PMBM01000146.1:0-6631 GCA_003153855.1 Propionibacteriaceae bacterium
TCCACAGGTCCGAGGACTCGTGACGAACAGCACTCCCTGATGCACATGGTCAGGTTGTGGAGGTGTTCGGCAACCAGCGGCTGCCTGAGGCGGCGGAGGTGGTTCGGGCGCGGCTCGCTGCGCTCTTCCAACCTGCTGACCCGGCAGGTGAACGTGCGGCAGGGCCGCCGGGGGAGCCGCCGGAGCCGCATCCGGCGGACGCGACCGAACACCTCCGCCCGGAGGGGATGGAGCGTCCGCGTCGACGACTGACGAGCCGCCACGTGGCGGTGATGGCAGCCCTGACCCTCATGGCCGTCGTGGCGTCGGTCGGCTGGCTGCTGCGGGCGAAGGCCGTGCCCATCGCCGTGGCGGCGGCACCGGGAACAGCCACGCTCTCGATCTCCTCGACGGCCCCGTCCACGTCTTCCGCGGCGACGCCGACAACGTCTCCAGCGGTCACCGCGACGATCCTCGTACATGTCATCGGAGCGGTTGCCTCTCCGGGACTCGTGAAGCTGCCGCCGGGGGCGCGAGTCGCGGACGCCATCTCGGCGGCCGGTGGGTTGCGTGGCGACGCGGATCCGGCGGAGCTCAACCTGGCGGCGGTGGTGTCGGACGGGTCCCAGATCGTCATCGGCACGACATCGGCTCCTCGTGGAGAGGTTCGAGAGGGGGCGTCCTCGACCGGTGGCGGCACGACGGGGGCCGCGACGGCGAGCGCGGTGATCGACCTGAACACCGCCACGCTTGCCCAGCTCGACTCGATTCCCGGCGTGGGTCCGGTGACCGCGCAGGCGATCCTCGACTACCGCACCAAGCACGGCAGGTTCACGAAGGTCGACGAGCTCCAGGAGGTCGACGGGATCGGCACGAAGACCTACGCCCAGATCGCACCCCATGTCCGGGTCTGAAGCCACCGGGTCTGGGTCAGTGCAGCACGACCTCAGACTCCTCCCGTCCGCGGTGGCTGCCTGGCTCGGCATGTGGCTCGCCTCGTCGGGGCAGCTCGTGGCCCTCGTCGGCGCAGGAGTGATCGCCCTCGTCGTCGCGGGGGTCGCGGCAGGACGGAGGTCCCTCCCCGCGGCGCTGGCCTGCGTCGTGCTGCTGGGGTCCGTGCTCGCGGGCGGTCTGCGGGCGCACGCGCTGAGCACCGGTCCCGTGGCCGAGCTGGCGACCGAGAAGGCAGTGGTCGTGATCGTTCTCCAGGTCACGTCGGAGCCCAGCAGGTTCCAGAGTCGGCTGGGGTGGGGCGACCAGGTCCAGCTCCAGGGCGACGTCCTTCAGATGGACGGACGAGGTCAGGCATGGGCCCTCCAACAGGCCGTGACCGTCGAGGCCAGCGGTGACAGCGTCGACGAGTGGGCATCGATGATGGTTGGCGCCACCGTCGGGTTCTCGGGTCGCCTGTCAGCGGCCGACGTGGCCGACGGCGTGGCTGCCCGCGTCCGGCCCCTCACGCGTCCCGACATCGAGTCCGATCCACCGTGGTGGTTGGTTGCCGTCGAGCGCGTACGGAGCGGGCTGCGACAGGCTGCCGACACGCTTCCTGCGGACCAACGCGCGCTCGTACCGGCCCTCACCCTGGGCGACACCTCCCAGGTCTCGGCGACGATGACCGACCAGTTCCGGGCCACGGGGCTCACGCACCTCATGGCGGTGTCCGGGGCGAACCTCGCCCTTCTGCTGGCCTTCGTGGTGTTGGTGGCGCGGTGGTGCGGCGTCAGGGGCCGATGGTTGACGGTGGTGAGCGTCATCACCGTCCTGGTGTTCGTCGCCCTGTGTCGCGCGGAGCCGAGCGTGGTGCGCTCTGCGGCGATGGGCGTCGTCGCGTTGGCGGCAGTAGGTCGCGAGGCGGGATCGGGTGGGGGACTGCGCCTGGTGTCCGTGGCGGTCATCGGGCTGTGCTTCGTGGACCCATGGCTGTCCCGGTCGTGGGGGTTCGCGCTGTCGGTCGCGGCGTGTGTGGGCATCGTCTGGTGGGGTCGGCGTTGGGCCGAAGCCCTGGGGCGGTGGTTGCCCGCCTGGTTGGCCGACGCGGTCGCGGTGCCCCTCGCGGCGCAAGTGGCGACGCAGCCGTTGGTGACGGCGTTGTCCGGTGCGGTCAGCGTCGTGGGAGTCCCTGCGAACGCGTTGGCTGGTCCGTTCGTCGGCCCGGCGACCGTCCTGGGGTTCGCGACGGCGGGGGTGGCGTGGCTGGTTCCCTGGTTGGGACAGATCCTGGCGTGGGCCGCTGGCTGGGCGGCGGAGCCGATCCTCCTCATCGCCGGGTACGGGTCGTCGCTGCCCGGAGCCAGGATCACGTGGCCCGCGTCGCCGTTCGCCCTCGCGCTGGTGGTGGTCGGCTCTGTGGCGATCGGACGGCTCGCTCCGTACGTGCTGCGTCGATGGTGGCTGGTCCTCCCCCTAGCGGTCCTCCTGGTGGTGGCCCTGTTGCGCGCGCCGTACCACGTGGGATGGCCGCCTTCGGCCTGGGAGGTTGTTGCCTGTGACGTCGGACAGGGCGATGCGACGGTCGTATCGGTCGCGCCGGGCCAGGCGATCCTCGTCGACACAGGGCCGGATCCCGTGGCGCTGCTGGCCTGCCTCGACCAGGTCGGGGTGGACGCGGTCCCGCTGCTGGTGCTGACGCACTACCACGCCGACCATGTCGGCGGACTCGAGGCGTTGCTGGGGTCGCGCCCCGTGGGGCGGGTGATCGTGTCACCGATGTCGAGCCCGCTGGCGACAGCTAGGGCGATCGGAGCGGAGCTGGCGCAGCGAGGGATCCCTCTGTCGCAGGCCGTAGCGGGCCAGGAGTTCACCGTGGGCGATGCGCGGTGGCAGACGGTGGCCGCCGGGTTGCAGCTGGGATCTGGAGGTGTCGGAGCGGAGTCGAGTGAGGAGAACAACTCGAGCGTCGTGGGTCGGGTGCAGCTGCCAGGTCTCTCGATGCTCCTGACCGGTGACGTGGAGCCGGAGGGGCAAGAGGCCATCCTGGCGGCCGGCAACGACGTGAGGGCGAACATCGTGAAGGTGCCGCACCACGGCTCGTCACGCCAGGATCGGGACTTCCTCGCCGCCACGGGAGCGAGGCTGGCGCTGGTCGAGGTGGGCCTCAACAACACGTACGGACATCCGGCGGCCAAGACCCTGCGCACGCTTGAGGGTCTCGGGATGCAGATCCTCCGTACAGACCAGCAGGGCGCCGTCGCTGTCAGCATCAGCTCGGGGACGTGGCACGTCACCACCCTGCGGTGACGCAATCAGGGGCGTCCCTCGAGGGGCCACGAGGGGTGTACCTGCAGGCAGGTCGTGACCCGTCGATTCGAGCCTGCTGGCGGCTCACGACGAAGGGTCACGAACCGCCAGGCCAATCCCCAGCGGCCCGCGTGTCGTGGCCCCCCGACCGGCGCCCAGTGTCAGATCCCCGCGTACGGGAGCACCACCAGGTCCGACGCTGTCAACACCGGCGTCAGCCCGCGGGCCTCGATCTGTCGGGGTTCGCCGGGGCGGAGGTCGAGGTAGTTGTCGGAGAGCCGCACGCCCGGTGCCGGGGTGGGGATGTGGACGAAGTACGCGTACCGGTCGGCGGTGACCTCGATCGTCGCAGTACCCGCCCCGGTCTCGACGACCCTCAGGTCGAGCGTGGCCGGCAGGAACGGGATGTCCTTGATCTCGGCGAAGAACAGGCGGTTCGCCGGGAAGAGGCCGTCGGGGCTCTCGACCCACGCGACCATGTCGGCGCCGAACTCGCCAGACGTGCTCCACGTCATCACCGAGCTCCGGGGACCCACGCTCGCGCGCACCTCGACGTGCTCACCGAACACGTTGTCCACGCTGCCCAGCGTCACCAACGCTCGTACATCGCAGCTTGTCGCGGTGCTGTTGGAGATCCACAGCTCGAGCCGGTTCCCGTCGCGCCTGAAGCTCGCCAGGACCGGCGAGAACGCGCGCTTGGCGAAGTAGTAGCCGGCTTTCGGCACGCCGTCGTAGTCCACCACCGACCACGTGAAGCCCGGCCAGACGTCGTTGTACTGCCAGATGAGTGTGCCGTTGTTGCTCGGCTGCCGGCGGCGGTAGTGCTCGATGCCGAACTTCAGTCCCTCGGCCTGGGACGCCATCGTGAAGTCCACGTACTCGTCGAGAGAGGTCGGCAGGCCCGTGATGATCTCGAGGATCGCGTCGCCCTTGTCCTTCGGGTTGTCCTTGTTGTGCACGTCGAACGTGTGGCTGTGCACGCTCAGCATCTCCGGGTCGATCCAGCGCTCCAGCGTCGAGCGTTCCGGTGCCGCGTGGATGCCGAACTCGCTGATGAACTTGCCGCGGTCGAGTGCGTAACGGCGGTAGTGCCGCGCCTCGCCGATCGACACGAAGTCGCCGCCGCCGGCGCCGAAGTCGAGGCCGTGCCACACCTCCCAGGCGTGGCGGTCGCCGTCGAGGACGCCGTTCGCCGCCATGAAGCCCTCCTCGGGCGCCTCGCCCCAGGGGCTGCCTGGCCAGTACGGCACCGCGCCGTCGAGCTCGGCGACCGTGCGAGGGAGCAGGTCGTAGAAGAAGCTCCAGCCCCAGTCGCCGGGCTCGTAGTTCTGGTACGCGAACCCATGGACCATCTGCACCTCGTTGTTGCCGCACCACAGGGCCATGCAGGCGCGGTTCCTCAGCCGACGCACCTGGTACGTCGCCTCTGCAGCCACCTCCGCGGCCAGCTCCGGGTTCTCGCTGGGGTAGTCGGTGCACGCGAACATGAAGTCGTGCCAGAGCATCACGCCGAGCTCGTCGCAGGCCGTGTAGAACGCGTCCTGCTCGTACACGCCGCCGCCCCAGACGCGCAGCATGTTCATGCCGCCGTCACGCGCGAGCTCGACGAGCTCATGGTGCCGCTCGGCCGAGACCGAGCCGACCAGCATGCTCGCCGGTAGCCAGGCGGCGCCACGGGCGAAGATCGGTACGCCGTTGAGCACGAACCCGAACCGGTGCCCGCCCTCGGGATCCGGCGAACGGTCGAGCGTGATCGTGCGCAGCCCCACCCGATCGTCGATCCGGTCCACCTCGACGCCGTCGACCAGGAGCCAGATCGCCAGCGCGTACAGGGCAGGCTCGCCCAGGTCGTGGGTCCACCAGAGCTGAGCGTCCTCGAGGCCGAGGAACGCACTGCCGGAGCCCGCGACGATGGGGATCTCGACGTCGTACGTGTCGCCGCTCGGCGAGGTGAGCACCGCGTGCGCTTCCAGGGACCCCTCCCCGAACGCGTCCACCTCAACGCTCAAGGTCACGTCCGCGCTGCCGTCGGCGTGGATCGCATCCGTACGGACATGGTGCCCGGAGATGACGGCGACCTTCTCGCGGCGCAGCTCGACGGGTCGCCAGATGCCGACGGACGGTACGCGCGGGCCGAAGTCCCAACCCCACGAGAACGTCGCCTTGCGGCGCATCGTGGCGCGAGCCAGGGTCCCGGAGAAGATCCCCGGGGCGTCGTCCGTACCCTCGCCCACATCGCCGAGCACGCTCTGCAGCCTGCCCAGGGTCTCGGCGACGCTCGGCGGCACCCCGAGGCCGGCCAGCGGCGGAGAGAACCGCACGAGGATCTCGTTCCAGTCAGAAAGGTTCGCCGTCACGTCGAACTCCGCGGGTCGGAACATGTTGGCGTGGGCACCGAGCCGTACCTCGTTCAGCCACACCTCGGCGACGGTGTCGAGGCCGTGGAAGACGAGGCGTACGCGCTCGTCCGCGGCGAGGTCCGCCGGACCGGCGAACCGACCGCGGAACCACCAGTCGCGCTCCTCGATCCAGCGGATGGACGACTCGTTCTCGTCGCGGTACGGATCCTCGATCCGGCCGATCGCCATGAGCGACTCGTGCACCCCGCCCGGCACGATCGCCGGCACCCAGTCCGCCTCCGCGATCGTCTCCACCGCAGCCCCACACGGCGCCTCGGCGAGCTCGAACTGGTTCAGGAAGGTGTGGCTCATGGTGACCTCGCTCGACGACAGGAAGACGTGACCTACTGACACTAGTGACCATCGAAGGACGGGCTTCCGCGGGCGTCGTTCTCCTTGGTTCTGCGCCCGGTGTCACGCTGACCGGACGGGGCGTCGCCCGTCCGGACCCCTCCGGCGAGGGCCTGGAGCCGCTGGCGACCGCCTGACGGGTCCTGTCGGCAGGCCCTGGGGATCGCGCGGTCAGAGTCGAGCAGATACCCTGGGCGGTACCAGGCATCAGGAGGCACAGATGGTCATCGATCCCGCAGAGCTCGAGGCGACGCTCAAGCGTCTCAAGCGTGTACAAGGTCAGATCGGTGGCATCATCACGATGATCGAGCAGGGCCGTGACTGCCGGGAGATCGTCACCCAGGTCGCCGCTGCCAGCAAGGCCCTCGACCGCGCCGGCTTCGCGATCATCGCGACCGGTCTGCGCGAGTGCCTCCTGAGCGAGGACTCCGAGTACGACGCCGCGCAGATGGAGAAGCTCTTCCTCTCGCTCGCCTGAGTCGTACCGGCGCCACGGTGTCGGCCGGGACTGGCATGCTGTCGCCCATGGCGGATTCGTTGTTCGGCGCGCTGGTCCTCATCGTGGGCCCGGAGTCGTACCTCGCTGAGCAGCACCTCGCCGAGCTGCTCACGGATGCGCGCGCCGAGTTCCCGATGGCAACCGTCAACACGGTCGACGCCGC
>PMBM01000146.1:6638-7323 GCA_003153855.1 Propionibacteriaceae bacterium
GTACATCCCGGCGGCGTGCGCGGCAAGGGCGTGCTCGACAAGCTCAGGCCTCTGGCCCGCCGCGTCATCGACTGCCCGGCGCTCAAGCCGTGGGAGCTCGCGAAGTTCGCGACCGACCGTGCTCGTCGCCTGGGCGCGAGGCTCGACGGGGAGGCATCGCAGCGGCTCGTCGAGGCCGTCGGCTCCGAGGCCCGCGCCATCGCCGGAGCCGTGGAGCAGCTCGCGTCCGACTCGTCGGCGGCCACCCTCACGGCAGCCCACGTTCGGCGCTACTTCGCCGGACGCGCCGAGGTCTCGAGCTTCGCCGTTGCCGACGACGTCCTCGCCGGCAACCACGGCGCCGCCATCGAGAAGCTCCGCTGGGCGTTGTCGACAGGCGTCGCCCCCGTACTCGTCACCAGCGCTCTTGCAGGCTCGTTCCGGGCGCTCGGGAAGTACTTCGAGGCCCGCGCCGATCGGCGTCCCGAACCCGCGATCGCCAAGGACGTCGGCGTACCGCCCTGGAAGCTGAAGGACCTCGCCCGGCAAGCACGCGCGTGGTCGCCCGCTGCCGTGGGTGCGGCGATCAAGGCCGTGGCCAAGGCGGATGCCGACGTCAAGGGAGCGGCGGTCGACGCCGAGTTCGCCCTCGAGCGCCTGCTCACGGAGCTCCGCGACTGCTTGGAGTCGTCCAAAGTCTCGTGAG
>PMBM01000146.1:7353-8380 GCA_003153855.1 Propionibacteriaceae bacterium
CACGCGCCGGTAGCCAGTGGCACAGGAAATTCGTCCCAGGGCCGTGAGGTACGGTCGCCCGGGCATGCGAAAGGCGCCCCGACGTCAGTCGAAGCGCCTGTAGGCATCGGGCCGGAGCCCAAGATCAGAGTGCGGCAGCCTTGGCGGCGATGGCCGACTTGTGGTTGGCGGCGTTGTTGGGGTGTACGACACCCTTGCTGACAGCCTTGTCGTAGGCCCGCGTCGCGGACTTCGCCAGCACGGTCGCCTTGTCCGTGTCACCGGCGGCAACGGCCTCGTTGAAGTGACGCACCGAGGTGCGCAGGGCCGACTTCACGGCCTTGTTGCGCTGACGAGACTTCTCGTTCGTCTTGATCCGCTTCATCTGGGACTTGATGTTCGCCACGGGGCAAGCCTCTTTTGGTCGATTGTTCTTCGGGTTGCACCCCGTGGGGCGCGCGTCTGCACCACGCTGGTGCGACGAGTCAATCTATCAGCGCACGCCGCACGGCCCAAATCCGCACGTCGNNCGTCGGTCGTGATGAACCCTGTCTTCGTACGACCGGGTGAAGCCAGCGAGTTCCCCACCTTCCGGCTGCCGGAGGGGGAGAGTCTCCCGGAGACCGCGCGCCAGATCGTCCACGACGAGGCCATGCTCGACGGCAACGCGCGCCTCAACCTCGCCACGTTCGTCGGCACGTGGATGGAGGACGAGGCGAACCGTCTCTACCTCGAGGCGGCCGACAAGAACATGATCGACAAGGANNGACAAGGACGAGTACCCCCAGACCGCTGCCATCGAGGAGCGGTGCTGGCGGATGGTCGCCGACCTGTGGAACGCGCCCGACCCGGCACGTGCGATCGGCACCTCGACGATCGGCTCGTCCGAGGCGGCCATGCTGGGCGGGCTCGCGCTCAAGCGCCGGTGGCAGCATGCCCGGCGGGCCGCCGGCAAGCCCGTCGACCGGCCCAACCTCGTGATGTCGAGCGCCGTCCAGGTCTGCTGGGAGAAGTTCTGCAACTACTTCGAGGTCGAGGCCCGCTATGT
>PMBM01000153.1:0-1301 GCA_003153855.1 Propionibacteriaceae bacterium
CAGGATTTGAACCTGCGACCCCCTGACCCCCAGTCAGGTGCGCTACCAAGCTGCGCTACAGCCCGCCAAGCGCCTCGCAGCGCCGAGGCGTCACTCTACACGGTTGGCGGGAGGGCTTGCGCAGCGCCTACTCGCAGGCGACACCGTTCTTGTTGGGATCGAGGCCAGGGCGGTAGCCGGGCTGCCCGCTCGTGATCGGGGCAGCGCCTGACTTGGATGCCTGAGCGCAGTTCTTGTAGTACACGCTCGCGGAGGTCTGCAGGCCCGCTGTCGCTGTCGCCGTGGTCTTCTTTGCCGACGATGACGCCGAGGCCATCGTCGTGGCCGCTCGGGAGGCGCTCGGGGCCGATGTCTCGGTCGTGGCGTCGGTTGGCTGCTGAGTGGTCGCACCGGACGTGGCGGTCTGCTGGGAAGTCCGTTGGGTCGTGCTGCGGGAAGATCCGGGCGTCTGGCTCGGGGTGGGCGTCGCAGCCTCCACCATGGACGGCTTNNGCGGCGGTCGCGATTCCGGCCTTGGCGGACAAGGCAAGCCCACCGAACCATGTGAACAGATGGCGTCTCGCGGCCAGGATCCCCCCGATCGGGCTCATGCGAGTTCGCCCGCCGAACCCGGAGCGCGCACAGTCGGGCCACGTCTTCGCGACGCAATGCCGCCGGCAAGCCTGAACATGTGAATCCCCCTAGGGCAACACTAGGGGGGACGGCGCGGCGCGGAGCGTCCCTTAGAGACTCCTCACCGCTCAGCTGGAGCGCTTCTCCCGGGCTCGCACCTCGACGTGCACCGGCGAGCCATGGAACCCGAAATCCTCGCGCAGGCGGCGCTCGACGAAACGTACGTACTGGGGGTCGAACTGACCCGTCGTGAACAGTGCGAACGTGGGCGGACAGGCATGCGCCTGCGTGCCGAACAGGATGCGCGGCTGCTTGCCTCCACGGACCGGGTGCGGGTGGGCCGCAGCGACCTTGCCGAGGAACGCGTTGAGCTTGCCGGTCGAGATCCGGGTCTCCCAGCCCTCCAGCGCTTCGGCGATCGCCGTACCCGTCTTCGTGACGTTTCGGCCCGTCAGCGCGGAGATGTTGACAGTCGGTGCCCAGATCACGTGGCCGAGGTCGCGCTCGATCTCCCGCTGCAGGTACCGGCGACGCTCCTCGTCGGTGAGGTCCCACTTGTTGTACGCGATGACCATCGCCCGGCCCGCCTCCTCGACCATGTCGAGGATCCGCAGGTCCTGCTCGGTCACGGGCTCCGACGCGTCGATGACGACGATGACGACCTCAGCGCGCTCGATCGCCGTCTGGGT
>PMBM01000153.1:1371-23067 GCA_003153855.1 Propionibacteriaceae bacterium
AGCAGGTCTCCCGCGCCGCGGCCGTGCAGCGCGGACACCGGGTGCGGCTCCCCCAGCCCGAGGTTCCACATGAGGGCGGCCTCGGTCTCGGTGCGGACGTCGTCGACCTTGTTCGCGGCCAGGACGACGGGCTTCTTGCTGCGACGGAGCACCTGTACGACGGCCTCGTCCTCATCCGTGGTGCCGACGGTCGCGTCGACGACGAACAGGACGGCGTCCGCCGCGGCGATCGCCAGCTCGGCCTGCTCGGCGATCTGAGCGACCAAGCCTGTCGCATCGGAGACCCAACCGCCGGTGTCCACGACGACGAAGTCGCGTCCGGACCACTCGGCGTCGTACGACACGCGGTCCCTGGTCACGCCCGGGACGTCCTGGACGACGGCCTCGCGACGTCCGAGGAAGCGGTTCACAAGCGTGGACTTGCCGACGTTCGGTCTGCCGACGACGGCCAGCACGGGCCTGGCGGCGAGCTCGGACACGGGTACTCCTTGATCAGAGACGAACACCGCAGAGCGCGGCGCGACTGCTCATCGTACCGGTCAGGCGCTGACGATCGGTTCCCGCTCGGGCTTGGAGCGGAGGATCCTCCGCTTCGGACCGGTGATCAGGGCGTACGCGATGAGGCCGAAAGACACGATCGTGACCCCGCCGGCGATGACCAGACCGGGCGTGTACGAGCCGAGCAAGTCCTTCACGCTGCCCCACAGCGGCGCACCGAGCGCGACTCCGACCGGCATCGTGGCGATGCCGACGCCCAGCAGGGCGACGAGATGCGTGTCGCCGAACGTGTGCCTGTACAGGATCGGCGTGATGACGGGGGTGGCGATCGCGGGGATCGAGTAGACGAGGATGGCCACGGCCTGCGCCGCGTAACCGTTCGCCATGACGAACAGCCCCAAGGACACGATGAGGAGCAGCCACGCGAGGGCGGCGGACAGCAGCGGGCCGATGCGATCGTTGAGGGCGCCGAACAACAGGGTCGCCGCGATGTTGGCCACCGACAGCAAGGCCAGCAAGGTCCCGGCGGCCTCGAGCGACAGCCCGTGCTCTCTCATGAGGCCCGGGAACTGCTGCTGCATCGCCATGAGCATGCTGTACAGGACCAGGCCGACGGTGAGCGCGATGAACTGCGGACTGGCGAACGCGGCCGAAGCCGTCCCGTGCGAGCGGCCCAGATCGGCCTGCGACACGTCATCCAGCGCCCCGTACGCGCGAAGGTTCACATGCGCCGGACGGCCACGTACGAGGAAGAGCCCGGTCAGGAGACACACCCCGAGGTTGGTCAGCCCGACGACCCGGAAGCCGAGCTCCCAACCTCCCGAGATGACCACCGGAGGCAGCACCGTCCCCGCCACGACGCCACCGAGGCTCGCGGTCGACATGACGATCCCGAGCATGGTCCCCCGACGCTTGACGAACCACTCGTTGACGAGCACAGCGCCGCCCATCTGCGTCGCCAGGGGCATCAGGCAGCCGGCGGTGAAGGCCCCCACGTACAGGGCGGGCAGGCTCGTGACGTACGAGATCGCGTACAGCGAGACTCCGCTGAGGACCCCGCAGACGAGGATCAGAGCGCGTACGCCGACGCGGCGGATGAGGAACGAGCCGGCGGTCGACATCACGACGGCGCCGGACAGGGCGTTGATGGACGTGAACACCATGACGCTGCCGAGGCTCACTCCGAGGGAGGCGGCCATGGGCGGAAGCAGCAGTCCGCCACCGAGGAACATCAGGACGTTGAGCGCCATGATCAGGCCGGAGCCGATCACGACGAACCAATGGCGGAGTGTCACGACGCCGTCCGTTCCGCCGCAGCGCTGGCGACCGGGAAAGCGGACACGGGTGACTCCTCGACCGAACATGCCCGCACAGTGCGGAGCAACGCTCATCGTATCGACCCGCCGCTGACTCGACCCGGAACGCCCATCCGAGGGAGACGGCCTGTGAAAGAGATCACATAGAAGACCATCCGACTCGACGCCAGGACTAGCCTCGACACGCTTGGACGACCCGACGCCGAAAGAGGTGCCCATGACGATCGCCCCCGCGACGATCGCTCGGCGTGACGACGCCGTCGGCGTCCCGACACCGATGGCCGCAACCTCTGGACGCCGTCGGGTCATCGAGCTGACACTCGCGCTTCTCCCGATGGGCCTGGTGCTGACCTTCACTCGCGGCACGAACATGGACCTCGATATCTACCGCGGCGCCCTCGTGGACATGCTCCACGGCGGCAGCGCGTACGACTACGCGGTCTTCGTCAAGGAGGTCGGCGCCAACCTCGGCTTCATCTATCCCCCGTTCGCGTCGCTCGTGATGATGCCGCTCGCTTTGGTCCCGGAGGCTGTCGGCGCCGTGGTCATGGCCGGAGTGACCACGCTCCTGGTCATGCTTGCGCTCCTCGGCTGCATCGGTGCGATCGACACCCACCGCCTCCGCGTAGGCCGCAAGGAGGTCTCGCTCCTCGTCGTCGCGCTGGCATCCCTGCCCATCGCGGTGTCCATCCCGGCGCTGTCCAACATGACGCTGGGGCAGATCTCGTTCGCGATCGCCGCCGTCGTGCTGATCGACGTGACGCTCCTGCCGGCACGCTGGCGGGGCACCCTCGTCGGGCTGGTCGGCGCGATCAAGCTCACGCCGATGATCCTCGTCCCGTACTACCTGGTGACCCGCCAGTGGCGTGCGGCGATCAACGCGTCGGTCGCCTTCGCTCTCGCGACGGCCGTCTCCGCGGCGGTGCGATGGTCCGACACGATCCGCTACCTGTTCCACCCCGAGGTGGTCAGCAACTCCCTGGGCAACCTCTCCCGGGCGGACAACTGGTCGATCTACGGCGTCCTGTCCCGCTTCGGTCTCGACGGCTCGACACGCACGGTCGTCTGGCTCCTCGGCTCGGCGCTGGTGCTCGCGGCGGCCCTGTGGCGTGCGCGCCGCCACTCCCTGCAGGGGCAGGAGCTCGAGGCCACCCTGGTCATGGGGCTCGCCGCCGGACTCGTCATGGTCGCCACCTGGCCGCACCACCTGCTGTTCTGCGTCGTCGCCTGCGCCGTGCTCGCGATGGAGCGTCCCGCCATCGGGTTCCCGGTACTGGTCCTCGCCACGATCGGCGGCGAGCTGCTGCCGGAATCGCCGGGCAACTGGATGGTGCTGCTCATCATCTCGCTGGTCGTGCTGGGACTGCCGGGCAGGGCACGACGCGCGCCCCGAACGACCCCGCTGGACGCCGCGCGACACCCCGTGCCCGACGCCGCCTGACGGAGCTCAGTCCTCGGGGGTGAGCCCGTTCTCCCTGGCCAGCACGAGTATCGCGTCCACGACCTCGTCCACGGTGAGGTCCGTGGAGTCGACGACGGTCACCCCGGGCGCGGCATCAGTGAAGTTCACCAACGTCGAGTCGTCCTTGTCACGCCGCACCACCTGGTCGTGGAGGGCAGCCTCGTCCAAAGCCCCGGCCAGCTCGGCGCCGCGACGGGCCATGCGACGTACGGGATCGGCGACCAGCAGCACGCGCACCGCCGCCTCCGGACAGACCACGGTGGTGATGTCCCGGCCTTCGACCACGTACCGGCCGGCCGCGATGATCGCCCGTTGGCGCCGTACGAGCTCGGCGCGGGACTCGGCGTTCGTCGAGACGGCACTCACCCACGCCGACACGCTCGGCTCGCGGATCGTGAGCGTGGCGTCGACGCCGTCGACGAGAAGCCGCTGGTCGTCGGGGGCGGTGCTGATGTCCAGCACGACCGTACGTGTCATCGCCGCGATGCCCTCGACGTCGTCGTGGTCGACCCCGTCGCGCAGGCACGCGACGGCGACCCCCCGGTACATGGCGCCGGTGTCGAGGTAGCCGTAGCCGAGCCGGCGGGCCACCTCCCGCGCGGTCGTCGACTTCCCCGAACCTGACGGGCCGTCGATGGCCACGATCGCACTCATGGGCGACATCCTTCCAGACCACTTCCCGTCGGACGCACCGGCCAGAGGCTAAGGACGTACGGTCCAGCCGCGGTCCATCATCGTCGCCGTGAGCCCCTTCTCGCGCTCCGGGGTCACCGCCACCGACAAGTAGCCGACCTCGCGGGCCTCGTCGTGCTCGATCGCGAGGTCCTCGACGTTCACACCGGCCTCGTCGATGTCCGCGAAGAGCCGCGCCAGCGCTCCAGGAGCGTCCGGGATCTCGACGACGACGTGGGCGAACTCCGTGGCCCGATGGCCGTGCTTGCCCGGCAAGGCCCTCGTGCCGCGCCTGCCACGTGCGATGAACTCCCGGACCGCCTCCGGGTCGTCGAGCACGGCGACGAGACCGGCGAGCGCCTCCTGTACCGCCAGCAGCTCGGTCCGTACGGCGTCGGCGTTCGCGGCAACGATCTGCTGCCACAGGTCCGGGTCCGAACCGGCGATGCGGGTCACGTCCCGGATGCCCTGGCCCGCGAGTCGCAGGTGCTCCGCGGGGACGTCGACGAGACGCCCTGCAGTGAGCGAGCTCATGAGCTGCGGCAGGTGCGACACCTGCGCGACGGCTTCGTCGTGCTCGCGTGCGTCCAGGACGACCACGCGGCCGCCGCAGTCCCGCGCGAGCTGCTCGACACGGGCGACTGCTTCGGGCGCCGACGTGAGGTGAGGCGTGACGACCCAGGTCCGGTCGACGAAGAGGTCGGCGGTCGACGTGAGCGGCCCGGCATGTTGCGACCCGGCCATGGGGTGCGACCCGACGTAGCGCGACAGGTCAACTCCACTGGCGGCGAGGTCGGCGAGCACCGCGCCCTTCACCGACCCGACATCGGTCACGACGGCCGACCGGTACCGCTCCAGGGCGCCGAGCACGGCGGTGGCGATGGCGGCGGGCGGAACGGCGACGACGACCAGGTCGACATCGTCCGGCGCGGCCTTGTCCGTGGTGCCGGCTCCGAGCTCCGCGGCGACGCGCGCGTGGGAGGAGACACGGTCACGCAGATGCACGCGATGGCCCCTGCCGACGAGCGCCATACCGATGGAGGCGCCCACGAGTCCCGCGCCGATGACGACGACGCACTCGCCGGTTCCCGTACCCATCCGTGACCTCCGTAGACCGCGCGCCAGCCTATCGGCGCGGAACACGAAGTATCGTCAGTGGCATGCGTACACCCGTCAGGATCGCCATCGATGTCGTCCTGGTCCTTGTCTTCGCAGTTGTCGGACGTGCCAGCCATGGCGAAGATCTGAGCCTCGTCGGCATCCTGCAGACGGGATGGCCGTTCCTCGTCGGCTGCCTCATCGGATCGGTGCTCGGCTGCCTCGTGCTCCGGCTCGGGTGGCTCCGGGAGGGCCTCCTCGTCTGGGCGATCACCGTCGTGGTGGGGATGCTTCTCCGCGGGATCACAGGCGGTGGACTGGCCGTCGGGTTCCTCATCGTCGCCACGCTCGTCCTGGCCCTCTTCCTCGTGGGCTGGCGCATGGTGGCCTGGCGCATGGCCGTCACACGGTCGGCGTCCGGCCCGAGCGATCCCGTCCCGACGCCGTGAGCTCGCATCGGTGCGGGTGCCTTCGGCCCAGCTCAGGAGCCGGCGCCGGGCGCTGACTCGTCGTCGCCTTCCGGCACCAGCTGGCGCTGCTCGATGACGTCGGCCTCGTCCGCGTCGACCGGGATCGCGCGAAGGTCGTCGGTGTCCTCGTCCTCGTCGGCGAACACGGCGCGGTCCTCGTCGGGCACTGGTGTGCTGCTCATGTGGCACCTCCTCAGTGGGTGGTCGTCCACCCACAGGTGTACCCCTTGGGAGCAGGTCCCACCACCCCGCGAGCGAGGTCAGCGGCGCGGGTCCTCCTTGGGCAGCGGAGGGATCGTCCCCGCGGACGGGGCGGCGTCCGGCCAGACGATGACGACCCGGCACCGGGCGTGGTCGACGACGAACCGCGTGTGCCTGACGATGCTCGACGGGCCGCGGCGGCTCAGGTCGCCCTGACGCCCCAGGACGAGGTAGTCCGCGTTCTCGGTGGCCGCGGTGACGACCCGCTCGACGGGACCGCTCCCCTGCTGGGTCGAGATCACGGCGTCGCCCGCCAGGTCATGGAGCAGAGCCTGTGCGTCGGCCAGCAGCTCGGCTCCGGCGTCGGATGCCACGGGTTGTGGCCGTCGGCGACGTCCCCAGAGGCCGGCCTGGGCGTCGCTCAGGAGGTCGTCCGAGTCGTCCGGGACGTACAGGAGAAGGACCTGGGCCCCGACTCCCGCGGGTACGAGGTCGGCCGCCGCATGCACGCAGGCCTCCCACGTTCCGGGCTCGACCCAGACCAGGACCCGTCTCCTCGACTCACCCATCACGCACCTCCCAGTAAGACCGTGCTCACGGCCCATAGTGCCGTCACCCCGGCCACGAGCGAGGCCGGAGTGGTGAGAAGCCCGAGAATCGTGAACTCGCCGATCGCGATCTCGTGGTCGTTGTCGGACGCGATGCGACGCCAGAGCAGCGTGGCGAGCGATCCCACGTACGTGAGGTTCGGCCCCACGTTCACGCCGATCAGGACGGCCAGGACGGCCACCGGGCCCACGACAGCCGCGAGGGGAAGCAGCAGCAGCACGGCCGGCAGGTTGTTGACGAGGTTGGCCAGCACGGCGCCGAGCGCTGCCCAGAGCAGCAGCGAGACGAGCCCGTTGCCCGTCGGTGCGAGGCGACCGAGGAACGCGCCCAGCCCGCCCTGCACGACAGCCATGACGACGACCCCGAGACCGAGCACGAACGTGATGAACGGGATGTTGAGGCTGGGTACGAGCGAGCGCACCGTGACCTCCTTGCGCACCACGGCTCGGACGGCCAGGACGACGGCAGCGCCCCCGGCGACCCATGCGGACTCGACGCCCAGCGAGCTGGCGACCACGAAGCCCACCAGCATCACGCCGACGACGACCGCCGGGAAGACCGGCAGGCGGGTCGAGGTGGTCGTCAGCGGCCGGCCGCGCAGGGTGAGCTCGGAGCCGAACCGCCAGCGCAGCACTCCGTACTCGATGCCGATGACGACCAGCCACGGGACGACCATCAGCAGCGCGAACTGCAGGAACGACAGCTTCGAGGCGTGAAGGGCGAGCAGGTTCGTGAGGTTGGAGACCGGCAGCAGCAGGGAGGCGCTGTTGGCGAGGTGGGCCGACGCGTACAGGTGGGGCTTGGCGGGGACCCGTACGGCGCGTGCGGTCGCCAGCACGACGGGCGTGAGCAGCACCACGGTGGCGTCCAGCGAGAGCACGGCGGTCACGACGGATGCGGCGACGAAGACCAGCAGGAGCAGCCGTTTGCCGCTGCCCCTGCTCCCCCGGCCCATCTGCTCGCCGGCCCATCGGAACACCCCGGCGGCCTCGCACAGGTCTCCCACGACGAGGATCGCGGCAAGGAAGAGGACGACGGGGAGCAGCTGCGTGATCTCGGAGAGGGCTTCGTGACCGGACAGGGCACCGACGACGACGACCACGATCGCCGCGGGCACAGCGGCGACCGCCTCCGGCAGACCCCGTGGCCTGATCACAGCGAAGGCCAGGACGAGGATCAGGAGTGACCCTGAGACCACCAGCACGTGGTCAGTCTATGGAGATCCCCGCAGGGCGAGGCCCCTGGTAGTCCGGACCGTACGCGCCGGGGGCAGGGCGCCGCTTCTTCAGCGGTGCCGTCACGCCGGGCGCCAGACGCCTTGTGTGGATGAGGAATCCCGTGTGGCCCGTACCGCCGTGGCCCGGACGGATGGCTAGCCCTTCGGCGTGCCACTCGCGCACGGACACCTCGACACCTCGCGGCTCGAGCCAGCCACCATGGACGCGCAGCGTGTCCATCGTGCGTCCGAGCTGGGTGGTCGTGGCGACGTAGCAGCACAGGACGCCACCCGGCTCCAGGACCTCACCGACGGCGTCGATGCACTCCCACGGCGCGAGCATGTCGAGGATCGCGCGGTCCACGGGCTCCGGGCCGATGGTCTCGACGAGGTCGCCCACCCGTACGTCCCACGCCGGATGCGGCCGTTCGAAGAACGTCTCGACGTTGCTGGCGGCGACCTTCGCGAAGTCGGCGCGGCGCTCGTACGAGTAGAGCTTTCCGCTCGGACCGATCGCCCTGAGGATCGACAGCGACAGCGCCCCCGACCCGACTCCCGCCTCGAGCACGCGTGCGCCGGGGAAGATGTCGGTGTACATGAGGATCTGCGCGGCGTCCTTGGGGTAGATCACCTGGGCGCCCCGCGGCATCGAGATCGTGTACTCCTCGAGCAGCGGCCGCAGTGCGAGGTACGTGATCCCCTTGGCCGACGTGATCACGACGCCGTCCGGACCGCCGATGAGCTCGTCGTGGTTGATGCCGCCCTTCGTCGTGTGGTAGGTCGCCCCGGCGGTCAGCTTGATGGAGTGCCGACGGCCCTTCTGGTCGAACAGCGACACCCGCTCCCCCGCGACCAGCGGGCCGCTCCTGATGCCCGACCAGTCGTCGCGGTCGAGCCCCGCGCCTGACTCCACGCCGCCCTCGCTCACGTGAGGCTCAACGCCCACAGCGCGAGCTGGTAGCCCGGCGCGTACAGCGGCTCACGCGTCTTCACGCCGGTGGCCAGGAACATGTCGTCGTCCTCCTGTGAGATGGGTAGGACGATCGCGTCCACGGCTGCCTGCGACTGGAGCTCGGACAGCGCCGACTCCCGTGTCGCCTGGTCGGTGGTCGTCCGGTAGAGCTTCTCGAGGGACGCGATCTTGTCCGCGCTCCCCGGCAGAGCGGCCGTGCGGTACGGCTGCAGCCACGCGATCGGCGTCACGTTCCAGGCCTTGTAGTTGTACAGCACCAGGTCGGCGGTCGGGGTGTCGGCGACGACCTGGACGCTCACACCGACAGACGCCTCGATGCGGTCCCTCATGGAACGCGCCATGTCCACGTCACCGACGACCTGCGAGTCGTACGAGAGGGTCAGGCGGGGCCTCTCGCCCGTCAGCGGTGGGAACGATGCGATCCCGCCCAGCTTGAAGGCCGTGATGTGCCCCTCGACCCCCTGCGGGATGATCGAGTCGAGCGTGCGGTCGTCCTGCAGCGCCGCGCTGATCGCCGTACGCAGGGACGCGTCGAGGCGGTACCCGGAGGTGTCCGACCAGCGGAGGAAGTGGACCCGCTCCCCCGAGGCGGTCTCGCGCCGGAACCCGGAGTCGGTCAGCTTGTCCTTCGACGCCTGGATCTGGTCGTTGAGCCGCTTGAGGGCGGCAGCGTTCAGACCACGCCACACGACGTCGACCTGCCCCTCCTTCATCGCCTCCTCCAGGGAGCCGGAGTCGGCGTAGAACTTCACATCGATGAAGTCCGCCGCCGGGGGCGTGTACCCGGAGTAGCCGATGAGGGCCCGCAGGTAGATCTCGTCCTTGAGGAAGGCGCTCACCCAGAACGGTCCCGACCCGGCCGGCAGGTCGGTCACCGCGCGGATCGCGTCCGGGTCGTACACGTCCTCGTCGACGATGCTCGCCGCCGGCTCGGACAGCGCGATGAGGAACTGGTTGTCGGGCCACGCGAGGTTGAAGTCGATGGTCAGCGGGTCCGGGGTGTCCATCGTGGACAGCGCCTCGAGCTGGTGCGCGGACGAGCCGGCGACGCCGAGACGCAACGCCCTGGCGATGCTGAACTTCACGTCGCTGCTTGTCAGCGAGTGTCCGTTGCTGAACTTGAGGTTCGGCTTGAGCGTGCACCGGAACTTCACCGGGGACACGAAGATGCACTCCGTGGCGGCGTCGGGCCGGCTCACGGTCTTGCCCTCGTCGAGGGTGAACAGCCGCTGGAAGAGCGCCATCACCATCGTGGTGGACATCGAGTCCGTCACCGCGACCGGGTCGAGAGCCCTCGGCCGCTCGGTCGTCGCGACGATGAAGTTGTGGGGCGAGGCCGTGGCAGAGGAAGGCGACGGGATGACGGTCGCGGTCGTGACGCACCCGGACGCGCCGAACAGCACGGCGGCGACCGCCACAGCGGCGAGTCGCCACCTCGGTGCGGGGTGAGTCATGGTCACAGGCTATTGGGCTCCGCTATGAGTCGCGACGTGTCAGCTCGCGTTGAAGTACTTGGCCTCCGGGTGGTGGACGACGAAGGCGTCCGTCGACTGCTCCGGGTGAAGCTGCAACTCCTCCGACAGCTCGACGCCGATCCGCGAGGGCTCCAGGAGCCGTACGAGGGTGGTCCGGTCCTCGAGGTTCGGACACGCGGGGTAGCCGAACGAGTAGCGCGAGCCCCGGTACGCCTGGTCCCGGATCATCTGCTCGGTATCGGTCGACAGAGGCTTGAGGCCCAGCTCGTGGCGGACCCGGTCGTGCCACATCTCGGCGAGGGCCTCCGTGAGCTGTACNNTGCAGCTCGAGGTACTCGCGGTACGCGTTCTTGGCGAACAGCTCGGCCGTCGCGCGGGACACCGCGGCACCCATCGTGACGAGCTGGAACTCGATCATGTCGGGCCCGTACCGCTCGGCCTCGGCGCGGTTGCGGAAGAAGTCGGCGACGCAGAGGCGCCGGTCGCGGCGCTGGCGCGGGTACACGATGCGTCCGACCTCGTCGTCCAGCGACTTCGTGACCGGGTCGAGGACGATCACGGTGTTGCCGTCCGAGTAGCACGGCCAGTAGCCGTACACGACCGCGAACTCCGCGATCTGCCCGGTACGGATCCGCTCGAGCCACATCCGGAGCCGTGGCCTGCCTTCGGTCTCGACCAGCTGCTCGTACGTGGCGTTCTCGCCGGTCTTGAGGCCCCACTGACCGAGGAAGGTCGCCCGCTCGTCCAGCCAGTCGGCCACCTCGGCGAGGGCGAGGCCCTTGACGACCCGCGAGCCCCAGAACGGTGGCGTCGGCACCTCGACGCCACCCGGCACGGCGCGTGCCACGTCGGACGGTGTCGTGTCGATCGGGCGAGGTGCGTCGCCCTCGCCCTGTCCGGGGAGCTTCTTCACGCGACGCTCGCGGATCGCCGGCAGCTGTGCGCCGGGAACGCCGCGCTTGACGGCCATCACGGCGTCCATCAGCCGCAGGCCCTCGAAGGCGTCCTTGGCGTAGCGCACGTCCCCCTGGAAGACCGCGTTGAGGTCGTGCTCCACGTACGAACGGGTGAGGGCGGCACCGCCCAGCAGCACCGGGTACTTGCCGGCGAGGCCGCGCTCGTTGAGCTCCAGGAGGTTCTCCTTCATCACGACCGTCGACTTCACGAGGAGTCCGGACATGCCGATCGCGTCCGCGTGGTGCTCCTCAGCCGCCTCGATGATCGCAGCCACCGGCTGCTTGATGCCGATGTTCACGACCGTGTAGCCGTTGTTGCTCACGATGATGTCGACGAGGTTCTTGCCGATGTCGTGAACATCGCCCTTCACCGTGGCGAGCACGAGCGTGCCCTTGCCGGCGGAGTCGGTCTTCTCCATGTGGGGCTCGAGGTAGGCGACCGCCTGCTNNGTCTTCATGCCGGCCAGAAGGTCCTCGTTGATGATCGCTAGCGCCGGCTTGATCGTCAGCGCCTCCTCGAGGTCGGCGCCCAGTCCCTTCGACTCCCCGTCCACGATCCGCCGTGCGAGCCGCTCCTCGATCGGCAACGCAGCAAGCTCGGCGGCTCGGGTCGTCGCCGAGCTGCGGGTGGTGACGCCTTCGAACAGCTCGAGGAACCGCTGGAGCGGGTCGTACGAGTCGGTGCGCCTGTTGTAGACGAGGTCCAGAGCGACCTCTCGCTGCTCGTCGGGGATCTTGGCGAGCGGCACGATCTTGCTCTGGTTGACGATGGCGGAGTCGAGTCCGGCTTCGACGGCCTCGTGCAGGAACACGGAGTTGAGCACCTGCCGAGCGGCCGGGTTGAGCCCGAACGACACGTTGGAGACGCCCAGCGTGGTGTGCACGCCGGGATACCTGGCCTTCACCTCGGTGATCGCCTTGAGAGTCTCGACCGCGTCCCCGCGGGTCTCCTCCTGGCCGGTGGTGATCGGGAACGTGAGGCAGTCGACGATGACGTCGCCGACACCCAGTCCCCAGCGGCCGGTCAGGTCGTCGATGAGCCGCGACGCGACCCGTACCTTCCACTCGGCCGTACGTGCCTGGCCCTCTTCGTCGATGCACAGGGCGATCACCGCGGTGCCGTGCTCGGCGACGAGCTCCATCACCCGCTGGTAGCGAGATGTGGGGCCGTCGCCGTCCTCGAAGTTGACCGAGTTGATCACCGCGCGACCGGGCAGGTGCTCGAGCCCGGCCTTGAGGACGGCGGGCTCTGTCGAGTCGAGCACGATCGGCAGCGTCACCGCGGTGGCGAGCCGCGAGGAGACCGCGATCATGTCGGCGACGCCGTCGCGGCCGACGTAGTCGATGCACAGGTCGAGCAGGTGGGCACCCTCGCGAGCCTGTGCCTTGGCGATGTCGACGCACTCGTCCCAGTTCTCCGCGAGCATGGCGTCGCGGAACGCACGGGAGCCGTTGGCGTTGGTCCGCTCACCGATGGCGAGGTAGGTCGTGTCCTGGTCGAGCTGCACCTCCTGGTACAGGCTGGCGACCGCGGGCTCGTACTCGAGCGTGCGTGCCGCCACGGGACGTGCGGCGACCGCCTCGGCGAGCCGGCGGATGTGCTCGGGAGTGGTGCCGCAGCAGCCCCCCACGAGCGCCAGGCCGTAGTCGGCGGAGTACCGGTCGAGCGACTCGGCGAGACCGTCGGGCGTCAGCGGGTAGTGCGCGCCGTCCGAGGTGAGCTCGGGCAAACCGGCGTTCGGCATGACGGAGACCATGCAGCGGGCGTGCTTGGAGAGGTAGCGCAGGTGCTCGCTCATCTCGGCGGGACCGGTGGCGCAGTTGAGCCCGATGACGTCGATCCCGAGCGGCTCGAGCGTGGTGAGCGCGGCGCCGATCTCGGAACCCAGCAGCATCGTGCCGGTCGCCTCGACGGTGACGCTCGCGAAGATCGGTACGTCGCGGCCGGACTCCGTGATGGCGCGCTTGGCACCGAGGACGGCCGCCTTCGTCTGCAGGAGGTCCTGGCTGGTCTCGACCTGTACGGCATCGATGCCGCCACGGATCATCGCGGCGACCTGCGTCGCGTAGCCGTCACGGATGGCCTCGTACGTCGTATGGCCGAGCGTCGGCAGCTTCGTACCGGGCCCGACGGATCCCAGGACCCAGCGCGGGCGCTCGGGGGTGCTGTACTCGTCGGCGGCCTGGCGCGCGAGGCGTGCGCCGGCCTCGGAGAGCTCGGCGTTCCGATCGCTGATGCCGTACTCCCCCAGCGCCGCCAGGTTCGACCCGAAGGTGTTGGTCTCGATGAGGTCGGAACCTGCCTCGAGGTAGGCACGGTGGACGGTCAGGACGATGTCCGGCCGGCTCACGTTGAGGACCTCGTTGCAGCCCTCGTGGCCCTGGAAGTCGTCCATCGTCGGGTCCTGCGCCTGCAGCATCGTCCCCATGGCACCGTCGGCGACGAGGACACGGGTACCAAGGACAGAGCGTAGGGAGGTCACCCGGGAAGGATACGTGGTCCTTCGGTCGCCGCCGATTCCATTCCAGTCGGCAGCCGGAGCGAGGGGTCAGCCCTTCGCCGCGACCCTCCTGCGCCACAGCAGCATCACGGCCGCACCCGCACCGATCGCCACGATCGCGATCACTCCGCCGATCAGGCTGTTGGTGGACGTACTGGTCGGTGTGGCAGAGGGCGCGATCGCCCCAGTGGTACCCGATTCTGCCGAGGACGGCGTGCCCACTGGCGTCTCCGTCTGAGAGCTCGCAGGGACGGACTCCGGAGCCGTCGTGGCTGACGCGGCCCGAGCTGTCGTCTGGCCGACGGCAGTCGTCGCTGCCCTGGTCGTCGTTGTCGTCGTCTGCTTCGTCGTCGCGGCAGCGGTCGTCGCGGGCGCCTGGGTCGTGGCCGTCTGCTTGGGCGGGGCGACACCGGGCGCGACGTACCCGCCTCCGACCGGTGCGTACCGCCACCCTTCCGCCTCGCCGGGAGTCGGGTGGTGCGCGCTCGGGCCCACGCTCGAGTAGGACCACGCCGAGTAGCTGCCGTCCGCCGCCCGGGTGGCATGCCAGTAGGACCAGTAGTTCTGCTGGATGTTCGCCACCTGAGGCAACCCGTTGATCTTGACGACCATCCCCGCGTCGAGCACGACGGCGAAGCCGGCGCTGCGTACGGCGACCATGCCGGTGCTGTAGCTGCCCGCACATGCCGTCGAGGTGCCACCCAGAGCGCCATAGTCGACGACCACCCACACGCCGGCGCAGCTCGAGGTCTGCGCGTGGGCGGGTGCCGCGTAAGACCAGAGGCAGGTCAGCACCGCCATGACGCCGAGGAGTACCCGGGCCACGCCGCGGGCCGCTCCTCCTGAGTGCCTTCCGTTACCGGGCATGGTCGTCACGCCTGACGCTGCCGCCGGCGGACGACCAGGGCACCGGCCCCGACCACGAGCATCGAGACGGCCAGAGCGCCGATCGGTTCGTCGACCGGGCTCCCAGTATCGGCGAGGCTCGAAGGGTCCCCGCTGCCGGTGGCGCTCGCCGCAGGTCCTTGCGTCGATGCAGGGCACGGCAGCGTCGACACGGTCACCAGGTTGGAGCCCGCTAGCAGCCACATGGCGTCGGCCGTGGCCATGACGTCCGATGTGGTGCTGTCGACCGAGGGCGGGAACCCGCCGTCGCCCAGCTGCTGGGTCTTGAGCCAGGTGGCTGCGAGGCCCGAGCTCGTACCGGCGAACTCGAGACCGGAACCCAGGAGGCCGGTGCTGTCGACCGGCGAGTACGGGTTCGGCCAGTAGCCGGTCGGCGCCTGCTCGGCCAGCGCCCACGCGATCGCCTTCGCGATCGCCGTGCTGTCGCCGTGCGCAGCCGACAGGGCCTCGATCGCGAGGCCCGTCGTGTCGTAGTCGGGGTAGAACGTGAGNNAACGGCCGCCGGGACCGGCTCTCCCGCCCGTACGTACGCGATGATGGCCAGCGACTGGGCGTACGAGGACACGTTCGCACCGACCTGACCGTCCGGGTGGGTGCCCGCCGCCAGGATCGACAGGAGGTTCAGGCCACCGAAGTTCCTTGGGTCCTCACCGAAGGCGACCGCGGCGATCGCCACGCTGGCGGCCCGGGCGGGATCGTTGCCGACGTAGTCGGCCGCCTGCGCCTTGATGCTGATGACCAGCGACGCAATGGTCGACGAGTAGTCGCACGACCGTGCTGCGGACAGAGCCAGCGCCACACTGACGTACCTACCGGCGCCGTCGTCGGGGGTCGGGAGGTTGCTGCTCAGGTACCCGGCGGCCTTGACCACCTCGGGGTCGCGGATGACCAGAGTCGTTGCCGCGGCCGTCGCGGCCGCACTCGAGGACCCCGTGCTGGTGGCGGAGGTGGCCGGTGCGCTGCTCGATGCCGGCGCGCTGCTCGACGCGGGGGCGCTGCTCGATGCCGGCGCGCTGCTCGAAGAGGGGGTGAAGACCTTCGTCACCGCCGGTCCAGCGGCGCCGGAGACGCTGAGGCGCCAGCCCTCGGCCGTGCCGGGGGAGGATGTGTTCACGTTCGCGCCCACCATCACGCTCGTCCATGTGCCGAGCGAGCCGTCCGGGTTGACAGGGGCGGTCCAGTGTGACCACCAGAGGCCCCCGTTGTCGGCGTAGGGGGTTGTGGGATCCCCGTCGATGAGGGTGATGAAGCTGGTGCCCGTCGGAGTGAACCCGGCGCTCTGCAGCGCGGCCAGGCCGGTCGAGTAGTCGCCTGCGCAGCCGACCTTCGCACTGCTCGGGTTCGAGTCGTCGGTCTGCACGACGACCCAGACACCGGCGCAGGTTGCGGGGGTAGAGGTCGGCGCGGAGTGTGCGGGCACTGTCAGCAGTGCGAGGAATGCGAGCGTTGCCGTAAGCCCGACGGCAAGGGCCCGCTTGAGGTTGGCGGTCATCCTGAGGTCCTTTCGTGCGGGCACCCAGGTGATCCGGCCAAACCATCTTGTCCGGCTCAATCCCGTATGCCGCGACGGGTTGTGATGAGCCAGAACCAGGTGGGCATTCCGACTTGGACTCTTGCGAGTCCTTCACGGCTGCGGGTCAGTTCCGGACTTTCACCGGGTTCCCCCACGGGGTTCAGGTGACTTCACCCTAGACCTCAGACGTCGGCGCGTCCCCCGGGGGTACGAGATAGCAGCGCGGCAGCATCCAGCGCCGCCAGCAGGGCGGTCCCTCGGGTCGCATGCCCCCACCCGCGGACGTCATGCTCGTCGCCAGCGAGGGTGTCCGCCGAGTACAGGATCTGGCCGTATCTGGCCCCGCGCAGCGCTGCGATGGCCGACAACGCCGCGCATTCCATGTCGACGACCGCGCAGCCCTCCGCTCGACGCTTGGCCACGAGGCCGGCCGTCTCGCGATAGAAGGCGTCCGTGGTCCAGGTGTTGCAGTCGGTGCCCTTGAGACCTCGGCCCTCCAGGGCGGATCGGCATGCCTCTCGTACCGCCGCATCGGTCTCGACCCAACGTGCGGGAGGCAGGTAGTGGTACGAGGTCCCTTCATCGCGCAACGCCCGTACAGGGAGCAGGAACTCGCCCATCTCCACCGGCTCGAGCGCACCGCAGGAGCCCACGGCCACGAGCGTGTCGACACCCAGCGCGAGCATCTGTTCGACCACGATCGCCGCAGCCGGAGCCCCGACAGGGAGCTCGGCGAGGGCGATCTCCGCGGTCTCGTATGTGCCCTTCCAGATCGGGAACGTGCTCGTCACCATGTCGACGATCGACCCGACCGGCCAGCGCCGCTGCTTGACCCATCCTCGCGAGATGTCGCCGAGGAACGTCACCACGCCGACCCGCGGCAGCCGGTCACCCGCCAGACGGGTCAGCAGCCCCGGCCGGATGAGGTCTACGGCATCCGGGTCGTACTCGAGAATCGGCACGTCCATGGACGTAGCCTGCCAGAGGATCTGGCTACGTCGCCCACGCCGCCGCCAATTGCTCGATCGCTCGTGCTTCGAGGGCTCCGCTCAGGAGGCCGGTTGCCCGGGCCCCGGAGAGCGACACGGATGTGCCACCCTGCCCGTGACTTCCGCCCGATCAGGATCAGACCCCCGCCGTCCCCGCAGCCCGTCACTCCGCAGTTCCGGTACAGGGCCGTACCGGGCTGGCCTCCCTCGCCCCACCGAGTGGCTCGGCGGGAACCGGGAGCGGACCGAGCCCTCCCCCGGGCATCGCGAGTTACGGAAGGTCCTACAGAAGGTCGATCAGCGTCGGGTGGACGATCGCGGTCACCGCGGCTCGGGCGTCCTTGGCTGTGCGAGCATCGAGGGCGTATGCGGCCATCTGCTGGCACGTGGCGAAGTCGTGCAAGCGCAGTGCTGCTCGGACCACGTTGACCTTCTTGGGCGCCATGGACAGCGAGGACACCCCGAGGCCAGTGAGGACCAGGGCGAGCACCGGGTCGCCGCCTGCCTCCCCGCAGACGCCGATCTTCTTGCCGGTCGCGCGTCCACCGTCGCATGCCGCCTTCACCATCTGCAGCAACGCCGGCTGCCAGGCGCTCAACAACTCGGCGAGCTGGCCCTGCATCCGGTCGGCAGCCATCGTGTACTGGGACAGGTCGTTCGTGCCGATCGAGGCGAAGTCGACCACGGACAGCATGTGCTCGGAGCGCAGTGCTGCGCCCGGGATCTCGATCATGATGCCGACCGTGGGCAGGCCCACCCCCCGTACCTTGGCCGCGAACCACTCGGCCTCCTCCACCGTGGCGACCATGGGCGCCATGACCCGTACGTCCGCTCCGGTGGCCTTGTACGCCGCCGCGAGCGCCTCCAGCTGCGTGTCGAGAAGATCCTCGCGCGCCATGCTCAGGCGTAGTCCACGGACCCCGAGCGCAGGGTTCTCCTCCGGGCCGAGGTCGGCGAAGGAGAGCGGCTTGTCGGCTCCCGCGTCGAGCGTCCGTACGACCACGCGACGCTCGCCGAACGACTCCAGCACCGACGTGTACGTGGCCGTCTGCTCTTCCAGCGTCGGGGCCGTGTCGCGGTCGAGGAACAGGAACTCGGTACGGAACAGGCCCGAGCCCTCGAGGTCGAACGCCGCAGCCTTGGCGGCATCGTCGGCCGTACCGATGTTGGCGAGCAGCGCGACGCGATGCCCGTCTCGGGTGGCCCCTTCGCCGCTCGATCCGGCGAGGGCTGCAGCCCGTCGCCGAGACCTCTCGGCCAGCAGCGCGATGTCCGCCTCGCTCGGCGCAAGGATCACCTCGCCGACGCCACCATCGAGGGCGACGATCGAGCCGTCCTCGATCGTGTCGATACCGAGGACCTGTACGACGGCGGGGATGCCCAGCTGCGCCGCCAGGATCGCGGTGTGGCTGGTGGGTCCGCCTGCCGAGGTGAGGATGCCGAGCACCATGTCCGGCGAGAGCGTCGCCGTCTCGGCGGGCGCCAGGTCGCGCGCCACGATGATGGTGGGGGTCGTGAGCGTCGGGATGCCGGGCGCCGAGACGCCGCGCAGCTCGCAGATCAGCCGGTCGCGTACGTCGTACAGGTCGGTGACGCGCTCCGCCATGTACCCGCCGAGCGACGCCAGCATCTCGGCGTACTCCGCGACAGCGTCGGCGACAGCCTGCGTGATCCCGACACCCTTGACCAGCAGCTTGTCGATCGCCTTGGCGAGCCCGCGGTCCCGGGCCAGCTGCGCCGTCGCCTCGAGGATCGGCTTGGAGGTGTCCGGGGCCACCGCGGCCTTAGCGGTCAGCAGGTCCGCCACGGCCGTCATCGCGGCCCTGACCCGCTCCCCCGCCGCCGCCACGTCGGACGTGGCCGGCTCGTCGTTGTCCACGCCCGGTGCGGGATGGACGACAGCTACGGGACCCGAAGCCGTACCGGCGGAGACGCCGATCCCGTGCAGCACCTGATGCGTCGTTGACATGGGTTCCTACTCGTTGTCGAGGTCGCGGGAGAGGAGGACGACCAGGGAGTCGAGGACGGCGTCGGCTCCGTCGCCCTCGGCGGCGAGGGTGACGGTGTCGCCGTGAGCGGCACCGAGGGTCATCACCTCGAGGATGCTACCCGCGTCGACTGGCTCGCCTCCAGGGAGCGCGACGGTCACGTCGAGCCCCGAGTCGCCGACCGCCGAGGCGAGAAGCGCAGCGGGACGGGCGTGCAGGCCGACGGCGGAAGCAATGGTGACGGTACGGCTGGGCATGATGTGTCCTTCTCTAGGGGTCAGTTCTGGTCCGCGGCCACGCGGGCCACGTGAAGCGCGAGGTAGGAGACCTCGTCGGCGGTGAGCGGCGCCCCGAGCCGTAGCTCGAGGATCCCCGAGAGACGGTCCGCACATTGGGCCGCCCGCGGGAACGAGTCGAGGATCGCGGTCGAGATGAGGCTCGGCTGGTCCACGAGCTGCTGGTGCTGCTGGATGCGTACGAACAGGTAGCGCAGGTGCGTGATGAACCGGCCGACGCTCACAGAACCCTCGTCGAGGTGCACGTCGAACGTCTGCTCGATGACCTCGACGAGCTGGGAGATGACGGCGGTCATCGTGTAGGTGTACGAGAGGTCGCCCGTCGCGAAACCCGCGTTGACGAGGTGGAGCGACAGTGCGACCGCTTCGGCGTCCGGGAGCTTCTGCTCGAGTCGTCTGTTCACGGCCGCGAGCAGGGCGACCGCCTGCCCGTACTCCCGCCCGTACAGGTGCTTCACCTCGGCGAGCAACGGGTACTCGATGGCGAGGCCATGGTCGAGGCGGCGTACGGCGAAGCTGACGTGGTCGGCGAGGGCGATGACGAGGGCCGGGTTCCTCAGGACGGTCTCGTCCAGGCCGACCTCGGTGAGCGCCTCCCCCACGAGCTGGATGTGCTCGGGCGGGATGCCGGCCAAGAGCTCCGCGAGATGGTCGGGGTCGCGGCCGTCCACCGGCACGAACGTGCGCTGGACGGCCACCGGGTCGATCTCCCGCCCCGGCCGGGCCTGGTACCCCAGGCCCCGGCCGGTCAGGATGACGTCGCGTCCGCCGTCGTCCCGGGCAAGGACGACGTTGTTGTTGAAGACGCGGAGGACTTTCACCTCACACACGGCTTCCGCAACGCTGCGGAGCGACCATGGATGTTCTCCCTTTATCTGGTGATGTCGATCACGGTGTCGCCAACACCCACATCCTCGCCCGTACGGGGCGTGACTGCAGTGAGGTTCTTCGTGTTCGTCACCACGACGACGGTGGTCGGGTCGTATCCCGCCGCCTTGACCACGTTGAGGTCCACGGTGGCGAGGAGGTCGCCCCGCGTCACGCGGTCGCCCTTGGTGACGGCGATCGCGAAGCCCTCACCCTTGAGCCGTACGGTGTCGATCCCGACGTGGACGAGCACTTCCACCCCGTCGTCGGTCTTGATCCCGTAGGCGTGCCCGGTCGCCGCGACCGTCGCCAGCACGCCGCTCACGGGAGCGACGATCTTGCCGTTGGTCGGGATGATGCCGACTCCCTCGCCGAGTGCCCGCGAGGCGAACACCTTGTCAGGCACGTCATCGAGCGAGATCACCTTGCCGGCGACGGCTGTGGCGATCTCTGTTGTCGCCACGAGAGTGGCCACTCCGCCCGCACCTGCTCCTCCAACAGCACCTACTGCCGAGACGGCAGCCGTAGGAGCGGTCCCGCCGACGCGAACGGCCTCGAGAGCGAGGTCGGCCTCGGCCTGCGCACGCTCGGCGGCGGCCTCGGCCTTCTGCTCCGGCGTGCGGTAGTCGGAGATGATGACCAGGACCATCGAGGTGATGAACGCCGCGGCGATCGAGATGACGTAGAGCACCATCGGCTTGAAGACGGGGATCGTCAACAGGGACGTGAACGCGAACGCGCCCGTCTTGACGCCGCCGCCGAAGCCTGTGATGAGACCGCCGACGAGGCAGCCGACCAGCATGCGGGGGTAGATCCGCTTGAAGCGCAGGTGGATTCCGTAAAGGCTGGGCTCGGAGATGCCACCCAGCAGACCCGCCGCGAGTGCGCCGGTCGCCGTCTGACGCATTTGCACGTCCTTGTCTCGCATGGAGAGGACGAGCACACCGGCGGTCGCGCCGAAGCACGCGAAGTTCCACGAACCCATGGGGCCCTGGATGAAGTCGTACCCGAGCGTCTGGATGTTCAGCAGCATCAGTGCGTTCAGCGGCCAGTGGAGGCCCAGGGGCACGAGGAACGGGTAGATCAGGGGAATGATGATCGCGAACAGGATCGGCGCGTGTCCGTTGAGGTATGCGAGGCCGCCGCCGATGCCGCTACCGAGCCAGATGCCCAGCGGGCCGAGGAGGAATGCGGTGAGAGGGATCATGACGACCATCGACAGGAACGGTACGAAGACCATCTGGATGCTGTCGGGGATGAGCTTCTTCAGGAACCTGTAGAGAGGCGCCAGTATCGCGACCATGATCAGTGGCACGAACACCTGGCCGCCATAGTCGTTGAGCTGCATCGGTAACCCGAAGACATGCGCGACACAGGACACCGTGCCCAGGGTCGGGTTCGTTGAACACGTCACTCCGGGCACGGTCGCGAGGAGCGTCTTTGCGTCGTGCACGGTCAGGCTGACGAAGTTCGGCGTCATGATCGCGCCCATGATGGTCGCGCCCAGCCACGGGTCGACGTTGAGCTTCTTCGACGCGTTGTACGCGACCATGATCGGCAGGAAGTAGAAGACCGCGCGCCACATGGCGTCGACGAAGACCCAGCTGGCCGACTTGTCGGCTGCACGGAAGTCGACCACGTGCAAGGCGTCGAGGATCGCGGCGAACGCGATGATCAGCGAGGCGCCCAG
>PMBM01000095.1:0-18614 GCA_003153855.1 Propionibacteriaceae bacterium
AGCCAAGATCGCGGAGTAGCCGTACGTATCGAGTAGCGGAAGTCTCACCGAATCCTGTTCCCCAACGGTGGTCTGTCCGCCTCTCGGCGATGCCACGCTCGTACATCGCGGCTACCGCGGACGTGCTCAGGCCAGGGACGTGATCCAGGACTCGTGCAGGCTGGCGTAGTGACCGCCTGTTGCGAGCAGGTCGGACGGGCTCCCGTCCTCGATGATCCGGCCGTGCTCGAGGACGAGGATGCGGTCNNGCGTCGTCGAGGATCAGCACGCGCGGGTCCGCCAGCACAGCCCGGGCGAACACGAGCAGCTGCCGCTGACCGGCTGACAGGCGTCCGCCGCGCTTCGCGACGTCGGTGTCGTACGCATCGGGCATGGCCTCGATGAACGTGTTCGCACCGACGACCTCGGCCGCCGCGACGATCTCGTCACGCGAGGCGTGTGGCATGCCGAACGCGATGTTGTCGGCGATCGTGCCGGCGAACACGACGTTCTCCTGCGTCACCATCGTGACGGCGCGCCGGAGGTCGTCGTCGGCGAGCGCGCGCAGGTCGATGCCGTCCAGGCATACGGTGCCGCCGGTCGGGTCGTAGAACCGCGACATCAGTTTGGCGATCGTCGTCTTGCCGGCCCCGGTCGTGCCCACGAGCGCGATCGTCTGCCCCGCCGGTACGTGGAGCTCGAGACCGGGAAGGACCGGGACGCCCGTCACGTACTCGAACTCCACCTCGTCGAAGTCCAGCGCACCGCGCGCCTGGGGCAGGGGCGTCGGGTCGCTCGGCTCCGGCACGCCGTCTTCCTGCTCGAGGACTCCGGACAGCTTCTCGAGCGCTGAGATCGCCGACTGGAACGAGTTGTAGAACTGCGAGATGTCCTGCATGGGCTCGAAGAACTGACGCAGGTAGAGCAGGAAGGCCGCGAGCACGCCGACGGTCATCGACTTGTCGAGCACGAACTGGCCGCCGACCAGCAGCACGACGCCGATCGCGACGTTGCCGATGATCTTGATGCCCGGCTGGAACACCGCGAACAGGCGGAACGTCCGTACGTTGATGGCCCGGAACCGGTCGGCCAGGTCGGTGAAGAGCTCCTGGTTGCGAGGCTCCCGCCGGTAGGCCTGCACCGCCTTGATCCCCGTCATCGTCTCGACGAACTGCACGATGACCATGGCGGACGCCTCGCGGACCTGCCGGTAGTTCGCGGCCGACTGTCCGCGGAACCACCGCAGCAGCAGCAGGACGAAGACCATCGAGCCGAGACACATCAGGCCCAGACGCCAGTCGAGCACGAGCAGCATGATCGACACGCCGACGATCGACAGGACCGCGTTCACCAGCCCGTCGAAGCCGCCCGACAGCAGCTCGGCGATCGCGTCCATGTCCGAGGTGAGCCGGGACACGGCACGACCCGACGTGTACGAGTCGTGGAAGGCCACATCGAGCCGCAGGAACTTGCGGAACACGCGTTGGCGCAGCTCGAGCAGCACCTCCTGGCCGATCCGGCCCGAAGCCCGCAGGAAGTAGATCCGCGTGACCGTCTGGAGCGCGACCGCGCCCACCATGGCGCCCACGATCTCGATCAGGGTGGTCGCCGGCCCCCCCGCGAGGAGCGGGGGGACGCCGAAGTCGATGCCCCTCTGTACGAGCCAGGGCGCGGCGAGGCGCGCAACGTTCTCCAGCACCACCGCCACCACGAGCAACCCGATGGCCGACGTGTACGGGCGGAGGAGGTCGGCGAGCAGCCCCTTGCTGCGCGCAGCGAGCTTGAGACCCGCCCGCTCACTCAGGCCGTCGCGCTGCTCGGCGGCCACACCGCGCCACTCGAGGTCGCGGGCGGTCTCGTCGCTGTGGTCGACCGAGGTCGGCTCGGTCGTCTGGTCGGACGTCACTTCGCTACCTCCCGCTCGAGCTCGTCGAGCTCGGACTCGGCGTCGAACGACGCGCTGAGGAGATCGCGGTACTCCGGGACCGTCGCCAGCAGGTCGCTGTGGCGCCCGACGTGGGTGATGGTGCCGTTCTCCAGCAGCGCCACGCGGTCGGCGAGCATGACCGTGGACGCCCTGTGCGCCACGACGAGCCCCGTGACTCCCACGAGGACCCGCCTGAGCGCCTCCTCGACCATCGCCTCGGTGTGGATGTCGAGCGCGGACAACGTGTCGTCGAGCACGAGCACGCGCGGCTTCACGATGATCGCCCGCGCCAGCGCGAGCCGCTGCCTCTGGCCGCCGGACAGGCTCATGCCCTGCTCGCCGATGCGTGTCTCCAGACCCCAGGGCAGGTCGTGGACGAAGCCCGCCTGCGCGGTTTCGATCGCGTCGGCGATCTCCTCCTCGGTCGCCTCGGGGCGGCCGAGCGTCAGGTTCTCCCGCACCGACATCGAGAACAACGTCGGGTCCTCGAACGCGGTCGCGACGATGCCTCGCAGGTTCGCCACCTCGAGGTCACGGATGTCGACGCCGTCGATGGTGATGCGCCCTGCCGTGACGTCTGTCAGACGTGCGACCAGAGACGTCAGCACGGTCTTGCCCGAGCCCGTACCGCCCACGATGCCGATCGTCTCGCCGGCCCGTACGTGCAGGTCGAGTCCGTGGAGGACGTCTTGGGACGCGTCCGGGAAGCGGTACGACACGTCCTCGAACACGACCTCGCCGCGCGGCGCATCCAGCCGCAGCGGCCCGTCGGCGATCGACTCGGGCGCGTCGAAGATCTCGCTCACACGGTCGGCGGCGGTCATGGAGTCCTGCGTCATCGACAGCAGGAACCCCAGCGCGGCCACCGGCCAGATGAGCGACAGCATCATCGTGATGAACGCGACGAGCGTGCCGAGGGTGAGGTGATGCTGCGCCGCGGCGAGCGCACCGATCGTCAGCACCGCGACGAGCGCCAACCCCGGGATGACTTCGAGGAACGTCCAGAACTTGCTGGTGTTGGAGACCCGCTCGAGGCTCGTGGAGTACAGCACCTTCGCCCGGCGATCGAACTGACCGAAAACGAGCCGTGAGCGACCGAACGCCTTGATCACACGCACCGACTGCATCGACTCCTCGACGGTGCTCGCCACGTCGCCGGTCTGGTCCTGGATCGCGCGCGAGAGCCGTGTGTAGATGCGCTCGTTGAAGAGGCAGACGGCGACGACGGGAACGGCCGCCACCGCGACGACGAGGCCCATCGGCCAGTACAGGTGAAGCAGCAGCGAGGTGACGACGATGATCTGCAGCAGGTTCATGATGATCATGAGCAGGCCGAAGCCGATGAAGCGCCGCATCGTCGACAGGTCGTTCATGATCCGGCTCAGCAGCTGACCGGACTCCCACCTCGAGTGGAACCCCCAGGGCAGCCGCTGGAGCTTCGCGTACATGTCCAGCCTGACGCCCGTCTCCGACCCCAGCGTCGCGATCGCCATGACCCAGCGTCGGACGAACGCGAGGCCGCCTTCGACGAGTCCCAGCCCGAGCGCGATCGCGCCCAGCGCGAACACTCCCTGGCGGTCGCCTGCGGCGATCGGCCCGTCGATGAGCTGCCGGGTCACCAGCGGTACCACGATCGAGATGCCCGTACCGCCCGCGGCAGCCACGAACATCACGATGAACCGGCCGAGGTACGGCCTGATGTACGGCGCGAACCGCAGCAGCGACGAGAGCGGCGTGGGCCGCGCGAACGGAGGACGCAACGTGGGTTGACGCGTGAGGTTGTCGCCGTACAGAACCCTGACCCGCTCGCTTGCGCTCATGGGTGCGGAACGCATGGCGATTCCTTTCGGGAGGTGGGGGAGTGCGCGCCCTTTCGGGCGCCTCTGGGCAGCCTAGACCCGCGTGCAAACTGGTTGTTTGGAGGTTCCGCTCGTTTCAAAGCCCTCACTCCGCCCGGTCAGCACGCACGTCTGGAGGTCCCCGAAGACCCCCCGCAGTAGGGTCGATACCCCTTGACCGTTGAGGTCACACAACGCAGAACTCGTTTCCTTCTGGGTCGGCCATCACCACCCAGAAGCCCATGCCGCTGGGATGGTCCACCTCGTGGAGCACCGTGGCGCCGTGCTCCACGAGGAACGCCGCGTGAGCTCTCTTGTCGTCGGGCGACGCAGGGTTGTCCCGCGTCTCGCCCGGCACCCAGACGTCGAGGTGCAGCCGGTTCTTGGCGGTCTTCGGCTCGGGTACCTTCTGCAGGAAGAACCGAGGCCCCACCCCGGCGGGATCGACGACCGCGTACGCGTCGTTGTGGCTCGCCGTCGGCAGCCCCCAGCCCTCGAAGGCCTCCGGCCACGTGGCGTACGGCTTCGGCGGCGGCTCCTCGACGTAGCCCAGTGCTGTTGCCCAGAACGTGCCGAGCGCCTTGGGATCGGCGGCGTCGAGGGTGATGGTGAATCGCTGGCTCATGGGTCCTCCTCAGGGTCGTCCTTCACGCTAGACACGACCACTGACAAGAATCGACAGCCCGCCGAGGTTCCCCGTCGAGAAAGTGGGTGGCGATCGTTGCTCGGGGTTCCTACTCTCGTTCTGGGTCGAACGCAGCGAACGGACGGCGACCAGTCGTCCGACCGCGGCAAGTGCGGGCACCCAGCCGTCACGTTCTCGACATATGACCGTACGGCCGGGGTGCTGGCGCAGCGACCGCTCAGCCGTCAGACTCTGCGCAGGGACGGCCCGATTCCGCAGCCAGCGGAAAGGAGGATCCGCGATGACGCAGGTCGTGCTGCTCAACGCGTCATACGAGCCACTCGGTGGTGTTGCCTTTCGTCATGCCATCGGGATGCTGGTGCGTGGGGTCGCCATCGTCGAGGAGCAGGACGGGGTACTGACCTTCGGCCCCTACCCACGACCCCGGGTCATCCGGCTCGTACGGTTCGTCGCGACGACCTGGCTGTACAAGCCGGCCGGCTTCTCCAAGCCCGGTGTCCTGGCGCGCGACAAGAGGACCTGTGCGTTCTGCGGCGGGTACGCGACGACGGTCGACCACCTGCGGCCCAAGTCCCTGGGCGGCGCGAACTCCTGGCTCAACTGCGTCGCGGCATGCAAGACGTGCAACGGCCGCAAGGCGAACCGCACCCCGCACGGCGCAGGCATGAAGAGGCTCCACTGCACCCCGTACGTCCCGCGCGTCATCGACCTGATCAACGCCGCCTGACCGCACGCTCGGCGCCCTCGATCGAGGAAGCGTCAACTATCCTTCGGGTGTGAAGCGGACGGCGCTTGTCCTCGCGGTCCTCGCGCTGTCCGCGTGTCAGTCGTCTCCACCTTCGGCCCCCGTCCCCTCGGTGTCGAACGGGCCGTCGAGCTTCCTGGTCACCATGGGGGACGGGATCCAGCTTTCGCTCCCCGGCAGGGCCGCCTCGACGACTTCGCTCAACGCCGCCTGCGCGAGCGAGGTCTTCCAGCTCAAGACCACGGGCGGTGAGTACGAGGTGGCGTCGCTTCTGCCGGGATGTACCGCGACCACCGCCCTCCCCGAGAACGGGAACCACGGCTTCTACCCCGCTGCACCACCGACGGCCCTTGTCGATCGCGTGGCCACGCCGGTCGGCGATGCCGTCGTGTTCTCCAACCAGTACTCGGACTGCTCCAGCAGCTGCTACATGGGCACCGACGAGGTCGCGCTCGTCACGGTCGGGACGCGCGTCGTCCAGATGATTGCGGTGACGGCGCCGGCGAGCGGGACGACGGAGCGCGACAGGGCCGGCCTCGTGGCCGTACTGCAAGGACTGCGCCGGGCCTGACACGTACCTCGTAATGTGGCGGCATGGAACAGGTACGTCTCGGTCAGTCAGGTCTTCGCGTCTCTCGGCTCGCGCTGGGATGCATGAGCTACGGCGACGCCAGCCGTGGAGGCCACCCGTGGGTGCTCACCGAGGAGGAGTCGCAGGGCTTCTTCATGCAGGCGGTCGAGCTGGGNNATCACGTTCTGGGACACGGCCAACGTCTACTCGGGCGGCAGCTCCGAGGAGTTCACCGGCCGCGCGATGAGGAAGTACTCGCGCCGGGAGGACATCGTCCTCGCCACCAAGGTGCACGGGCACATGCACGACGGTCCCGGCGGTTCGGGGCTGTCCCGCAAGGCGATCCTCGAGAACATCGACGCCTCGCTCACACGCCTCGGCACCGACTACGTGGACCTGTACCAGATCCACCGCTTCGACCCCCTCGTCCCGGTCGAGGAGACGATGGAGGCGCTGAACGACGTCGTACGGGCCGGCAAGGCGCGGTACGTCGGTGCGTCGTCGATGTGGGCCTGGCAGTTCTCGAAGATGCAGTACACCGCCCGCGTCCACGGCTGGACCGAGTTCGTCTCCATGCAGGACCAGTACAACCTCATGCAGCGTGAGGAGGAGCGTGAGATGTACGGGCTGTGCACCGACCTGGGGGTCGGCGTCATCCCCTGGAGCCCGCTGGGACGCGGTCGACTGACCCGCCCGTGGGGCACCGAGACGACCCGCGACGGCTCCGACCAGATGATGCGCCATTACGGCGAGGCCGATGCGTCAGTCGTGGGTGCGGTCGAGAAGGTGGCGGCTGACCGTGGCGTACCCATGGCGCAGATCGCGCTCGCGTGGGTGCTCAACAACCCCGTGATCACCGCGCCGATCGTCGGAGCAACCAAGCCGAACCACCTGACCGATGCTGTCGCTGCGCTCGAGATAGAGCTGACCGGCGACGAGATCGCGGCGCTCGAGGGTGCCTACGTGTCGCGGCCGCCCTCGTACTTCGGGTGATCACGCTCTATCTGCGCTGCCGCCTCGCGACGACCCGCGAGGCGGTGGAGGAGTTCTTCGCGAGAGCCAGGAGCACGTACGAGGCGCCCGGCGGCATCACCGCTCACCTCCAGTGGAGCCTCAGCGACGCGTCGAGCTTCGTCGAGGTGTTCGAGTACACAGATCGCGACACGTACGACGCCGACCAGCTGAGGGTCGCGGAGGATCCGGCCATGCGAGCGCTCATCGCCGAGTGGCACACCCACCTTGCCGCCCCGCCCGTCGTGGAGCCGTTCCAGGAGGCTGTCCTTCCGACGAGGTGATGCCGGTGTCCATCGATACGCGGCTTATGGACGCCATGCCGATCGCGCCGACTGACTGATCCATCGAAGCTCGGGTTGTGGCGTGTGGATGGGGCGCCATAAGCCGATTCTCGATGGACAAGCCCTGCGGTGGCTCGGCGACACCCCCCAATAAGCCACGTTTCGATGGTTACGGCCGGAGCTGGTACGTGCTCTCGTGGCCAACCATGAGGGTCGTGTCCAGGGTGATCGTCACTGGGTCGTCCGGGCCTCCGCCGCTGAGCCGCTGCAGCAGAAGCTCGGCGGCCTCGGTGGCCAGGCTCTCGATGGGTTGCGTGACGAGGGTCGGACGCGGACGGATGAGCCGGGCGAGCTCCAGGTTGTCGAAGCCGACGAGAGCGGGACGCAGCTCCTGGCCCAGCTCGTTGAGGGCGATCGTGGCGCCGAGCGTGAGGACATAGTTCGCGCAGACCACAGCCGTCGGAGGGGCGCTGAGGCGGAGGAGCCGCCGCAGCCCGGTGCAGCCGCCCTCGACGCTCACATGCTCCGGCGTCATGAGCTCGGCGCGGGGGAGGAGCCCGGTCCTGTCCTGCATCGCGTCGCGGAAGCCCGCGCGACGTTCGCGCATCGTGTACGTGGTGTCGGGGCCCGCGAGCAGGCCGATCGCAGTGTGGCCTGCCGTGACGAGGAGCTGTACGGCCGAGGCGATCGCGGCGCGGTTGTCGATGACGACCGAGTCCGTACCGGGCATGAGGCGGTCGACCGCGACGACCGGCACGTCACGGTCACGTGCGGCGGCGAGGAACGAGGTGTCGTCGTCGACGGGGATGACGACGATCCCGTCGACCATCTTCCCCACCAGGAAGCGCATGACGTCGGCCTGGGACTCGGCGTCGCGTCGTGAGTCGCAGATGATCGTCCCGTACCCCGCCTCGCGAAGCCGTTCCTCTATCCGCGACACGATCGTGGTGTTGAAGGTCGAGGCGAGCTCGTCGAGGATCACGCCCACGGTCATGGACCGCCGGCTCCGCAGCCCTCGGGCGACGTTGTTGACCTGGTAGTCGAGCTCGGCGGCAGCCTTCTCGATGAGCTCGCGGTTGGGGCCGAGGACGTTCCCGCCGTTGTAGTACTTGGAGATCGTCGCGAGCGACAGCCCCGTGATGCGTCGGATGTCCTTGTACGTCGCGACCACGTCGGCCTCCTTTGGCGAAACGTTTCGAACCACTTTTCCAGCGCCGTGCAGGGGTGTCAACCGATCTGACGACAGAGTGCCTCCACGCGGGCACCTCGTACAGGTCGGTCTCGTCAGGCATCCGTCGCCAGTCGCTGGGGGAACCCATCCAATCAGCGGCACGCCCCGCAGCAGTTCCCGCGCTCGTCGCTGAGACGGCATCCGAAGGCCTCACGGATCACCCTCGCCGCTGCCTCCGAACTGCCACGATGGGGTGGTCCTAAGGAGACGAGCATGGTGGCGGACGAGATCGTACGAGTCCTGGTTGTCGGTGCCGGAACGATGGGGCAGCAGATTGCGCTGCAGTGCGCCGGGCACGGCTTGTCGGTCGTCATGCTGGACTCGGACCCTGAGGCCCTGACGCGGGCACGCGCCCAGCTGACCGGCATGGGAGCCGCACTGGGGAGCGACCCGGCATTCGCCGGGACCGACCTCGTACAGGCCGTCGCAGCGATCACGTACGAGACCGACCCGGCGACGGCCGCGGCGGACGTCGACCTCGTCTCGGAGTCCGTACCGGAGGACCCAGCCCTCAAGGGCGCCGTGTTCGCCGAGCTCGACAGATGGTGCCCGGAACGTACGATCTTCGCGAGCAACACGTCGTCGCTGCTGCCCTCCATGTACGCCGAGGCGACCGGCCGTCCCGACCGGTTGGCCGCCCTGCACTTCCACCAGCCCGTGTGGTCAGCCAACATCGTCGACGTCATGCCCCATCCCGGCACGTCACCCGAGACGATCGAGACACTGCTCGGGTTGTCGGTACGCATCGGCCAGATCCCCATCCAGCTCCGCAAGGAGAGCCCCGGCTACGTGTTCAACGCGATGTACAACGCGCTGAACCGCGAGGCGATCACCCTCGCGACCAACGGCGTCGCGACGATCGAGGACATCGACCTGGCCTGGACGACGGTGACGAAGATGCCGCACGGACCGTTCGGGATGCTCGACTTCGTCGGCATCGACACCGCCTGGCACATCACGCAGTACTGGGCCACCGTCACCCAGGACCCGCAGCTGCTCGCGAACGCAGCGTGGCTCAAGGGCTACGTCGACACAGGGCGTACCGGCGTCAAGGCCGGCAAGGGCTTCTACGACTACTCGCCCGCAACAGACTGATCTCCCCCCCGGCGCCTCGACCGCTTGCTCGGCTCGGACGCGTGAGGATGGCCACATACGGGCGACGGCCGACGGTGCCCACTCGGCATGCTGCACAGCGTCGGAAGCTCACGGAGCTCTGACACCACCACACGCGGCTTGGGTACCTGCTGGGGGCAGGAGTCACGCCGCACAGACAGCCCACCCCTTCCCTGGGGAAAGACCACGAGGCACCAGACGTGACGTCCATCACTTCTGTTCCGGCCGAGCGGCACGGATCGAGCCGGTCGGTCAGGTCTCTGGCCCGTCGGCACGACCCGGCGCCGCGCCGGATCCCGTGGCGCCCCTCACAGAGCATGGTCCTGGCGGCGGCGGCGCTCATCGGAATCTTCTCTCTCGGCTGGTTCTCCGCCCTCACCCGGCCTGCGGATGCTGCGGCGGCTGTGTGGTGGAGGCCGGGGGCGATCTTCGGATCGCCGCAGCGGGCGAGCAGGCGATGATGGTTCTCCAGCTCTCCAACGTCGACCGGATCCCGTGGCCTCGCCTTGATCAGGCTGATGGTCGACGGACTCACGTACCACCATGACGGCTCCCAGAATGTCTGGCAGGTCAGCCGGTCACGGCGGACCTGAACTGTCACCGGGCCGGGCCGGTCACACTCTCGTAAGCATCAGGTAAGACCCCTGATCTAGAGCTGCGTCTCCAGCCGGCGTTGAGTTGCGCATGTCCCCAAACACCTTTCTAGGGAGCAGGAACATGCAGCATCTACGTATCCCCATGGTCGTGACGGCCGCCGTGGTCGCCGCCGGGCTGTCCGTCGGCTTCGCGCCGAGCGCATCAGCGTCCACCGAGTCCGACGGTCACGGAGCCGTCTTCGTCCAGACCGACGACCTGAGCCACAACGCGGTCATCGCCTACGTCCGCACAGCGGACGGACACCTCACGAGAGCAGGCACGTACGCGACGGGCGGTTCAGGCGCCGCGGAAGCCGGCGCTGTGGTCGACCCGCTCGCCTCCCAAGGTTCCCTCACTCTTGACCGCGCGCACGGTCTGCTGTTCGCCGTGAACGGCGGCAGCGACACGATCACGGTCTTCGGCGTCGACGGCAGCAAGCTGGTGCGCCGACAGATCCTCTCCAGCCGCGGTGACCTGCCGGTCTCGGTGAGCGTCGTGGGCAACCTCGTGTACGTGCTCAACGCTCGCGGCGGTGGCTCCATCACCGGCTATCGGGTGGACGGTCGCCAGGTCGAGCCGCTGTCCGGCTCCACCAGAGCGCTGAACCTGGCACCCAACGCCAACCCCGAGTTCCTCCAGGCGCCCTCGCAGGTGGCGATCACGCCCGACGGTCGGGACGTGGTCGTCGCGACCAAGACGCACGGCACCCTGGTGGTCTTCCCGCTGTCTGACAACGGTCGTCCTGCTTCCACGCCCGTGGTGACACCGTCCGGAACGGTGCCGTTCGCGCTGACGTTCGACCGCTCCGGCAGCCTGCTCGTCGTCGATGCCACCGGGCACGCCTCCGCGTACAGGGTTGCTCACAACGGCACCCTCGCGCTCGTGTCCACGGTCGGCCCGACCGGGCAGGCCGCGGCCTGCTGGACGGTTCTCATCGACGGCAGCCTGTACGCCGCCAACGCGGGATCGAACAGCATCACCGCGTTCAGCGACCACCGTGGGCAGCTGGCGATCGCCCAAGCCGTCGCAGCGACGACCGGGGCGGGACCGATCGACATGGCGTCGTCCCCGAACGGCCGCTACGTCTACCAGCTGACCGGAGGGTCCGGCCAGGTCGACGAGTACGTACGAGGCGCCGACGGGTCCCTCACGATGGTCGGCACGGCCGACACCGGACTCGGCGCAGCCGTGGGGAAGCCCCTCGAGGGCATCGCGGCCAGCTGAGCAGGAGAAACCCTGAGCGATCGTGCCGGCGCCATCGCGCCGGCACGGTCCGCGTCCGGACGCTCGCAGTCGTGGGGGAGTGGCCTCGAAGGCACGGGTAGCGTGGTGAGTGTGGCTGTCACGATCCGTACCGCCCGAGTCGACGAGCTCGAGAGCCTGGAGGCCCTGCAACGGAGGGCGTCGCTGGCGAATCCCGGCGACCGCGAGGCGATCCTCGCTCATCCCGAGGCGATCGTGATCCCGCTCAACCAGCTCACCGACGGCCAGGTCTTCGTGGCCGAGAGCGACGGGTCCCTGCTCGGGTTCTCCGCCGTCCTCGACCGCGAGGACGGCCAGACCGAGCTGGACGGGCTGTTCGTCGAGCCATCGCTGTGGAGGGCTGGGGTGGGACGGCTGCTCGTCGAGCGTGCGAAGAGCTACGGGCATGATCACGCCGCCGTCTGGTTGCACGTCGTCGGGAATCCCCATGCCGAAGGGTTCTACGAAGCGTGTGGATTCGTCACGTACGGCTCGCAGCAGACCGAGTTCGGGCCGGGGCTCCTGATGCGTGCCGCAGTCGGCCCTCGCGGTGGAGGGGCCACCTGAATCCCCCGGCCTGACGTCGCCGCGGTCGCTCAGGGCGCCCACTCGAGGAGCGCGGGGGCGCCGTGCGATGGGCATCAGCCTGCCCCGGTGGCGGCATCCGCCGGAAGTTACGGTACCGTAGGTTCATGATGGAGACGACAGGGCAGAGTGTGGCGGTGGTCCGCCCCGTCGTGATTCAGGGCGGCATGGGGATCGCAGTGTCCGGCTGGCAGCTCGCCCGAGAGGTCTCCAGATCCGGCCAGCTGGGCGTCGTGTCCGGTACAGCCCTCGACAGCGTCGTCGCCAGGCGGCTTCAGGACGGCGACGAGGGCGACCACATCCGACGGGCCCTCCGGCACTTCCCGTCGCAGGCCATGGTCGCTCGCGTGCTCGAGCGCTACTTCCGCGACGGAGGACGCCACGGCGCCCCGTACCGTCCGCAGCCCGCGCTCGGCGTCGATCCGAGCCCCGCGGCCATCGAGCTCTCCATGGTCGGCAGCTTCGCGGAGGTGTGGCTCGCCAAGGAGGGCCACGACGGCGTCGTCGGCATCAACCTGCTGGAGAAGATCCAGACGGCAACCCTGTCGACCGTACTGGGAGCGATGCTCGCAGGTGTCGACTATGTCCTGATGGGCGCGGGCATCCCGCGCGAGATCCCGCAGCTGCTCACCGACTTCGCTGCCGGGCGCACGGGCGCGATCTCGCTCGATGTCGTGAATGCCACCCGGACGTACACCGCGTCACTCGACCCGGCGGCGCTGTTCGGTGACGAGCTGCCGGTCCTTCACCGTCCGCAGTTCTTGGCCATCGTGTCGCTGCACGTCCTTGCCGCCTTCCTCAACCGCAGCGACCAGTTCCGGCCCGACGGCTTCGTCGTGGAAGGCCCTCTGGCGGGCGGCCACAGCGCCCCGCCGCGAGGCAAGATGACCTGCGACGACGAGGGGAACCCCGTCTACGGCGGGAAGGACGACGCCGACCTTGCGGCCATGGTCGCCATCGGACTGCCCTTCTGGCTCGCAGGCGCGTACGGCACCCCTGAGCGCGTCGCGGATGCGGTCGCGGCCGGGGCCGTCGGCGTGCAGGTGGGGACGCTCTTCGCGTTCGCGGAGGAGTCAGGCATCCGGTCCGACCTGAGGTTGGGACTGCTCCGGTCGCTCACCGAGGGAACCCTCGCGGTCCGCAACGACCCCCGCGCATCGCCCACCAGCTTCCCGTTCAAGATCGCGTGCATCGAGGGCAGCCTCTCGGAGCCCGCGACGTACGCGGCGCGCAAACGCGTCTGCGACCTCGGCCTCCTGCGGACACCGATCGAGCGGGAGGACGGACGGGTGGCGTACCGCTGCGCCTCCGAGCCTGAGCACATGTACGTGAAGAAGGGCGGCGACTCCGCCGACACCGTCGGACGCATGTGCCTGTGCAACGCGCTGCTGGCCGACGTCGGCCTCGGCAAGGTGCGCAAGAACGGCTACGCGGAGCAACCCGCCATCACGCTGGGCCAGGATCTGTCGGGTCCCGAGCGGCTGGCCGAGACCCACCCGGACGGCTGGACCGCGGCTGAGGCTGTCCTGTGGCTCACGAGCAGTCTCCCCAGTCTCTGAACGCACCGGTCGTACGGCCGTTGCAGGCCGCACGAGGCTTGGGCCGGTAGGCTTTTCAGCCCGCCTGGACCTCGGTGAGGGCGATGCCCGCTCCGGTCAGGTGCTCCCTCATGTGCCCCGGAAGGCTGAGGTCGGTCACGACCCGGCTCACCGCGCTGGCGGGCAGCAGAGGCACCGAACCTTGACGCGGGAACTTCGCAGACTCGGTCACGACGATGACGTCCTTCGCCTGCTTGGCCATCGCCTTGACCACGGCGGCACGAAGGTGGTTTCGTCCGGTGAAGCCGGACTCGATGGTGTAGCCGTCGATGCCGATGAAGAGCTGGTCGACGTGGAAGTTCACCAAGCACTGCTCAACCAGCGGGCCGACCGTCACCTGGGACTCCGACTGGTAGTCGCCCCCGAGGAGGACGACCGACAAGCCCTGGCTCGTACGCACGTAGTCGGCGATGAATGCCGAGTTCGTCACCACGGTGACGCCGCGCTTGGTGTTCGCCAGCTCGTCGGCGAGCAAGGCGCAACATGACCCGGACTCGATCATCACGGTGCTTCCGTTGGGCACCAGGCCGGCCGCTGCCGCGGCGATGCGACGCTTCAGGTCGTAGTGGAAGGCCAGCCGGCTGAGCAGGTTGTCTGGAGCGATCGCGACGGCATAACCGTGCTGTCGTCGGATCAGACCCCTCCGCTCCAGCTGATCGAGGTCCTTGCGGATCGTCACCTGGGACACGGCGAACATCCCCGCGAGCTCGTTGACGTCGACGCGCTCGCTGTCGATGACGTGCTCGAGGATCTTCGACCTTCGATCGCCCACCACTCTCAGAATCCCTTCTCCGGGTCGCATCGACTCCGTAACGAATCATAGTGAACTTTCGTACGAAATCAGGTTCTGTCGATATCGAAACCCATGAGGATCGGAGTAGACCCTTGTCCAGCCAGCGGGCAGACGCCAGGGCCGGCTCCCCTCGAAACCGGCCCTGGTGGACTGGACGCCCTCGCTCAGAACGACGTTGCTCCCTGGATGTTGGTGGGGGCGGATGCCCCACCGGCCTTCTCGATGCTGATCGCCAGAGCGTCGGACTGGGCTATCGGGCCCGTGAACCACTGCTTGGCGGCGCCTCCGGCGCTCACGAGTGCGTCCGGCGTGACCCGGGTCGGTGACGTCAGCGGACCGGCAAGCGTCCAGAGCTGATAGGTCTGATCCTGGTTCAGCGCTGGGAGGTCACCACTGGAGAACATGGCCCGGTTCAGGCTCTTCGATGCGACGAAGGTCGCCTGCCCCCCGTCCTTGAGGGTGATCGTGTACGCCTTCAGGTCGGGCGCCCGCAGCAGTTCGGTCTCAGCTGTGACGCTGGCCAATGGTGGCTGGCGCTGGCTCAGCGACACCACGAAGCCGCCCAGCACCAGGGCGACGACCGTCACGGCGGCGACGGCGAGCGACAGCACGCGCATCCTTCGCCGCTGGCGACGCACCGCCAGCTCGTCGGTCGGCGCGACCGGCACCTCACGGAGAGGTTGACGAGGAACGGCCTCTGGCGCAGTCGCTGCGTGGTTCCCCTCAGCTTCCTCTGGGGGCAGGACGCGTACGCCTGCGATGGCAGCCATCACCGACCCCTTCAGCATCGGCGGCGGGTCCGTGCGCGAAAGCAGCGACAGCTCTGTGGCTGTCTCACGGAACTCGACGACCTCTCGCTGACAGGTCGGGCACTCGGCAAGGTGCGTCTCGAACTCGACGAGCTCGTCACCTTCGAGTGCATTCATCACGTAGGCGCCCACGGCGCCATGGATCTCGCTCATTCCTCCACCCCCAGGGCATCACGCAGGCCGATGAGGCCGTCTCGAATTCGTGTCTTCACGGTGCCCAGGGGCAGCTTCAGCAGGGAGGCGACCTGAGTCTGCGTATAGCCGCCGAAGTAGGCCAGCCCGATCGCCTCGCGCTGGATCGCGGTCAGGGAGGCCATGCCCTTGCGGACCCGTTCGACGTCCATCTTCTGCTCGACGTCCTCCCAGACGTGGTCGGCCTCGCGAACGACGGTGGTGACCGCGTACTGCTCGTCGCGGGCCACCTCGCTGCTGACCGAGCGCACCCGGTCGACCGCGCGACGATGGGCGATCGTCGACATCCAGGCCAGGACGCTGCCCTTGTCGGGCGCGTAACGGGCTGACTGGCGCCAGACCTCCACGAACACCTCCTGGGTGACTTCGGCTGCATGGTCGGCGGAGCGCAGGATTCGCAGCACCAGCCCGTACATGCGGGAGGCAGTGAGGTCGTACAGCTCCGAGAACGCGTCCTCGTGACCTCGCGACGAGCGGGCCACCAGGTCGGCCAGGCGCGCTGCTTCCGCGCCACGTCCAGCGACGTCGCGAGGGGGTGCCGGATCGGTCCGGGAGGCTTCGCCTCCCGGACCGGACGGTACTGCAGAGAGCCCCATCACGATCTCCCGTCAGTGACTGTCAGCGACGTCATGATGACCTCGTACCCGTCGTCAAACCCGATCAGGAAGCCGGCAGCAGGACGGTGTCGATGATGTAGACCGTCGCGTTGGCCGTCTGGACGTTGCCGCAGACCACCTTGGCGGTCTTGTTCACCGTGAAGTCCGTGCCCGAGCCGGTCACCATNNGCGGTCAGCATCGCCTTGTCGGCCAGGACCTTGTTGAGCGTGGCCGGGTCGATCTTGGCGAAGGCGTCGTTGGTGGGCGCGAAGACCGTGATGCCCTTGGCGTTGTTCAGAGTGTCGACAAGGCCGGCCTTCGTGACGGCCGTCACCAACGTGCTCAGCAGCGGGTTGTTGCTGGCGGCCGTGGCGACCGGATCCTGCGACATGCCGTCGAAGGAGCCCTTGCCGCTCGTCGGCACGGAGGCGCAGCCTGCGCCGAAGGGCTGGGCCATCGCGGAGCTCATCGACGGTGTGCTCATCGGCGCACTCATGGACGGGGCGGGTGCAGCTGGCGCTGCCGACGTCATCGAGCTGCTGCAGGCGGTGAGTGCCAGCGACAGCGAGAGAGCGGCGGTGACGCCGGCGAGCTTGACGGTACGGGTCGTGGAGGACATCGGGTGTTCCTTCCCATTGGTGGACGGGCCCTGAGGAGGTCCGTCTCTCGGTGGGTATTCGGCGCGGTCGACCGGACGGATTGGTCGTCTCCTACTCGGAGGTGAACTGGATCTGGTGCCAGCCGCGGGCGCCGCTGGGGAAGACCTTGGTCCGCTGTTCCGGCTGGGTGTGGCCGTCGAGGTCGGTGGCCCGCACCTGCGCGCTGTGGAGCCCGGCCGGCCCGTCGTAGACGTAGGACCACTGCCGCCACAGGTCGATGCCGCCGTCCGCTGCGAGCTTCGCCTCCTTCCAGTCGCCCTCGTCGATACGGATCTCGACCTTCGCGATGCCGCGGTGCTGTGCCCAGGCGACGCCGGCGATGACGGGCTTGTCCTTGGGCAGGGTGGTCAGCGACCGTGGCACGTCGATGCGGCTCTGGGTGAGGATCGGGGCGTCGGTCGCCCAGCCGCGCGTCGTCCAGTAGGCGGTACGGGCGGCGTAGGTGGTGAACTCGATGCGCTGCAGCCATTTGGTGGCCGAGACGAACCCGAACAGTCCAGGCACGAGCATACGAGCGGGGTAGCCGCGCTCGTCGGCCAGCGGTTCGCCGTTCAGCCCGACGACGACCATCGCGTCCCTGCCGTCGTTGAGCGCCTGGAACGGTGTCGAGCAGGTGTAGTTGGAGTCGAGCGAGTACGAGTAGACCTGGTCGACACCGGGGTGCACGCCGACGCGGGCGATGAGGTCGCGAAACGGCACGCCCGACCAGCGACCTGTACTGACGTACGGGCCACCGACCTCGTTGGAGACGCAGGTCAGGGTGATGTCGCGCTCGACCAGGGGCATGGCCAGCAGGTCGTCGTAGGTCAGGGTGAGTGGACGGTCGACCAAGCCGTCGAGGGTGAGCGTCCACGTCGAGGCGTCGATGTGCGGGGTGACCAGGCTGATGTCGACCCGGTAGAAGTCCGCGGCCGGCGTGGTGAACGTACTCACCCCTGGGACCTGGACGCCCTCGGGGAGCGCCTTGGCCGCGGAGGCGGGCGCCGGCAGGCCGAGGGCACGGCGCGCGGCGGACGCTGCGTCGCGGGCCCGGCCTACAACGACGCCGCCTGCTGCGGCGACGGCTGCGACCGCCGCGGTCCCGCCGAGTGCGGCGAGGAAGCCGCGTCGCGACCGGCCCTTCGCTGCGTCGAGGGCTGAGCCTGCCGTGGCGTCAGCCACCCGGCGGGTGAGCATCAGGTGCAGGGCCGCGACGCCGACCACGCCGGCGGCGACGGACGGGATCGCGTTCGTCCACGGTCCGCGGGTGACGGCCGCACCAGCGCCGGCGACCCCGAGCAGGCCGATCGCGACCGATGCGATGCGCGGACGGCGCCAGGCGATCAACCCGACGACAGCGCCGAAGACGACCAGTACGACCCCGATGCTGCTCACGAGGATCGGCTTGTCGTTCGTGCCGAACGTCCGTACGGCGAACTCCTTCGCCGGCGTTGGGGCTGCGTCGATGAGCGCCGAGCCCACCGCCAGCAGCGGCGAGGCGACCGGGTTGACCAGCGATGCCACGAGGTGGCCCACTCCCACGGCAGCGCCAGCCGCGACGACGCCGGCTGGTGCCCGCAGTATCGCCCGTGGTTGTGCGGGGCGGCCGGGCTGAGGGGTGGTCGACGGCACGCGTGAAGTGGTCACGCCTCTGGTTCGTAGCCGAGGGCTTGGAGGATTGGTCGAACCTAGATCACGAGGTCAGGGTAGGAGGTGACCTCCATGGTCAGCCTCCGATGGAGCTCATGGTGCGTGCGGGCTGGTGGAAACCCGCGTCGTCGATGCCGTGGCCGGCCGGCTTGGTCGCGTGGGCGCCCGACCACAGGCCCGCCAACGTCGCGTCGTCAGCCCCCGCCCGCAAGGGCGTCCGCAGGTCGGTCTCCGTATGGCTGAACAGACACGTACGGATCTGGCCGTCGGCGGTGAGTCGGGTCCGGTCGCAGGATGCGCAGAAGGGCGCGGTCACGGAGGCGATGACGCCGATCCGTCCTGCCGGGTGGTCCGGCCCCGCGGCGACGAGCCAGTCCTCCGACGGTGCCGAGCCGCGACCGGGCGCGGGCGTCAGGTCGAACCGCTCGCGCAGCCGCGCGAGGATGTCAGCGGCGGGGAGCATCGACGTACGGTCCCAGGCGTGTGCCGGGCCCAGGGGCATGTGCTCGATGAAGCGCAGCTCGTAGCC
>PMBM01000095.1:18633-27255 GCA_003153855.1 Propionibacteriaceae bacterium
CGCTCCCTGTCGAGTGAGTCCAGCGACACGTTGACCCGGTTCAGCCCAGCTGTGGCGAGCGCTTCCATGTGCTTGTCCAGGCCGACGCCGTTGGTGGTCAGGGACAGCTCGGGTCGACGGTCCTCGTCGGTGCGGAGCTGTGCGGCTGCCGCGACGATGTCGACCAGACCTCGACGCAGCAGCGGCTCGCCGCCGGTGAAGCGCAGCTTGCGTACGCCGAGCAGCGTCACAGCGACTCGGATGAGCCGTACGACCTCGTCATCGGTCAGGACGTCGGGCCCCGGCAGCCACTCGAGCCCGTCGGCTGGCATGCAGTAGCTGCACCTCAGGTTGCAGCGGTCGGTCAGCGACACCCGCAGGTCCCGGGCGACGCGGCGGTGCGCATCGCTCAGCAGTGTCTGCGGTCGGACGGTGATCGACAACTCAACTCCCTGATGGGGAACCCTTGGGCGGAGCACGCAGGATAGTGACGACTCCTACGGGAAAGATACGGCCAGGCGACAAGGGCGAGACCGGGGAGGACGAGTTCGCCTTCGACGCTTCTCGCCAACTGCTGCTTCCACATCGGCAAGGAGCGACGTCGGGTATCAGTGGTCGCCTCCGTCGAGCTGGTCGAGGATGTGAGGCAGCAGCTCCAGCAGGACCCCGATCCCTTCGCGTGCAGCACTCGGGCTGCCGGGAAGGTTGACGACGAACGCCGAGGGGCCGGTGTCGCTCGCAGCCGTCACTCCCGCCAGCCCGCGACTCAGGGCTGCGTGCGAGGAGTGCTTGCGCCCTTCAGCGCGGAGGAGCTCGGCCACCCCTGGAAGCTCCCGGTCGATGACCTCCCTCGTCGCGTCGGGGGTGCGGTCGCGCGGAGCGACACCAGTGCCTCCCGTGGTGACGACGAACCGCGCTCCGCCGGCCAAGGCGGTTCGCAGGGCTGCCGCCACGGGGACCTCGCCGTCCGGCACGACCGTGAGCGTGGCCTCGTACCCGGCGGCGGTCAAGGCGTCCACCAGCACCGGGCCGGAGAGGTCCTCCCGCTCGCCGGCTGCCGCACGATCGGACACGGTGATCACTGCACAGCGCTTCATCCGGACAACTCTAGTGGCCCCGCTTCTTTGGCTCGGTGAACCAGGGAAGGGCCACACTAGCGACCGTACAGTCGCACCTGGACGGCCTTCACCACGGCCCAGACCGCCTGCCCTGGGTGCAGACCGAGCCGTGCGACCGACTGGGTCGTGATGTCGGCGGCGAGCAGCTGGGAGGCCACCTCCAGTCGCACGCGGACGACGGCACCTCGGGGTTCCAGAGACACGATGACTGCCGACAGCACGTTGCGTGGACTGCCGCCGGGCAGTTCGAGGTGTACGGCGACGGCCTCCGGCGGGATGCCCGCGAGCCCGCGACCTCCCGGTATGAGCGGTTGCCCAGGGTCGCTGAGACCTTGCAGGAGGAGGCCGGGCGCGATCTCCAGCTCCCCGTCCCGTTCCACGCCGGACAGGAGCGTGAGCCCGCTCAGCTGCGCGAGGAACGTGCTCGTGGGCCGGGTTAGGAGGTCCTCGACGGCACCGGACTCCACGACCTGCCCGGCGTCCATGACGGCGACACGGTCGGCGACGGTCCACAGGTCGAGGACCTCGTGCGTGACGAACAGTGCCGTTCGTCCTCGGAGGCGCTCGGCCAGGACGTGGCGGACCTCGGCGGCGACGCTCACGTCGAGCCCTGCCATCGGCTCGTCCAGCAGCACGACGAGCGGGTCGCCCGCCAAGGCCCTGGCGATGGCCACCCGTTGCGCCTCTCCGCCGGAGAGCTCATGGGCCTGCCGGGAGGCCAGGTCCGCGCACCCCGCAGCCGCCAGCTCCTCCAGCGCGCGCTCGCGTGCGGCGCTGCGTGAGGCGCCGGCGGACCTCGGGGCGAACGCGACGTTCTCGAGAACGGTGAGGTGCGGGAACAGCGAGCTGCGCTGCGTCAGGAGGGCGACCCGCCGGCGATGGGTGGGGACGACCCGGCTCGCATCCGACAGCGTGCGGTCCCCGACCTGTACGGAGCCGGAGGTGGGGTGCAGCAGCCCTGCCACCAGGTGGAGCAACGTCGTCTTGCCGGCCCCGTTCGGTCCGACGATCGCGGTGACCGATCCCGATGGTACGGAGAGGTCGATGCTGACACCTCGATCGACGAACGCGGCCTCGACGGTGACCTGGGTCATGAGGTCGCGCCTTTGACGCGGCTGAACACCGAGGTGGCGGCGATGAGGCCGGTGGCGATGATCAGGAGCACCACCGACAACGCGATGGCGGTGTCGGTGTCCGACTCGCGCGCGAGATAGATCTCCAGCGGCAGGGTCTGCGTCGTGCCCTGCAGAGAACCCGCGAAGGTCAGCGTGGCGCCGAACTCGCCCAGTGCCCTGGCGAAGGCAAGCGCCGTACCGGAGGCGATCGCCGGAGCCGCGAGGGGGAGGACGACGCGTCGCAGGACGGTGATGGGCGACGCTCCGAGGGTCGCGGCGACGATCTCGTAGTGCTCCTGTGCCGAGCGAAGCGCACCCTCGACAGAGACCACGAGGTACGGCATCGCGACGAACGTCTGGGCGACCACCACCGCTGCCGTGGTGAAGGCGAGATCGACGCCGAAGGCCGACAGGTGCCGCCCGAGCCATGCTCGCCGGCCGAGCGCGACCAGGAGCGCCAGCCCGGCGACGACCGGCGGTAGGACCATTGGGAGGGAGGCGAGGATCCGTCCGGCCGTGGCCCATCTCCCGCGGGACCGTGAGAGGACCAGGGCGAGCGGAAGCCCGAGCACGAGGCACAGGACCGTGCTGGCGGTGCACGTGCGCAGGCTGAGCCACAGCGCATCAATGGCGGCTGGGGACGCCAGCAGGCTCGGCAGGTGGAGCCAGTCGACACGTCCGAACATCGCGAGGAGAGGCACGGCCAGGAACAGGGCCGCAAGACCTGCGGGAACGGCGAGCCAGCGGGGGAGCGCAGGACGGATCACGGGAGAGTGAAACCTGAGCCGGACAGAACCTTCCGTCCCTCGGAGCCGGTGACCCACGCGACGAACTGGGTCGCGAGGGCCGAGCTCTTCGATGTGGCGACGACGCCCACGAGGTAGTCGTTCTTCACCTGGTCGGCGTTCTTGATGGCGATCGTGTCGACCTTGCTGCCCGATGCCTTCGCGTCCGTGACGTACACGACGCCCGCGTCGGCCTGGCCGGACTCGACCTTGGCGCGGACATCGGTGACCTTGGTCTCCCGGGAGACCGGCGTCAACGTCACGCCGAGCAGCACGGCGAGCTTGCTCGTGGCGCTGCCGCATGGCACACCGTCCGCGCAGACGACCAGCTTCTTGCCGTCCAAGGACGAGTCGAGGCCCGTGATCCCCGCTGGGTTCCCCTGGGGGACGATGATCGTCAGAGTGTTCGTTGCGAAGAGGCTGGGTGTCCCCGTCAGGAGGTTCGCGGTGGTGGCCTTGTCCATGGTCGGCCGGTCCGCCGAGGCGAAGACGTCGGCGGGCGCCCCCTGCGTGAGCTGGTCGACCAGCGTCGACGACCCGTCGAACGAGAACTTCACCGTGACACCGGGATGTGCGGCTTCGAAGGAGCTGCCGAGGGTCGCGTACGCGCCGCTGAGCGAGGATGCGGCGTACACGACGAGCTCCGTCTTGGGCGTCGGAGACGTGGTCGGCACAAAGGAGCAAGCGCTGAGGAGCGCCAGTGCGGAGAGGGCGACGAGGGTGCGGATCATGCCTGTGCCTCGATCGCGACGTCTGTCGCCTTGATGACGGCCGTGGCCATCGATCCGGGTTCGAGGCGCAGCTCGCGGACCGCCTCGGTGGAGATGAGGCTGACGATCCTGTACGGCCCGCACTGCATCTCGACCTGGCTCATCACGGTGTCGGAGACGACCTTGGTGACGATCCCGGTGAGGTGGTTCCGGGCGCTCCGGCGGCCGGAACCACGGTCCAGCCGTCCGAGCTCCTTGCCCGAGTCGACCAGCGTCGCGGCCAGCTCCGTACCGTCGACGACCCGAGCACCGGCCTCGTCCCTGAGGTCCGACAGGCGACCTTGCTCCACCCAGCGCCGCACGGTGTCGTCGCTGACGCCCAACAGTGCCGCTGCATCGCCGATCTTGATCTGGCCCATGAGCGCAGCCTAGGCGCACATGCCTAGGACCAATCCGCATGCGCGGTGTGACCGTGCCCTCTTGCTCCGCAGATGCGGAACAGTCGAGGCGACGCTCGCGGCAGATAGGGTGCGGACATGTTCGCGATTGCGGTTCGGTTCGACCTGAAGGACGAGGACGCCGTACGCGACTTCGACTCGCTGGTGACGCAGATGTGCGACGGGATCGCGGCGCTGGAGCCCGAAACCCTGGTCTACGCGGTCCACTCGGTCGAGGATGCCCCGCTCGCCCGGGTCTTCTACGAGGTGTACGCCAGTCGAGCAGCGCACGCCCACCACGAGGCGAACCCGTCCACCCACCGCTTCTTGTCCCAGGTGGACGCACTCACGACCAGCGTCCGAGTGGAGTTCCTCGGGGCTCCTGCCGGCAAGATGTCCTGATCGTGCGTGGGCTGGTCTAGGGTGCCCCGGGCTCAAGGGTGTTGACCGAGAGCAACGTCATCCCGAGGTCTGCTATGCGTCGAAGCAGGCCCTGCAGGGCGGCCTGGTCGGCCACCGGCCCGGACAGAACGGTGGTGCCGTCGGGCTGAGGGATGATCCTCAGCCCGTCGAACCACTCGGCCCATCGATCGTCCAGGAGTCCCTGCAGCCGGATCTCGAACACCGAGGTCATGACGTTGGTCGCCTTGTCGCCAGGTGCGCGGGATGGGCATTAAGCGGTCCTGGGGTACGTACGTCGCGCATGTCAGGCAGTGACGGACGTCAGCTGCTGCTTGCCCGCGCGTGCGGCGACTCCGCGCTGCTGGGCGAACAAGCTGACACCCAGCGCGACGAGCGCGATCCCCATCGGGACGGCCGCGTACCGCGCCAGCTGGTGGGGGAGGACAGCGGCCGACAGCGAGGCGAGAGCGGCCACGATCAGCAGGATGCCCGTCCAACCGGGAAGCACGTGGGCTCGGAGGACACCGACCGCGAACAGGATTCCGCCGCCGAGGTAGAGCACGGCGCCGAGTGAGCCGACGATCGCGAGCGGGCCCACGTCGGTCTGCAGCACGTATCCGGAGACGAACAGGCTCGCGACATCCTCGGTGAGCTTGGGGGAGCCCGCGGCACTGAGGGGCAGGATGAAGGCTTCGGCGAAGTTGACCGCCGACTGGGTGATGAAGAAGAGGGAGAACACGAGGTAGCCCAGCAGGCCCAGGATGCCGGATCGGCTGGCCTGCGTGAGGTACAGCCCGGTGATGCCGGCGAGGCCGAGCACTGCCATGGTCAGGCTGAGGATGTGAACCATCACCCAGGCGCTGGTGGTGATGGAGGCGACGTCCTCGTGCGGGTGCAAGGGCTGGATCAGGATGAAGATGACCCCCGCCATCGCGAGGGCGACTGCCGCCGCTCGGGTCAGGGTGGATGACGTGATGCTCATGGTGGCGCTCCTCGGCCGGGTTGCCCCGGGCGGGCGCCTCGGGACGCCTCGAAACGTACGGATGCACGTGGTGACGCGTCATCACCACAAGTGGTGATCCTCGTCAGATCAGACCTTGCTCCTGCGCCCGCCGGACCGCCGCGGGACGGGTGTTCACGGCCAGCTTCTCGAAGATGTGCTTGGTGTGCGTACGCAGGGTGTTGAGGGAGACGAAGAGCTCGCGCGCTATCTGAGGTCCGGTGAGTTCGGTCGTCAACATCTCGAGTACCGCCAGCTCGCGTGCGCTGAGGGACTCGGCAGCCGTCGCGGCCGACGCGTCACCGGTAGGCGGGAAGGAGCGACGCAGGCGTCGAACGTACTCGGGACGTATCGCGCGGCGGCCTGCCTCATCGAGGAGTTCAGCCATGGCCGGCCCTTCATCGGTGAAGAGCCGGACATATCCCTCTGGCTCAGCGACGGAAAGGACCTTCCGAAGAGGCCCCATCGCTTCCAGCAGTCGGCCCTGTGCCTCGAAAGCCAACGACTGGAGCACCAGGATCTCGTTCACGCTGCCACCGCGTCCACCCATCTCAGCCGCCGCGAGCAAGGTGTCGAGCAGGCGGGTGGCGTTCGCGATGTCAGCTGCATCCTCATGGAAGCGGAAGCGGGCGATGAGGAGCCTCGCGAGTGTGATGTGGTGAAACTCCCGCATGTACGAGGGGTCGTCGCCAGGGGACAGAGCATTCTCGGTGGCCCATGCAGTGGCGTCCGCGAGCCGGTTCTGTTTGATCCAGATCCTTGTCCTCATCGCGGTGATCGAGCGGGTGTCGGGGAAGTAGCCCGGAAGGTAGAGCTGTTCGGCGTGGTCGAGGAGCGCGGCGGCGGCGTCGAGATCGCCTTCGGCCTCCTTGAGCCGCGACATAGCGACGTACCAGCGATGGCGGTTCTCGGGAACGCCGGCATGGGTTTCGGATGTGGGGTCCGCCTCCAGGATGCTTGTCGCGCTCTCGAGGTCGTTCTCCTCGCGGCTCAGCTCGCTTCTGCCCGGCTGGAGGTCGATCGTCCATCCCTCGCCCGCGGTCGCGGCGAGTGAGACGGCTCGGTCGTACGCCTCGCCTGCGGCGAGGTGGCGACCTTGAACGGTCAGCATGTCCATCATGACGACTGTGCCCGAGATGGCATCTGTCAGATGGCCCGCAACTTCGAGGCTTGCCATCGCATCACGAAACGTCGGGACAGCCGCTTCGAGGTCTCCCTTCGCCCAGAGCACGAGACCGAGCAGACCACCGCCGGCTCCACGGCTGAGATGGTCGTCCGGAAGGCTGAGCGAAAAGGCCCGGCGTGCCTGCGTCTCCGTACCAGCGATGTCGCCGCGGGCCTGCGCGATGGCTGCTCGATAGGCCGCGATGGTGGCGGGCAGCTTCGTGAGCTCCGGGCCTGGCATCGAGTCGTGGCTGTCCTCCGACGTGAGGGATTCCTCCACCTCGCTGAATCGTCGGTCGGCTCCGTCAAGGTTCCCCGCGACGAACAGGGACCATGCGGAGAATGCTCGAAGGACGGGCAGGCGCAGTGTCGTGTCGTCAGGCAGCAACTTCAGCCAGGCAATCAGAGTGGTGTCTTGGCGCCGACGCCGCATGTTCGTCAACGCGCGTTCAATCAGATGCGCGGCTCGGAGGAAGTCGCGTGCGGAGAGCGCGTAGGCGATCGCGTCCTCGGGCAGGTCGTGTTCTTCGTGCCAGGCGCTGGCGAGTCGGCGGAGACCATCGGCCCGATCATGGTCCTCACGCAAGGAGCGAGCGCGGAGTACGTCGGCGAAGAGGTGGTGGTACCTGTACCAGCGGCGCTCGTCGTCGAGCGGGACGACGAAGACGTTGTCGCGTTCGAGGTCGTCGAGGATCTGGCCGCTGTCGGTCCGACCTGTGAGCGCATCACANNCCGAGGTAGTCGATGACGAAGCGGTTGCTGCCGGTGAACGCTTCAATGAATGCGGTGGCGTCCGTGGGCTCACGCATCGACAGGGCGGCGAGCTGGAGCCCCGCGATCCACCCCTCCGTGCGCGAGTCCAGGGCGTCGATATCGCTGGCCGACAACCCCAGCCCCATCATCTGGTTGAGGAAAGTCGCAGACTCGTCCTGCGTGAACCGCAGGTCGGCAGCGCGGAGCTCGGCCAGCTCGCCTTTGGCGCGGAGGCGAGCGAGCGGGAGCAGTGGGTCCGATCGGCTCGCGATCACGACGTGGAGGGTCCGCGGTTGGTGCTCGAGCAGATAGCTCACGACGTCGCGAACCGCGGCGCCCTCGATCGACTGGAAGTCATCCAAGACCAGGATCGTCGACGACGGCGCCTGATCGATCTCGTTGATGAGCTCCGCCAGAATCGCAGTCGGTGAGTTCGCTGGCAGGGCGCGAGGACGCCCCAGGGCAGCCAGCAGGTAGCTCAGGAAACGGGACGGGTCGTTGTCGCCCCCGTCGAGCGAGATCCATGCGACGCGTACGTCAGGTTCTCGGGCTTGGACCTCAGCGATCCANNGTGGCGGCACGAAGAGCTTGGTCGACAACACCGGCATCGGCATGGGCCCATCATCACTGATCACCACATGTGGTGATGCTGAGTCTCAACGCCCGCCCATAGGTTCCGACCCATGGCTATCACATCCACACAGCTCCGCCCCTCACGGGGGACTTGGCTCATCCCCACCGGGTTGATCCTCCTGACGCTCATTCCGATCGTCTCCGGCTCATTCAGGATCACCCAGCTGGCCGGCGGGCCGCAGCTCGTCCCCGAGGCTGCGAGGTTCACGGGTTCCCCGGTGCCGGTCGTCCTGCACATCGTGTCCGCCATCCCGTTCTGCGTCATCGGCGCCTTCCAGTTCTTGCCCTCGCTCCGGCGAGGAAGGCGCAGCTGGCACAAGATGGCCGGTCGGGTACTCATCCCTGCCGGCTACGTCGTCGCACTGGCCGGGCTCTGGATGGCGACGCTCTATCCGCATCCCGTCGGGGACGGCCCTGCGCTCATGGTGGAGAGGGTGGTCTTCGGCGGCTACATGCTGCTCAGCCTGTCGCTCGCAGTCCGTGCACTCATCCGTCACGACTACGTCGCGCACGGTGCCTGGATGAC
>PMBM01000130.1:0-8811 GCA_003153855.1 Propionibacteriaceae bacterium
CGTCCACTCTGCCGCGGGTCGCACGTTCCCGCGGGAACGTCCTGAACTGCCGCGTTGAACTCGGACGGTCCTGTGAAGCGGCGACGGTCAGACGCCGAGTCGATGATCCCTGACGCGATTCGGTGGAGGTAGGACGGTGGGCATCTCATCGGTGAACCAGAAGTACTCAAGGCCGCTGATGTATCCCTGGGCATCCAGCCAGAGGAGCAGTCCGCCGATCGGCTCCCCGCGCTCGTCAACGACGATGGGAGTTGATGGCACTGGGCTGGGCACGCCCCTGGCGGGAGGGCACGCACCCGCCACGCGGAGATCCATCATCGTTACTGGGCCGTCGACGTACTCGAGGTGGTCAACTTGCCCGAGGAGTTGTTCGCGGCCGGAGAAGGCGCCCCGGTCAAGAAGCCGTCGAACCAACCCACGAACGGCATCGATAGTCGGTATCTGCGCAGCGGTCACGAGTCGCGAGTCTAGGACGACGCAAACGGTCTCCCATGCCACGGTCAGCTCGGTCGATCTTCCCGACGAGCGACTCTGACCTCGCTTCGGATCAGTCGTCGTGCCAGAACGAGGCCGATGTGGCAGGAAGGCCAGCAGCGCTGTTCACGGCAGAGTCATGTTTGTAGTCGTACTCCCAAGGGATAACCCTTCCAATCCGTGTCGCAAAGTCGGGGCCCGGGCGGTGGCCGTGCCGCCGAGCGCTTCCCATTCGGAATGGCTTGACACGCAGGAACGAGAACCAAGCGGGGGGCGGCGTGATTCGCCCTCCGCCTGGCGGCGCATGTCTAGGGTGCGTTCCGTGACGCGCCTCACGCAGCACTGGCCTGGGATGGCCGGGCTCCTGTCGCACGCCAGCTCGCCACTTCCGGTCGCGCCCATTCCTCCCTCTACAAGGACTTCGATGGATCCCTTCTCAGGCACCACCCGGGCCAGCTGACCGTCCGCCCTACTCCGCCTCGTTGAGATGGACCATGGCGTCATAGAGCTGCTCGTACGTCATCGGCGGCTCTGGGATCGAATGTGCCCGCTCAGCCCGGTAGGCGTCGAGCATGAGGTAGAGGTAACGCCGCCAGGCGTTGGGCGCCGTGGTGCTGGTGGCGTCGATGATTCGGCCGTTGGACCAGATGAGGTTGACGATGTCGGCCTGGGTGATATCGGGGCGAGCCTTGCCGGCTTCTTGGGCTCGGCTGAGCACGTCCTCGATCTGTCGGCACATCTGGTCGTGGATGTGCTCGGTGTCGGTGTTGTCGGGGAAGCGGCGGGAGAGGAAGTCGTTGAAACCTCGGTCTCCTGCCTGCATACCGAACATGTTCTCCAAGTAGTAGACGAATCCTTCCCACGGATCATCCATGTTCAGGGCCTTTGCAGCGCCATCGAGGAACTCTTGGAGGCGAGGTTCGAAGGCGGCCATGAGCAGGTCCAGGCGTGTCGGAAAGTGGCGATACAGGGTGCCGATGGCTACGCCGGCTTCGCGTGCGATCTTCTCCAAGGACGCATCCACGCCGTGCGAGGCGAATTCGCGCTGTGCGGCTGCGATGAGCTTGGCGCGGCGCTCTCGGGCATCGCGGCGCGACGGCCTCCGCACCTGCTCAACGTCGCTCGCGCTCACGCCCCCACTTTACCTAGGAAGTTGAGGGCAGCCTCCGTTTCTGCTGCTCGCGAGTCCAGGAAAGAGGACGGGTTGACCAACCGTGGCTTCAGCAACGCCGACCGTCGACGCCGGCGTGAGGGGCCCTCCGGAATAGGTGAGGCACCCCTCCGGTTACATGGACATCATGACCGGAGGGGTGCCTCACCTTGGCACTCCGACTCGATCGCACCAGGAGTGAAGAAGATGAGCACCAACCAGCCCTTCATGCCCCCAGGCGCCTCAGCGGCAGCGGAAGCCGCCCAAGGGCACTTGACCGGTCCACCAATCCCCACTACCAGCGACGTCTCGGCGCAACGGGACACCGCCGTTGAGCGGGGCCGCCTGAGGACTGGAGAGCGCCCATGACACTGCTCGACCATGTCGTCCTCCAAGTCGATGACCTGAACGCCATCGGCGACTGGTACGACCANNAGCCAGCCCAGCTGTTCTTCTCCCTGGCGACCGACCCCGGTGGTCGCCAGGCCCACCTTGCGCTCAGCGTCGAGGACGAGGCGACCGTCCGACGTGGTCACGAGTTCGCCACCACGCGCGGTGCCGAGATCCTCCACGAACCTCGGCTGTGGCCGGAGTATGCACCGGACTACTACGCGGTGTTCATCCGTGACCCAGCCGGAAACAACCTCGAACTCAAGTGCCGCGCCTCAACAGCACCACCAACTCACCCAGACACCACGGAGGAACATTCATCATGACCACCATCAGCATCATCGGCTCGGGCAACATGGCCACCGCCATCGGCACCCGGGCGGCGAAGCACGGCCACACCATCGAGCTCATGAGCCGCGACACCGCCAAGGCTCAGGCGCTCGCCGACCAGATCGGCAACGGAGCCACCGTCGGCACGTTCGGCGCAAGGCCGGCGGGTGACATCGTCATCGTGGCCGTCCTGTACGCCGGCGCCGTTGAAGTGGTCCAGCACTACGGCGATGCGTTGTCCGGCAAGATCCTCGTCGACATCACCAACCCGTTCAACGCCGACGGCACCGGGCTCGTGACTACCGAGGGCAACTCGGTGGCCCAGCAGATCGCCGCTGCCGCCCCCGAGGGCGCATACGTCGTGAAGGCCTTCAATTCGATCTTCGGCGGCGTCCTTGCTGAAGACAAGCCCCTGGACGCGTTCTTCGCAGGCGACAGCGCCGAGGCGAAGGCACGTGTCGCGGCGTTTCTGGAGAGCTTGGACATGCGGCCCCTCGACGTGGGAGGGCTCGCGATGGCCTATGTCCTTGAATGGGCCAGCATCCTCCTGATGGGGCTGGCACGTAACGGCGCCGGCTTCGACGTCGCCTTGGGCGCCGAAGTCCACTGACGGTCCTTCTTAGGTCTGGGGCCGCCCCAGTACCGACGGAGCGGATCCAACGAGCCGAGTGAACATAGAGCGCGGCGCGAGGGGCGGCGGACCATTGAGCGACTGGTCCGCCGCCTTTCGTACGACGACCTCTCCGCAACCACTAGCGGAATCAGACACTTCCGAGCGAAGAAGAATCGGTCGCTGACATCCGGTCTGCCGCGAGGAGGGGGGTGTGATTTCGACTCGGCGGGTGCGGGGTGTATTAGGTATAGGTGAACCCTGAACAGATCGATCTCGACGCTCTCGTCAACTCCTTCGCTTCCGAATGGCTCAGGCTGGGTGACTCGCAGCTCGCCACGCAGATCGTCGCCGACCCGGTCTTGGTCCTCGGCCCCGAGGGCACCGCACCCGTCCCCCGCTCGGCATTCCTGGCCGCAGTCACCGCGCGCTCCAAGACCGTCAAGGACAGTGCGGACTCGATCACGACACTCACCGGTGCCAGCGCTCAGTCGCTCGGCGACCGGATGGTGCTGGCCACCATCAGCTGGAGCTTCAGCTCTGGCGACGCCACCACGACACTGGTCAGCGACTTCCTCCTGCTACGGGAGGGTCCCCACCCACTTCGCTGCGTGGCCTACCTCCCGCGAACCAACGTCCTTGACCACCTGGAGTGATGACCTGGCGTTCCACCGGCGGATCGAGCGCGCCGCCACCACTGCGCACTCATGCCGCCGCGCGTGGTCCTTCGCTATGAGTTCCGCATCAGCCTGACATGCCCGTAGGACGGAGAAGCCGTCCGCACGTCTTGCCCCGTGCCCGGTACAGGCTGCCGGGATAGAGCGGATCGAAGCACAGCCCGCTCCAGCTCAACAGGCCTCCATCGTGCAGCCGACCCGTTCGCGCCCCCGCCACCGATGCAGGTGGCGTCATCGGGTCAGTCGGTCTGCCTGGGCGAGCAGCAGGTCCCCGAACGGCTGGAACCCGATCGTGCGGCTGTAGAGGCCGCCGATGACGCGGTGGATCGTTCCCCACTCCCAGATCGCCACGACGTCCACACCAGTGTGGGTCGCCAAGCGCTTCGCCCTGGCGTGCAGGTCGTCGCCGGCGTCGGGGTTGCATCGGATGATGGTGCCAAGGTCGCATGCTCGCTCNNCGACGCTCCATGCACGCGAGAGCGTCCTCGACGGTCGCTCGGGAACACGCCTGACCCGTCTCCTCCCACAGCCGCGGAAGCAGCTCGGAATACTCGCGGGCCTTGTCCGCGCCCGTCGGAAGGTCGACATCGGGGCCGACCGGACGCCAGAACCTGGCAGCAACGTCGCACAACATGTCATGCCGCGCGCCAGGATCAGGCACGACGTCGTACAGGGCAGCGCCGAGCCGCTCGAGCAGGACCGCGCCACGGTCGAGATCGACGCGCAACAGGCTGGCGCAGCCATCGCCGTCGGCAAGGCGCAGCGCGGTGGCTTCGAAGGTGAGATCCCGCCGAGTCCCCGGAACGCCGATCTTGAGGACAGCCGCCGTCCCTTCGGGGAGCATCGCCTCGACGACCAGTGCCGCATGGCCCCCGCGCAGCGTGGCACCGATTGTCAGCGACCACTCCTTCGCCAAGGACTCAACGACCGAGGGCAGCTCGTCGAGCCACGCAGCGTTCCCGTCGGCGATGACCTTGTTCCGCACCTCATCGGGGATGTCGAGCATCACGCGGCTCCTCCCATGCGACGAGACTAGAACAGCAGGCCGTTGGGTCGCGTTCAGGCTTGGGCAGCGTGATCGCGGGGACTTGCCGACCAGGCCACCATGCCGACGAGGTCGTGCCTCCTTTGTGCTAGGCCACCCTGGATGACCCGGCGCTGCCGACCAGCCGCACGATGACGTCTAAACACTCACTCTCATGCCGCGACCCGAGTACCCGCCGCGGCGACGTTCTTGGCCTTGGCTTCGGCTGAGTGACGATCCCCGGTGGTGGGGCTCAGTCACCCAATCCCGTACCGAGCTGACGCGCGGTCTCGACCCAGCCGTGCTCGACAGGGACGAGCTTGAGCTTGCCGGCGACTTCGGCGAGGGGTACGAGCTCGAAGCCCTCGCCTCGCGCAGCGGCCATGACGCCGAACTCGCCCCGCGCCACAGCGTCTGCGGCGGCGGTGCCCAGCCGAGACCCCAGCAACCGGTCAGCCGCACAGGGGATGCCGCCGCGCTGTACGTAGCCGAGGATCGTCACGCGGCTCTCGAGTCCGGTGGCCGCCTCCAGCTCGCGCGCCAGCTTGAAGGTGTGCTCGCGCTGGCTGTCCACGACGTTCGCGAGATGGGTGCGTGCCGCCCCCTGCGCCTCGGCGGTCTTCGACGACTTCACCAGCAGCTCGGCCGCGTCGTAGTCGGCCCTGTCACCGAGGTCTCGAGCTCCCTCGGCCACCGCGACAACGCTGAACGTGCTGCCGCGCTTCAGGCGCTCCTTGATGGTGGCGCTGATGCTCTCGACGGAGTAGGGGATCTCGGGCAGGAGGATGACGTCGGCGCCGCCGGCGATGCCCGCGCCGAGCGTGAGCCAACCCGCTCGGTGCCCCATGATCTCGGTGAGGATGATCCGGTGGTGGCTGTGGGCCGTGGAATGCAGCCGGTCGATCGCCTCGGTCGCGATCTCCATCGCCGTCGCGAAGCCGAACGACGTGTCCGTACCGGCGATGTCGTTGTCGATCGTCTTCGGCAGCGTCACGACGTTGAGGCCCGCCTGGGACAGGCGCAACGCGTTCTTCGCCGTACCGCCCCCGCCGAGCATGACCACCGCGTCGAGACCGAGCTTCGCGCAGTTCTCGAGCACGATGTCCCGCATGTCGCGGACCTCGCCGTCGACGCTCATCTTGTGGACCTTGTCGCGGCTGGTGCCGAGCACCGTGCCGCCGATCGTGAGGATTCCGGACAGCGCGCGGTTGTCGAGCTTGAGGTAGCGGTTCTCGACGAGCCCTCGGATGCCGTCACGGAACCCGATGAGCTCCATGCCGTGGTGGCCGATGGCCGCCTTGCCGAAGCCGCGGATCGCGGCGTTCAGGCCAGGACTGTCGCCGCCCGCCGTGAGGATCCCCACACGCTTAGCCATCCGACGCCTCCTCATAAGAGTCCTCAGGCTATCCGCGAAGAGTCGGCTTCGGCACTAGTTCCATCCACCACCTCGCTCCCGCCCGCCACGTCGCCGCCGAGGAGATGACGGGGCTGCCCGATCTTGCGCGGCCACCAGAACGCGTCGCCCAGCAGGAGGGCCAGCGCCGGTACGAGCACCGTCCGTACGACCAGCGTGTCGAGCAGGACGCCGACGCAGATGATCGTGCCGATCTGCGCCAGCGCCACGAGCGGCAGCACGCCGAGCACCGCGAACACCGCTGCCAGCAGGATGCCCGCACTCGTGATGACGCCACCCGTCGCCGCGAGCGACCTGATCATCGCCTCGCGGGCGCCGTGGTCACGGGCCTCCTCGACGGCTCGCCCGACGAGGAAGATGTTGTAGTCGATGCCCAGCGCGACGAGGAACACGAAGGCGAGAAGCGGGGTCGAGGCGGCCATCGCGTGGAAGCCGAGGACCTTCGTGAACAGGACCCACGACAGGCCGAGGCTCGAGACGTACGTGACGAGCACGGTCGCCACGAGGATCAGCGGCGCCACGACCGAGCGGAGCAGCACGATCAGTGCGACCAGCACCAGCCCGAGGATGAGCGGCAGGATGATCGCCAGATCCCTCGAGTTGGAGTCGTTCGTGTCCAGCGCCAGCGCCTCCGTACCGCCGACATGGGTGTCGGGGACGCCGGCCACGGCTGTACGGATGTCGCGGATCGCCTGCTGCGACTCGGCGGACGAGGGCGCCGTCTTGAGGGACACCACCAGCTCGGTCACTCCCCCGCCGGTCGCGCCGGCCGTGACGGAGTCGACGGACGCGACCGTCTTGATCGCGGTCGTCACCTTCGTGGCGTCAGCGGTCGTGTAGACCCTTGCGGGGTCCACGCCTCCAGCGCTGAAGCTCTGGGCGATCCGGTCGGCGGCGACGATCGCCTCGGGGGTCTTGATGAACTGCTGTGACTGCGTGAGCCCTGTCTTGAGTCCCACGATCGGCAGCGCGCACAGGATCAGCACCACGAACGTCGAGGCGGCGAAGACGGCCGGACGCTTGGCGACGGCATCGCCGATCCGGCGCCAGAACGACCTTGTTTCGGTCATGCCGGCGTCACCGGAGCGCGGGATCCGCGGCCAGAACACCCAGCGGCCGAAGCAGACGAGCACGGCGGGCAGCACGACCATGACGAACGTCGCGGCGATCACGACGCCGATCGCACACGCCAGTCCGAGGCCGCGCGTGGACGGGAACAGCGACAGCACGATCGACAGCAGACCCACGAACACGGTCACCGCGCTGCTGGTGACGGTCTCGACCGTACGTCGCCAGGCTCGCGCCATTGCCCGGCGCCTGTCCTCCGTACGCCGCAGCTCGTCCCGGTAGCGCGAGATCAGGAGTAGCGCATAGTCCGTACCCGCGCCGAAGACGAGCACCGACAAGATCCCTGTCGTCGACTGGTCGAACGTCATGCCGAACGCATTGAGGATGTGGGTGGACGCGGAGGACGCGACCTGGTCGGCGAGGCCGACCACGGTGAGCGGGATGAGCCACAGGACGGGGCTGCGGTACGTGACGATGAGCAGGATCGCGACGACGAGTGCCGTCGTCCCGAGCAGCTTGAAGTTGGCGCCGTCGAACACCTTCGCGAGGTCGGCGGTGATGCCCGCGGGGCCGGTGACCTGTGCGGACAGACCTGACGGCTTCCCGTCGTCGAGCACCGCCCGGATCCCCGTGACCGCGTCACGGGCCGTGACCGCCGAGGTGCCGGCCACGGTGAGGGTCGCCACCGCTGCGGTGCCGTCCTCCGACGGGATCACCGGACTCCCGACGGTGACGCCCGAGACCGAGGTGACGGCGGCCAGGCGCCCCTTCGCGTACGTAAGGTCGTCGGCCGTGAGCTTGTCCGTACGGCTGAACACGACGACCGCCGCCAGCGAGTCGGTGTCCGGCAGGGACTGCGCCAGCTGTACGGCGGCGCGAGAGTCCGAGCCGTTGGGGTACTGGTCGGTGGGAAGGGCGTCATGGCTCGCCGACCCGATGAGTCCGATGACGAGGCCTGAGCCGAGAACAGCGATCACGGCGATGATCACCGACCACAGTCGGGATGTCAGTATCCGCGCGATAGCGTGCATGTNNCGCCGCAGGAACGCGCCTCCCCTCGAGGGCGAGGTGCCGGGTCTGCGTCAGTCCGACACGCTCCAGCTGGTCATGGAGCTCACCGACGTGTCAGGCCTCCTCCCCCATGCGCTGGCTCGCCGCACGGGTCTGAGCGAGTCCGAGCTGCACTCCCTCCGACACCTGCTCGGCGGTCCCTTGGGACCCAACGACCTCGCTCGTACGCTCGGCGTCACGTCTGCCGCGTCGTCCGGCATCGTCGACCGCCTCGAGGCGCGCGGGCACGTCTCGCGCCAGCCGCATCCCACGGACAAGCGCCGTACGGTCGTCGCCATCAGCGCCTCCGGCCGTACAGAGGTGCTGTCGCAGATGCGGCCCATGTTCGAGGCGCTCGTAGCCGCTGACGCGAAGCTCACCGACCAGCAGCGCACAGTCGTCGAGGGCTACCTCCGGGACATCACCGCAGCGATGCGCACCCTGCTCTGAGCGACGGGCGACGGCCCTGGTCAGAGCATCTTCTCGACCGTGTTGAGGTTCCGCGTGGTGGTGGCCACCCTGTACTTCTTGGCGCTGGTCAGCTTCGAGAACGGCGTGTCGAGCGTGCTGCCCTTGGGACAACGCCAGTAGACGATCCTCCCCTTGGCCGACACCTTCTCCATG
>PMBM01000130.1:8822-20066 GCA_003153855.1 Propionibacteriaceae bacterium
CTGCGAGCTCGCTGTGCGAGAACACCTGGACGTGGGCGTCGTACGAGAACGCCTTGCTCAGTACCGCCTCCACCTCGGGCTGCACCTGGTTGGCCTTGAGGTCGGTCTCGCAGGTCACGTTGCCCGACGCGACNNGACCTTGATGCCACCGACGTTGACGCCCCTCAGGAAGATCGCGTAGCGCATGGCATGACCGTACGGCGTGACGCCTGGGTTCAACAGCCCCGGCGGCTAGGCTCACCGCGTGCAACGTCTGTGGGTGCGGTGGCTGGGCCTGTTGGTCTTCGTCGTCGTGCTCGGCGGCATCTTCATGCGGCTGGGCGAGTGGCAGCTGCACCGCCTCGAGGCGAGGAAAGAGAGCAACGCGGTCGTCACCGCCCACGAGGACAACCCCGTCATCCCGCTCTCGCAGCGAGGCTACGCCGTCGTCGAGGACGCCGACCAGTGGCAGCGCGTCACGGTCACCGGCACGTTCGACGCCAGCCACCAGCTCGAGGTCCGGTACCGCTCGAACGACGGCGCCACCGGTACGGAGGTGGTGACGCCTCTCCGCACTCAAGACGGCAAGATCGTGCTCATCGACCGCGGGTTCATCGTCCGCGGGGCGGGCGAGGCACCGCCATCCTCGCTCCCCACTCCCCCCACCGGCACCGTGACCGTCATGGGTCACCTCCGGCGCAGCGAGAACGGCTCGGCTGAGGCGATCACCCCTGCCCTCGGAGCCGTACGCCTCATCAACGCTCCCGCGATCGCGACGTGGCTGGGTACGGACGTGGTCGACGGCTACATCGGCCTCTTGGAGGTCACGCCCACACAGGACGGCCCGTTCCTGCCCGTCGCCACACCCACCCTCGACGAGGGACCGCACTTCTGGTACGCGGTGCAGTGGTTCATGTTCACCGGCATCGCCCTCACGGGTCTGATCGTCTTCATCCGTGGCGACATCGTCACCCGGCGCAAGCTGAAGGCCGAGGCGGCCGCAGCAGCGTCGGACGCCGCGGGGGCCGGTCCGAACGCGACGGAGGTGGCTCCGGACGCGGCACCGGCATCCGTCGACGGCACGTCGTGAGCCTCGACGTCGCCGCCGGGTTCCTCGTCTGTCCGCTCTGCCGGGGCACCCTGGAGCTCGACGCCTCCAGCGCGCATTGCCCCGCGGGGCACAGCTTCGACGTCGCCCGGCAGGGTTACCTCAACCTGCTCGGCGGGCCGCAGCCCAAGAACGCCGACACCGCCCCGATGCTCGAGGCCCGAAGCCGTGTGCTCAGTGGGCTGTACGGGGAGGTGGTCGCTCTGGTCGTACGCGCGGCCTCGGCCGTCGGCGCCCACGTCGTGGTCGATGCGGGCGCAGGGACCGGACAGTACGTCGCGGCGGTCCTCGAGGCGCTCCCTGACGCGATCGGGATCGCCACCGACGTCTCGGTAGCGGCGGCAAGGCGGGCAGCCGGTGTCCACCCGAGGCTCGCCTCCATCACCGCCGACACGTGGAAGGGCCTGCCGGTCGCCGACGGCGCGGCCGACGTCGTGCTGTGCGTGTTCGCCCCGCGCAACCCAGCGGACTTCGCGCGCGTGCTCGCGCCGGCGGGCCACCTCGTCGTCGTCACGCCGGAACCGGACCACCTCCGCAGTCTGAGAGCCGCGTACGGGCTGCTGGATCTCGACCCCGACAAGGACATACGCCTCGAACAGTCGCTGGCCGGGGTCTTCGAGCTCGTCTCCTCCGACCGGCTCACGCGAGCGGTCGATGCCACCGCCGAGGAGGTCGCCGACGTCATCGCGATGGGCCCCAACGCGTTCCACAGCGACCCGGCGACCAGCCCCGAGATGCTGGAGATCGACGTGCGGTGCCGCACGTACAGGCGGCTGTAGTCGTTAGAGCAGGGTGCGGACCGCGAGCGCGACCTGCCACACCGCGAAGGCCGCCAGCACGAGCGCGGACCCGATGTTGATGCGGCGGCGCCACCTGTCGTCGAAGCGGGTACGGCTGGCCGACACGATTGTCGCGAGGAAGAGCCACCATGCAGCCGAGCCGAGGAAGACGCCCGCGATCATCGTCACCGGCGACACCGAGCCCTGGACACCGGCCGCCAGCACGCCGAAGACGGCGATGAACGAGACGATCGTGGCCGGGTTGGCCAGGGTGAGAAGCACGGTGCCACCGAACGCGGCCCACACCCCCCGAGCCGTGGTCCTGGCGGCTTCGGAGGCGAGAGGCGCCCGCCACGTGCGCCACGCCAGGACGAGGAGCAGCGCCGCGCCGCCGATCGCCAGCGGCACGCGCGCCGTGGTGAGCGCCGCGATGAGCCACGTGACGCCAAGGGCTCCGACCGTCCCGTACGTGGCGTCGGCGACGGCCGCGCCCAGACCGGTGGCGAGCCCCATCCGGAACCCGCGGTGAAGAGTGCGCTGGATCGTCAGCAGCCCGATGGGGCCGACCGGCGCCGCGACGGACAGCCCGACGACCAGCGCCTTGAGGAAGACGATCGCGTCGAACATGATCCGAAGCGTAGGGATTCGGCGGGGTCGCTCAGGCTAATATCCACGCCGGCACCGGGTGGCGCGTCACGCCTCGTGCGACTGATGCGCGAACTGGGCCTCGTACAGCTCCGAGTACAGCCCACCGGCGGCGAGAAGCTCGTCATGGGTGCCGCGTTGGACGATCCTTCCGGACTCCACCACGAGGATCTGGTCGGCCGCCCGGATCGTCGACAGCCGGTGAGCGACCACGATCGCCGTACGACCCTTCATTGTCTCGTCGAGCGCGCGCTGCACGGCCACCTCCGACTCGGTGTCGAGGTGCGCGGTCGCCTCGTCGAGCACGACGATCGACGGCGCCTTGAGCAGCAACCGCGCGATCGCGAACCGCTGACGCTCACCGCCCGACAGCCGGTAGCCGCGCTCCCCCACGACGGTGGACAGGCCGTCCGGGAGGCGACGTACGAGATCGGCGACCTGCGCGTCGGTGAGCGCACGCCACAGCTCGTCGTCGGTGGCGTCGGGCCGGGCGTAGCGGAGGTTCGCACCGATCGTGTCGTGGAACATGTGGGCGTCCTGGGTGACGTACCCGACGCTCGCCCTCAGCGAGTCGAGGCGAAGCGTGCGGACGTCGTCGCCCCCGACCAGGACGGTGCCGCCGGTCGTGTCGTACAGCCGCGCCACAAGATGGGTGATCGTGGTCTTGCCGGAGCCCGACGGCCCAACGAGCGCGACGGTCGTGCCGGGCGCCACGACGAACGAGATCCCGGTGAGCACCGGCCGGTTCGCCGACTCGACGATGCCGACCGCGGGCTCGAGCGACGGCAGCGAGACCCTGGCCGCATCGGGGTAGGTGAAGTCGACGTCACGGAACTCCACCGAGGCGATGCCGGACGTGTCACGCGCCCCCGGCAGGTCGGCGATCGTCGGCGCCAGGTCGAGCACCTCGAAGACCCGGTCGAAGCTGACGAGCGCGCTCATGATGTCGATGCGTACGTTCGTGAGCTGTACGAGCGGCCCGTACAGGCGGAGCAGCAGCCCGGCGAGCGCGGTGAGCGTGCCCACGGTCAGCAGCTTGTCGATGGCCAGCCACCCGCCCGCGCCGTACACGAGGGCGACGGCCAGCGACGAGACCAGCGTGAGCGACGTGACGAAGAACCGGCCGATCATCGCGATCCGGATGCCGGTCCGCTGCACGGCCGCGGCCGTCACGGCGAACTGCTCGTGCTCGTCCTTCGCGCGGCCGAAGAGCTTCACGAGCAGGGCCCCGGAGACGCTGAACCGTTCGGTCATGGCTCCAGACAGCTCGCCGTTGAGCTGCTGAGCCGTACGGGTGAGGTCGGCCAGCTTCGTGCCGACGAGGCGTGCGGGGACCAGGAAGATCGGCAGCAGCACCAGCGCGGCGAGCGTCAGCTGCCACGACAGGGAGATCATGGCGACGAGCGTCACCGCGAGCCCGACGATGTTCGACACGACTGTCGAGAGGGTCGACGTGAACGCCTGCTGCGCGCCGAGCACGTCCGACTGGAGCCGCGAGGTGAGCTTGCCCGTGTGCGTACGTGAGAAGAACGCCAGCGGCTGGCCCGTGACGTGGTCGAAGACCTGGGTCCGCAGCCGGAAGATCAGCCCCTCGCCGATACGGGCGGAGAACCACCGCATGATGACCGTGATCCCCGCGTCGGCGACGGCGACGCCGGCGACCGCCAAGGCGAGTACCACCACGAGGCGTCGGTTCCCGGCGAGTACGCCCTGGTCGATGATCCTCTGCAGCAGCAGGGGCGGTACGACACCGGCCACGGCGTCGACGATGACGCAGACCAGGAACACCGCGATCGCTCCGCGGAAGTCGCGGGCGTAGGAGAGGACGCGACGGATGAGGTGCTTCGACAGTGGTGTGGACGTGACGCTCGGGTCGCGCGACATCCGGCCCATCATGCGGTAGCCCCCGCCGCCCCCCATGCTCATCGGGGGGCGTCCGTCCAGGTCACTGAATCCCGGCCCAGAGGGCGGTCGCAGCCGCGGCAACCGTAGCGATCGTCTGCGTGCCGGCCCCGGTGACCACGATCGCGCCCTTGTCCAGTGGGAGCGTGCAGGAGGCGACCGTCGCCGAGTTGGAGGAGACGGTGCCGCAGATCGCCGGACCGTTCAGCGCTGCTCCGGTGTAGGCGCTCGCGATGGTCGTGACGTCGGCCAGTGCGGTGACGACGACGTTGAGCGTGTCGTTCGCGTCGTTCGGGTTGGCGTAGACGACCTGCTGCTCACCCGTTCCTGTCGCAGTGCTCGCCTGGTAGGCGCCGAATGCTGCGGGCAGCTTCAACGTCGAGAGAACCTTCGGCGCGACCGAGGGCCGCGAGATCGTGCTGGACGGCGTGGCCGATCCCGCCGACGAGGCGGACGGCCCTCCGGAGCCCGTTGCCGACGAGGTCGCCGACACGGACGTCGAGGAGATCACCGAGGGAAGGACCGCCGGAAGAGGGGGCGCAGCCTTGGCGCAGCCTGCGAGAAGGACCACCGCCGCAGCGGCACAGGTCACGGCACGACGCATATCTCTCCTCTGGTTGCCTGCCCATCGTGCCACCCCGATCCACGACAACCCGGGAGCGACCCGGCGCTCTAGGCCTGTTCGCCCACGAGAAGAGCGCGTGTCGCCGGCAGCTGCAGGAGCTCTCGCGTGTCCGGCACGAACGGCCACGACGGGTCCTGCAACCTCTCGTACAGTCTTGCCGGCTGTTCCCACCACCCCTCGGCGACCTCTCCGTCGGCGAACCGTACGGGTCCGTCCCAGGTCGTCACATACGCGTACGCGAAGTACGCGGTGTCGGCACCGCGGTACCACCGCTGGACGAGAGGAACCAGCACCGGCCCCTCGATGCCGAGCTCCTCCGCCAGCTCGCGCGCGGCGGCCTCGTCGGGGTCCTCCCCCGCCTGCAGGACGCCACCAGCGGCACAGTCGTGACGTCCCGGCCAGATGTCCTTGGTGTCGGCCCGCCGATGCACGTAGATCTCGCCGGTCGACGTGCGGACGATCACCGCCGTCGCACCATGCGGCAGGTTCTCTGACCGCATTTGCGCTCGTGGCGCAGTGCCGACCACGCGCCCCGCCGGATCATCGGGGTCGTAGATCGCCACCACTTCGCTCACGCGGCCATCCTACGAGCGCTCCGCGATGCCAGTGGCCGCACAACCAGACGCATCGGTGGGCCCGTTCAGAGAGCGAGGCCGATGGCCAGCGCAATCACTCCTAGAGCTGGGATCACGCCCTGCTTGAGCGCCGCAGCTGCCTTGTCGGGCGAAGAGATCAGCAGCACCAGCGCCGCGGCAGCCATCGACCCGGCACCGGCGAAGACGAGCGTTGCTCCGGCGACCCTGGCTCCTGCTGCGACAAGCACGATCCCGACGGTCACTGCGATCGCGAGGAACAGGTTGTAGAAGCCCTGATTGAACGCAAGCGCCTTGGTCGTCTCCGCCTCCTGCTCCGAGGTGCCGAACGTCGCCCGCGCCCGCTTGCTCGTCCACGCGATGGACTCCAGGTAGAAGATGAAGACGTGGACGATGGCGGCGACGCCAGCTAGCACGAGGCCTGTAACGAACATCACGGCGTTCTCCTTCGGTGGGCTCAGGCGAGACTGACGAGGTCGGCGTAGTCGGGTGACCAGAGGTCCTCGACGCCGTCGGGGAGGAGCAGGACGCGGTCGGGGTTGAGCGCGTGGACTGCGCCCTCGTCGTGGGTGACGAGCACGATCGCACCGGGGTAGGTGTTGATGGCCGCGAGGACCTCCTGGCGGGAGGCGGGGTCGAGGTTGTTGGTGGGCTCGTCGAGCAGCAGCACGTTGGCGCTGCTCACGACGAGCTTGGCCAGCGCCAGACGCGTCTTCTCGCCACCCGAGAGCACCCCGGCAGGCTTCTCCACGTCGTCGCCGGTGAACAGGAACGAGCCCAGCACGCTGCGTACCTGCGTCTCGTTGAGGTGCGGCGAGGCGGTCATCATGTTCTCGAGAACCGTTCGCTTCGTGTCGAGCGTCTCGTGCTCCTGGGCGTAGTAGCCGAGCTTCAGCCCGTGCCCNNGTCGTCTTCCCGGCGCCGTTGAGCCCGAGCACGACCACCTTCGAGCCGCGGTCGATGACGAGGTCGACGTCGGTGAAGACCTCGAGCGACCCGTACGACTTCGACAGCTCCGTCGCCGACAGCGGCGTCTTGCCGCAGGGCGCAGGCTCGGGCAGCCGGATGTGGGCGACACGATCGCCCTTGCGCTCGTTCTCGAGGCCGGCCATGAGCCGCTCGGCGCGCTTCGCCATGTTCTGCGCGGCGACGGCCTTGGTCGCCTTGGCGCGCATCTTGTCGGCCTGCTCCATGAGCTGCTCGGCCTTCTTCTGCGCGTTGTGGCGCTCACGCTTGCGGCGCTTCTCGTCGGTCTCGCGCTGCGCGAGGTAGGTCTTCCAGCCCATCGCGTACTGGTCGAGCTCCGCCCGGTTGGCGTCGAGGTGGAACACCTTCGTACACACGGCTTCGAGCAGTCCGGTGTCGTGGGAGATCACGACGATGCCGCCGGGGTAGTTCTTGAGGTAGTCCCGCAACCAGACCACGGAGTCCGCGTCGAGGTGGTTGGTGGGCTCGTCGAGCAACAGCGTGTCGGCGCCACCGAACAGGATCCGGGCGAGCTCGACGCGACGGCGCTGGCCGCCCGAGAGCGTACGGATCTGCTGTGTCATGACACGGTCGGGAAGCCCGAGGTTCGCGGCGATCCGCGCCGCCTCCGACTCGGCCGCGTACCCACCGGACGCCATGAGCTCGTTCTCGGCCCGCGAGTACGCCGCCATCGCCTTGTCGCGTTCCTCGTCGTTGTCCGCGGTCGACATCTGCTGCGAGTAGCGCTCGAGCCTGATGAGCACGCCGTCGAGCCCTCGCGCGGAAAGGATGCGGTCGCGGGTCGTGATGTCGAGGTCGCCGGTGCGCGGGTCCTGCGGGAGGTAGCCGATGCTGCCGTTACGGCTGACGGATCCGGAAGCCGGCAACGCCTCACCCGCAAGGATCTTCGTCAGCGTCGTCTTGCCGGCGCCGTTGCGGCCGACCAGACCGATCGTGTCGCCGGGGTTCACCGGGAACGACACCGGGCTGAGCAGGAGCCGAGCCCCTGCCCGAACCTCGACATTCGTCACGGTGAGCACAAGGAGCCATTCTTCCAGGCTCGCCGACCAGGGCGAAACCGGCCGAGGTCTGCCGGACGCGCCGGGCGTGGAAACTCCTAGGCGTCCAGCCCCAGGAACTGCCGCATGGCGTCGAGCTCGACCTCCAGGGCCGACGAGTACGCCGCGTCGAGCGGCGTGCCGTCGGCATAGCCGATGTCGGCGACCAGCTCGCCGCCCCGCACCGCGAGGTTCGCCCAGCCGACGACCTTGTCGCGCCACAGCAGGGGCAGCGAGTAGTAGCCGCGGATGCGCTGAGGGGCCGGCGTGTACGCCTCGAACTTGTACTCCCAACCCCAGAAGAGCTCGAACCTGTACCGGTCCCAGACGAGGGGGTCGAACGGCGCAAGGAGCCGTACGAGCGGCTTGGGCGCCCATCGGGCCGTGGGGTCCTCGTCGGCCGGCCAGAACCACTGGACGCCGTCCACGGTCGCGCTCGCGTGACGTTCCTCGGCGAGGAGGAGCCCTTCGAGGCGGCGGTCACGCCACTGCGGGGCGCCGTAGCCGAGGAGCGAGCCGAGCTGGCGCAACGTACGGCGCGGCACCGGCGCGTACAGCCTGATCGCGACGTCGAGCAGCTGGGCGAGCGCCTCGTCGGGGTCGAGGGGCGACACGGGGCGGTCGGCGAGCGCGTACGTCCTCGTGCCGGACGCCCGAGACACGACGCGCAGCATCCCGCGGTAGTGCAGGCCGTCCAGCAGCTGGGTGGTCGCGTTGGAGCTGCCGCCGAACCAGTTCATCACCCGGCCGTGCTGGAAGTGGTCCTCGACCTCACGCGGGTGGACCGTGCCACGGTCGCGTACGAACTCCAGCACCGCCTCGGCCTTGGCACTGGTGGCCTCGTCCCACTGTCTGCGCGCCTCCCGCGGGTGCATGAGCGCGGCGGTGGCCCGCGGGAGGTAGCCGTAGTTGATGAACGCGTCCTCCTCGATGGGGAGCCTCGCGTAGCGCCGCTCGAGCTCACCCGCCCGGTATCCCGACACCCGGTGCCGCAGGATCAGGTCCTGAGCCCTGGCCGGCTGCCGGATCGGATCAGCCTGTACGAACCCGAGCTTCTCGATCGCCCGAGGCAATGTGGTCGACCGGAACAGCGTGCGCCCCACCGCGTACCGCCGCAGCTGCGCCTGTGTCACCGTCACGGAAGCAGAACCTACAGCCCGCCTCTGACAAGTCCCGCCTGGCCAGTACTGGCCGCCGCGCGACTGCTAGCCCCAGAGCCTCCCGGCGACCACGAGCGCGAGCGGGAGCGTGACGACGCAGAGCAGCGTCGACAGGCACAGCAGCCGGGTGGCGAACTCGGTGTTCTGGTCGTGGCGGACGCTGAAGATGACGAGCATCGCGCCGACCGGGGTGGACACCGAGATGAGGATCGCCATCTTGGCGACCGGGTCGATCGGGAGGAGCCCCAGCAGCACGATGAAGATGCCAGGCACGAGGAGGTTCCGGGCGAACACGCCCAGCCAGACGAGGTGGTCGCTGAAGATCGTGCGCAGGCTGAAGGTGGCGAGGTTGACGCCGACGACGATCATGCTCAGCGGCGTGTTCATGGCGGCGAGGTAGCCGACGACGTCCGAAGCCGGCGTGGGGATGTGCACGGACAGGATGTACAGCGGCAGCGCGATCAGGATCGAGATGATCCCGGGGTTGAGCAGCACGCGGCGGAGCTTCATCGAGCGTCGTACGTGCGCGTGGCCGAACATCGAGATGCCGTGCGTCCACACGTACACGGTGTACGCGGCGACGTACGTGACGGCGTAGAAGACACCGTCACTGCCGAGCAGCGCCTGCGTGAGCGGGATGCCGATGAAGCCGGCGTTCGAGTAGACCGTGCCGAACTGCAGGGCCACCCGTTTGGCGGGGTCCGGGACCCACCGCCGGTTCATGAGCACTCGCGCCACCGCGATCGTGATCGCGAAGGCGACCAGGTCGATGACGAAGACGATCCCGATCGTCCGCAGCCGGCCAGCGTCGAACGGTCGCTGGAACGCCTGGATGGTGACGGCGGGTGCGACGAGGAAGAGCAGCAGGTTCGTCAGGCCGTGGAGCGCCTCCGTACGGAGCCACTTCGCCCGGTACGCGACCCAGCCGACGGCCATGAGGCCGAACATGATGGCCACCTGGGTTGCGGGGACGGTGAAACCCACCACGCCCCCTCTCGCAGGTGCCATGTGCTCATGGCGCCCGCGCGGGCCGCCTCCGGCAGCCTAAACCGGCAGCAGCGATCGGCCGCTGCCGGGCCGCACGTCAGACGTTGTAGCCGACGGACCGCAGCTGGTCGATGCCCTCAGGCGTGATGGCATCGAGGGACCACGGCGGCAGCCAGACCCAGTTGATCGTGACGGACTTCACGAGCCCTTCGAGGGCCAGCTCGGTGTCGTACTCGAGCCGGTCGGTGAGCGGGCACGTCGGCGACGTGAGCGTCATGTCGATCGTGGCGTTCATGTCGTCGTCCAGGTGGATGCCGTACACGAGGCCCAGGTCGACGACGTTGACCATGAGCTCGGGGTCGACGACGTCCTTCATAGCCTCAGTGACGTCTTCGACGGTCGCCCGGGTCTCCGGGCCGGAGCCGGGAAGCGGGTCCTTCACCAGGTCGGACGGTCTCGTCGTCCCAGCGGGTTCGGTCATGACTCCTCCTTCGCGCTCGCCTGCACCCGCAGCAGCGCATCGCGCACCGCGGACCAACCGAGCATCGCGCACTTCACTCTGGCGGGGAACTGGGCGACACCTTCGAACGCGACGGCGTCGCCGAAGGTCTCCTCGTCCAGCGAGACCTTCCCCTGCCCCTGGATCATCTTCTGGAAGCCGTCGTACAGCTCGAGCGCCTTCTGCGGCGAGCCACCGATGACCAGCTCGGTCATCACGGACGTCGACGCCTGCGAGATCGAGCACCCCTGCGCGTCGTACGACACGTCGGTGACGGCACCGTCGGCCACGGCGAGCCTCAGGGTCAGCTCGTCGCCGCAGGACGGGTTCACGTGGTGCACCTCGACCTCGTACGGGTCACGCAGTCCTGCGTTCCGCTTCACCCGGTAGTGGTCGAGGATGATCTCCTGGTACAGCTGCTCGACGCTCACCGCGTGCCTCCCGCCGTGGCCAGCCGGCCGCCGAAGAAGGCACTCGTGTAGTCGAGGCCCTCGACCAGTCGGTCGATCTCGGCCTGCGTCGTGTAGAGGTACAGCGACGCCCGGCAGCTCGACTGCACCCCGAGCCGGTCGTGCAGCGGCCGCGCGCAGTGATGGCCGCCGCGGATCGCGATCCCCCGCGAGTCGAGCATCTGCATGACGTCGTGCGGGTGGACCCCGTCCAGCGTGAACGAGATCGCTCCCCCACGGTCGACGGCCTCCGTCGGCCCGAGGATCGTCAGTCCGCGGACTCCGCTCATCTCAGCCAGTGCGTACGCGGTCAGCTCGTGCTCGTGCGCGGCGATCCGGTCCATGCCCAGCGCGGACACGTACCGGATGGCGGCATGCAGCCCCACGGCCTGCGCGATGGGCGGGGTGCCGGCTTCGAACCGGTACGGCGGCGGCGCGTACGTCGACCCAGTCATCCGGACGACCTCGATCATCTCGCCGCCACCGAGGAACGG
>PMBM01000130.1:20138-20287 GCA_003153855.1 Propionibacteriaceae bacterium
TGACCGCGCCGACGGCGTGCGCCATCACGGCAACCTGAGCGACGGGGTTGACGGTGCCGAGCACGTTGCTGACCCACGCGATCGAGACGACCTTCGTGTGGTCGTTGACGAGCCCGTCCCGTGCAGCCCCTTCGAGGTCGAGCCGGCCC
>PMBM01000089.1 GCA_003153855.1 Propionibacteriaceae bacterium
GCGTATGCCATTCCGCCACTCGGGCTCAGCGCCCGCCCGAAATTGTGCCACAGGAGGTCGGATATCGTGCGCGCAGGCTCCGGCGGGCGGGGATGGCCCAATCAGTGCCAGAATGTGGCTCGTGACTGACGACACCACCAATCCTTCCCCCGCTCGCCGGGTCCTCGTNNGAGGACGAGGCGCTCATCCGGCTCGATCTCGTCGAGCTCCTCACCGAGGAAGGCATGATCGTCGTCGGGCAGGCCGCCAACGGCGAGGAAGCCGTCGAGATGGCACGGGAGTTCCGGCCCGACGTGGTCGTCATGGACGTCAAGATGCCGAAGCTCGACGGCATCAGCGCTGCGGAGATCATCGCCAAGGAACGGATCGCGCCGGTCGTGATCCTCACGGCGTTCTCCCAGCGTGAGCTGGTCGAGCGGGCGAGCGAGGCGGGCGCGATGGCGTACGTCGTCAAGCCGTTCGATGCCTCCGACGTGGTGCCGGCGATCGAGATCGCGGCCGCCAGGTTCGCCCAGATCATCGCCGTCGAGGCCGAGGTGTCCGACCTCCAGGAGCGGCTCGCGTCGCGCAAGGCCGTCGACCAGGCCAAGGGTCTTCTGCAGGAGTCCCTGGGTCTCACCGAGGCCGAGGCGTTCCGCTGGATCCAGAAGACCGCGATGGACCTCCGCAAGTCGATGCGTGAGGTCGCCGAGGGTGTCGTCGACCACCACAAGTCCGGCCGGGGTGCCGCTCCGAAGGCCTGAGTCCCTCGTGATCGTGTGGGTGAACGGCGCCTTCGGCATCGGGAAGTCACACACGGCTGCAGAGCTTGTACGAAGGGTGCCGGGCGCCGTCCTGTCCGACCCGGAGCATGCCGGGTTCGGTCTGCAACGCATGCAGCCCAAGCCGCTCCGTACGGACTTCCAGGACGTCGCAGGGTGGCGCGTCGCGGTCCGCGAGGTCATCGCCGGCGTCGACGCCGATGGCCGCTGGCCGGTCGTGGTCGTGCCGATGACGATCGTCGACGAGGGCTACTTCGAGGACACCGTGGGCTGGCTGCGCGACCATGGCCATGACGTACGGCACGTGGCGCTGGTCGCGACCGCTGAGACCATCCGCCGCCGCCTCCGCCGCCGGGCATCGAACATCGTCCGCGAGACGTGGGCGCTGGGACAGATGGAGCGCTGCACGACCGCGCTGACCTCACCCGTGTTCGCGACCCAGGTCCGTACAGACGGTCTGGGACTCGACGAGGTGGTCGAGGAGGTCGCACGAGTCGTGGGGCTGGACCTCGGTCGCCCGGCACTCCCGCGCTGGCGCCAGGGGCCACGGCGCCTGATCGTGGGCGTGGGCCTGATCCGGCTCTAGCCCGGCGTCGACGGCCCGGCGTCGGCCAGGAGACGCTCCAGCGTCGTACGGCCCATCTCGGCCGCCAGAGGGTTGGTGTCGACGTAGTACCAGACCACGCCCATCGCCTGCTCCAACGCCCACGCCTTGCCGCGTTCCCACTGCAGGTCGGAGCAGCCGAGCTCGCGCCGGAGCACCGCCCGCGCACCCGTTCCGAGCAGGTGCCACGCGGAGACGAGGTCGAGCGCCGGGTCGGCCGCCTGGAAGTCGCCGCTGTCGAGCACCCCAACCAGGCGGTCACCCTCGACGAGCAGGTTGCCGGGGATGAGGTCGGTGTGGCTCATGACGTCGGGGTCCTCGCGTGGGAGCTCCCGGAATCGTGACCAGAGACGCCCCACGGCCCGGGTGTCGACGAGGCCCTCGCTCTTCCGCAGACACTCCTCGACCCAGCGGTTGTGGTCGCCGAGGACCCCGCCGCGGTTCGTCCCACTGAACCGGCGACCGCGCATGTCCGCTGCCCGCAGCGCCTGGGTGAGGGTGGCGAGGTCGCGGGCGAACGCCGAGGAGCTCTCGCACGAGGTCGGCGTCGCGCGGTGCCCGTCGAGCCACGTCTGCGCGCTCCACGGCATCGGGTAACCGTGGCCCGGGCCGCCGACGTGGACGGGTCGGGGGACGGGGAAGGGGCTCACTCCGACGAGCTCCGCTGCGGCCACGGCCTCCTGCTCGAGCCGGACGCGTGTCGAGTCCGGGTCCTCGGGTCGCAACGGGAACCTGGCGGTGACCCCGGTCCCGACGCGGAAGATCGCGTTCACGGTGCCGCCGGCAGCGAGCTGCTCGACGGGCTCGGCGGCCAGCTCCGGCAGCTCGTCGGCCACCAGTGCGGCGACCTGCGCGGCGGTGATGGACAGCTGGTCGTGGTGCATGGCGCCCACCGCGTACCCCTAGATCGACCCCGGCCGCAGCTGGCAGGTGATCCGTGCCGTCGTGAGGCGGCGACCCTGGTCGTCGGAGACGACGATCTCGTACGTGACGGTCTTCGACCCCAGGTACAGCGGACGCGCCACGCCGGTCACCCAGCCCTTGCGGGCGGAGCGGTGATGGGTCGCGTTGATGTCGACGCCGACGGGGAGCAGGTCGCGCTCACGGCCGTACGCGTACGCGGCCATCGAGCCGAGCCCCTCGGCAAGCGCGCACGTGGCGCCGCCGTGCAGGATCCCGGCGATCTGCGTGTTGCCCTCGACGGGCATGCGGCCGCGCGTCTCCTCGGCCGTCAGCTTCTCGATGACCACGCCGAGCCGCTCCTCGAGCGGGCTCACCATGGTCGCCATCCAGTCCGGAAGATCCTCTGCAGTCACACGCGTACTCTGACAGACCCTTCAACAGTTGAGGAGTTGTGTCAGTCCAGCCGGATAGAGTCACCGGCATGGCGATGGAGACCTTTGAGCGGCCGCGACTCCTGCTCATCGACGGCCACTCGATCGCGTACAGAGCGTTCTTCGCCCTGCCCGTGGAGAACTTCTCGACGTCGACGGGCCAGCACACCAATGCCGTGTACGGGTTCACGTCGATGCTCATCAACGTGCTGCGCGACGAGGCGCCGACCCACCTGGCCGTGGCGTTCGACGTGTCCCGGGTGACGTTCCGCACGGAGCTGTACCCGGCGTACAAGGGCAACCGGTCGGCGTCCCCTCCCGAGTTCTCGGGGCAGGTGGCGCTCGTCAAGGAGGTCCTGGACGCGCTGAACGTGGTCCACATGGAGCTCGACGGCTACGAGGCCGACGACATCATTGCGACGCTCACGACGAAGGCGGTCGAGGACGGGCTCGACGTGCTCATCGTCACCGGCGACCGCGACGCGCTCCAGCTCGTCAACGACCACGTGACGGTGCTCTACCCCCGCAAGGGCGTCTCCGACCTCGCCCGTATGACGCCGGCGGCCGTGGAGGAGAAGTACTTCGTCACCCCGCAGCGCTACCCCGACCTCGCGGCGCTGGTCGGTGAGACGAGCGACAACCTGCCGGGCGTGCCCGGGGTCGGGCCGAAGACGGCCGCGAAGTGGCTCGACATGTACGACGGGCTCGAGAACCTCGTGCGGCAGGCGGCCGACGTGCCGGGCAAAGCGGGGGAGTCGTTCCGCGAGCACCTCGACGACGTCACGACGAACCGTCGGGTCAACGCCCTGCTGTGCGACCTCCACCTGCCGTTCGGGAGCGCCGACTTCGAGAGGAAGCACTGGGACCGCGACGCAGTGCACCGCCTGTTCGACGGGCTGGAGTTCCGGGTGCTGCGCGACCGGCTGTTCGAGGTCCTGCCCGCTGAGGAGCCCACGGCCGAGGGTGGGTTCGAGATCGTCGGCGACGTGCTCGAGCCCGGTTCCGTACGAGCATGGTTGAGCGCTCATGGCTCCGGCGTGCTCACGGGGATCGAGGCGGTCGGTCGCTGGGGGAGCGGCACCGGCGACCTGGTGGCGCTGGCGCTCGCGAGTGCCGACGGCGCTGCTGCCTACCTCGACGTCACGGAGCTCAGCCCCGACGACGACGCGGCGCTGGCAGCTTGGCTGGCCGATCCCGCTCACCCGAAGGCGATCCACGACGCCAAGGGGCCGCTGCTGGCCATCTGGGCACGTGGCTGGGACCTCGACGGACTGGTGAGCGACACCCAGGTGGCGGCCTACCTGCTGCGACCCGACCAGCGCACGTACGACCTGGGCGACCTCGCCCTGCGTCACCTGAAGCGTGAGCTGCGCGCCGAGGTCGGCGGAGGTCCGGCCGGTGATCCCGACGACCAGCTCATGCTCGACTTCGGCGACCAGCCGGCCGACTCGGTGGAGGTCGCGCAGGCGGCCATGCTCAGGGCCCGCGCCGTGATCGACCTCGCCGAGGCGCTCAGGGTCGAGCTGGAGGCACAAGGGGGGACGCTGCTCGTACGCGACGTCGAGCTGCCACTGCTCCGCACGCTCGCGACGATGGAGCGCACGGGGATCGCCGTCGACACCGACCTGCTCGACGAGCTGTGGCGCGGGTTCGACGACCGCGTCTCGACCGCCGCCGCGGCCGCGTACGACGTCATCGGCAAGCAGATCAACCTCGGTTCGCCCAAGCAGCTCCAGACGGTGCTCTTCGACGAGCTGCACATGCCGAAGACCCGCAAGCTCAAGAGCGGCTACACGACGGACGCGGACGCGCTCGAGGGGCTGTACGCGAAGACGGGGCACCCGTTCCTCGCCCACCTGCTCGAGCACCGCGACGCGATCCGGCTGCGTCAGACCGTCGAGGGACTCCAGAAGTCCGTGGCGGACGACGGCCGTGTCCACACCACGTACGTACAGACGATCGCCGCGACCGGCCGGCTGAGCTCGACCGACCCGAACCTGCAGAACATCCCTGTACGGACGGAGGCAGGCCGTCGGATCCGCGAGGCGTTCGTCGTCGGACCGGGCTACGAGACGCTGATCACGGCCGACTACAGCCAGATCGAGATGCGGATCATGGCCCACGCGTCCCACGACACGGGACTTATCGAGGCGTTCCGCTCGGGCCACGACTTCCACACGGTGATGGCGGCGCGAGTCTTCGGCGTGGCCCCCGACGCCGTGTCGATCACCGAGCGGGCGCGCATCAAGGCCATGAACTACGGCCTCGCGTACGGGCTGAGCGCTTTCGGTCTGTCGCAGCAGCTGGGCATCGAGACGTCCGAGGCGCGGGTCCTCATGGACGAGTACTTCGAGCAGTTCGGCGGCGTGCGCGACTACCTCATGGGCATCGTCGCGGAGGCTCGCAAGACCGGCTACACGGAGACGCTGCTCGGCAGGCGCCGCTACCTGCCCGACCTGGGGTCCTCCAACCGGCAGCGTCGCGAGATGGCGGAGCGCATGGCGCTCAACGCCCCGATCCAGGGGTCGGCGGCCGACATCATCAAGGTCGCGATGCTCGACGTCGAGTCGGGGCTGACGCAGGCGGGGCTCGCGAGTCGGATGCTGCTCCAGGTCCACGACGAGCTCGTGATCGAGGTCGCGACCGGGGAACGTGACCAGGTCGAGGCCCTCGTGCGTGACAAGATGTCCGGCGCGATGGCCCTCGACGTCCCGCTCGACGTGTCCGTCGGCATCGGCAGGTCGTGGTACGAGGCGGCGCACTGATGACGCAGACGCTGCACGACCTCACCACGGTCGACGACCCTGCGGTCTCGCTGCTTCGTGAGTGGCTGGCGTCGGGCGACGTGGACACCCAGGTCCTCGACGTCGAGCCGGACCGTCGCGACCGGTGCCTCGTCGGTCTCCAGGTGACGCTGCGGTCGGTGCTCGGCGCCCTCGCGTACGAGACCGGCGGGCTGATGGTGGACCACGGCTGGCTGCGTCTCCTCGGCGGCGGTCATGGTGCGCTGCCCTCGCTGTACGAGGCGCTCGGGCTCGACGATGCCTCGGCAGCCCCTGAGTACGTGGTGCTCGGCTGGGACGTCGTCGGCGGCGTGTTCGCCCTCGACGGCGGCGGGCTTCGGGGCGTGAAGGGCCACGTCTGCTACTACGCCCCCGACGCGCTCCAGTGGGAGGACCTCGAGTTCGGACACGCCGAGTTCGTACGGTGGGCTCTCACCGGAGGTCTCGCGTCGTTCGCCGGCGACCTGCGCTGGGAGGGCTGGGAGTCCCAGGCGCCCGAGGTGCCGCTCGACGAGGTCTATCTCAGCGACCCGCCGTTGTGGACCACCGAGGGGCAGGAGATCGACGAGGCTGCGCGCCGGCACGTACGGGTCGACGAGCTACTCGCGCGTCACGGGGAGGCCGCAGCGGCGATGGCCCGTCCGAACGAGGCCCCGTCGGATTGACCCGTTGATTCGGGCACAGGTAGGCTTCCGGGTGCGCTGTGACCTGCGCGGCTTCGGCATGGAGTAGGTCGCGCTCGTGATGGTTCAGGTCTAGCACCCGCACTCGATCGAGGGTCGCGGCGTGCCACTACTCGCACCACCATCAATGGAGCCCCACTACATGACCTCCACCTACGAGGCAGCACCGCAGGTCGCAATCGACGATCTCGGTTCGCCCGAGGATTTCCTCGCCGCGGTTGACGCGACCATCAAGTACTTCAACGACGGCGACATCGTCACCGGCACCGTCGTCAAGGTCGACAGGGACGAAGTCCTGCTCGACATCGGTTACAAGACCGAAGGTGTCATCCCCTCCAAAGAGCTCTCCATCAAGCACGACGTGAACCCGAGTGACGTGGTTTCCGTCGGCGATGTGATCGAGGCCCTCGTTCAGCAGAAGGAGGACAAGGAGGGTCGCCTGATCCTGTCCAAGAAGCGTGCGCAGTACGAGCGCGCCTGGGGCACNNATCGAGAAGATCAAGGAAGAGGACGGTGTCGTCACCGGAACCGTCATCGAGGTCGTCAAGGGTGGACTCATCCTCGACATCGGCCTTCGCGGCTTCCTGCCGGCCTCACTCGTCGAGATGCGCCGCGTTCGCGACCTCGGCCCGTACATCGGCCAGGAGCTCGAGGCGAAGATCATCGA
>PMBM01000133.1 GCA_003153855.1 Propionibacteriaceae bacterium
CCGCCGCCCCACCACGACATCTACTCCATCGAGGACCTCAAGCAGCTGATCCACGACCTCAAGTGCGCGAACCCGAGCGCTCGGGTGCACGTGAAGCTCGTGGCCGAGGTCGGCGTCGGTACGGTCGCGGCGGGCGTCGCGAAGGCCAAGGCCGACGTGGTGCTGATCTCGGGCCACGACGGTGGCACGGGCGCGGCGCCGCTCACGTCCCTGAAGCATGCGGGTGGCCCGTGGGAGCTCGGCCTCGCCGAGACCCAGCAGACTCTGCTGCTCAACGGACTGCGCGACCGCATCGTCGTCCAGACCGACGGGCAGCTGAAGACGGGCCGCGACGTCATCGTCGCGGCGCTGCTCGGCGCGGAGGAGTTCGGTTTCGCGACGGCGCCGCTGGTCGTCGAGGGCTGCGTCATGATGCGCGTCTGTCACCTCGACACCTGTCCGGTGGGCGTCGCGACGCAGAACCCCGTGCTGCGCGAGAAGTTCAACGGCCAGGCCGACTTCGTCGTGAACTTCTTCGAGTTCNNGAGGTCCGCGAGTACCTGTCGCTGCTGGGCTTCCGTACCGTCGAGGAGGCGATCGGCCACGTCGAGAAGCTCGACAGCCGTCCCGCGGTCGACCACTGGAAGGCCTCGGGTCTCGACCTGTCGCCGATCCTGGCCAAGGTCGAGTCGGCCTCGCCGCTGCACTCGACGACGACCCAGGACCACGGTCTCGGTGAGGCGCTGGACGTCAAGCTCATCGAGCTGGCGCGTCAGGCGATCGAGCAGGGCACGCCGGTCAAGGAGGCGACGACGATCCGCAACGTGGACCGTACGGTCGGCACGGTCCTCGGCCACGTCGTGACGAAGGCGACCAAGGGCGCCGGGCTGCCCGACGACACGATCGACATCACGCTCACCGGTACGGCGGGACAGAGCTTCGGCGCGTTCCTGCCGAAGGGGATCACGCTCCGGCTGGTCGGCGACGCCAACGACTACNNTCGGCAAGGGCCTGTCGGGCGGACGCCTCATCGTGGCTCCCGCACCGGAGGCGACGTTCGCCGCCGAGGATCAGATCATCGCGGGCAACGTCATCGGCTACGGCGCGACGTCGGGGGAGATCCTCCTGCGCGGCATCGTCGGCGAGCGCTTCTGCGTCCGCAACTCCGGCGCGACGGCGATCGTCGAAGGCGTCGGCGACCACGCCTGCGAGTACATGACGGGCGGAGAGGCGCTCATCCTCGGTCCCACCGGCCGCAACATCGCGGCTGGCATGTCGGGCGGTGTGGCATGGGTGCTCGACCTGGAGCGCAAGCGTCTCAACACCGAGCTCGCCGACCCGGTCGAGCTCGACGATGCGAGTCTGGAGAGGGTCAAGGAGCTCCTTGCCCGCCACGTCTCCGAGACGGGCTCGTCGGTGGCCGAGGGCCTCCTGCGCAGCTCCGACGACGAGCTCCGCAGCAGGTTCACGATGATCGTTCCGAGGGACTACGGCCGCGTCATGCGGGCGAAGGCCGAGGCGGAGGCCGCAGGGTTCGGCGAGTCCGAGACCACCGAGAAGATGATGGAGGCAGCTCGTGGCTGATCCCCGTGGCTTCATGACCACTCCCCGGACCGTCGCCGCGCGGCGTCCCGTCGAGGAGCGAGTGAACGACTGGGAGGAGGTGTACCCGGAGACCCCCGGGCGCGCCGTCCTGCCGATCATCCAGACCCAGGCCGGTCGCTGCATGGACTGCGGCATCCCGTTCTGCCACAGCGGCTGTCCGCTCGGGAACCTCATCCCCGAGTGGAACGACCTCATCTGGCGCGACGAGTGGCGCGGAGCGCTGGACCGTCTGCACGCGACGAACAACTTCCCCGAGTTCACGGGTCGGCTCTGTCCGGCGCCGTGCGAGACGGCCTGCGTGGTCGGCATCTCGCGCGACCCGGTGACGATCAAGAACGTCGAGGTCGCCATCATCGACAAGGCCTGGGACGACCGTCGCGTCGTCCCCGAGCAGGCCTCCTGGCACACGCTCAAGACGGTCGCGGTCGTAGGCTCCGGGCCGGCCGGCCTGGCCGTCGCGCAGCAGCTCACACGCGCCGGGCACACGGTCGTCGTGTACGAGCGTGCGGACGAGATCGGTGGGCTGCTGCGGTACGGCATTCCCGAGTTCAAGATGGAGAAGGACGTCATCGACCGCCGCCTCAAGCAGATGCGGCTCGAGGGCACGGTCTTCAAGACCGGTGTGAACATCGGCACCGACATCACGTTCGCGGAGCTGCGCGAGCGGTTCGACGCTGTCGTCCTCGCTATCGGCTCCACGGTCGCCCGCGACCTCACGGTGCCGGGGCGTGAGCTCAAGGGCGTCCATCAGGCGATGGAGTACCTCCCGCAGGCCAACCGCGTGGCGCGTGGCAAGGAGGTCGCCGACCAGATCCTCGCAGGAGGCAAGGACGTCGTCATCATCGGCGGCGGCGACACCGGGGCCGACTGTCTCGGCACCGCGCTCCGTCAGAAGGCGAAGTCTGTGACCCAGATCGAGATCATGCCGACGCCGTCGCAACAGCGCTCGCCGGGCCAGCCCTGGCCGACGTACCCCATGACCTATCGCGTCTCCTCGGCCCACGAGGAGGGTGGCGAGCGCGTGTACGCGGTCAACACCAGCGAGTTCGTCGGTGACGATGCGGGTGTCGTCAGCCACCTGCGCGTGTCCGAGGTGTCGATGGTCGACGGCAGGTTCACGCCGATCGAGGGTACGGAGCACGACATCCCGGCCCAGCTCGTACTGCTGGCGATGGGCTTCACCGGACCGGAGCGTACGGCGATCGAGCAGCTCGGCCTCGAGACCGACGCCCGCGGCAACATCGCCCGCAACGAGTCGTACGAGACCAACGTCCCTGGCGTCTTCGTGTGCGGCGACGCCGGCCGCGGCCAGTCACTCATCGTCTGGGCCATCGCCGAGGGTCGATCGGCGGCGAACGGTGTCGACGCGCTGCTGTCGGGAACCTCGAAGCTGCCCAAGCCGATCCCGCCGACAGCCCGCCCGCTCACCGTCTGACCCGGGCGCATCGGCTCGGGGTCCGACGCGCAGCCTCGCCGAGAGGACTAGGCTGCCGACCGTGGCTGACTCTGTACTTGTCTGGCCGGTCACGCGTTTCGACACCGATGTGGCGACGCGCTGGGGGGTCCAGGCTGACGCGTGCGCGGTTTTTCCGACCGCGGATGTGGTGCGCGCTGTCTGTGACGACCTCGCGTGGCCTCTCCTGGAGTCGACGATCGCCTACCGCTTCGGCCGCCACTCGTACACCACCTGGGTCGGCACGTTCCTGCCAGATGATCAGACGGGGCGCGGTTGTACGCGGATTGCGCTCGCGGAGACCAGCTACCGGTTCGAGCTCGGCTCGCTGGCCGCGGCACTCACCCTGACGCGTGCGATCGCCGCCGCGTGCGGTCCTCAGGTGCTCGCGTTCACGAGCGGCGGCGCTCACGTGGTGGTCGGCGCCGACACGACGTTGGCCGACGTCAAAGCCGCTTTCGCCCTCGCGCACGAGACCGCGCTGGTGCTCTGAGCACATCACGTCCTCTAGTTCTTCGATCTGAGGTTTGACGGGCCCGAATCGTTGCCACTTCAACCAAAAACCTTCCGCAACTCACGCGGTGGTGCTCTGATGGGGGTCCACGCAACGAAGCGAAGGAGAACCAGCCCATGATCTACCCAGCTCCTGGCACGGAGGGCTCGAAGGTCGAAGTGCTTGCCCAGTATGGCAACTTCATCGGTGGCGAGTTCCAGGCACCTGTTGAGGGGGAGTACGCGGACAACCCGACTCCCGTCACAGGCAAGCCGTTCACCCGGTATGCCCAGTCAACCGAGCAGGATGTGGAGTCGGCGTTGGATGCCGCACACGCCGCGGCGCCCGCCTGGGGTGAGACGTCCCTCGCGCAGCGGGCCATCGTGCTGAACAAGATCGCGGACGCGGTCGAGGAGCATCTGGAGGAGATCGCGCTCGCCGAGACCTATGACAACGGGAAGGCGATCCGCGAGACACTGAATGCCGACATCCCGCTGTTGGTCGACCACTTCCGCTACTTCGCCGGGGCCGCCCGCAGCGAGGAGGGAACGCTCAGCGAGATCGATGCCGACATGGTCGCTTACCACTTCCGTGAGCCGCTGGGCGTCGTGGGCCAGATCATTCCCTTCAACTTCCCCCTTCTCATGGCGGCCTGGAAGCTCGCCCCGGCGCTGGCCGCGGGGAACGCGGTCGTTCTGAAGCCGGCGTCCCCGACGCCGTGGTCGATCATGAAACTCATGGAGGTGATCGGCGACATCGTCCCGCCGGGGGTGATCAACGTGGTCACTGGACCCGGCGCCAGGATCGGAAAGGCGTTGGCGACCAACAAGCGCATCGCCAAGATCGCATTCACCGGCGAGACCGTCACCGGACGCCTGATCATGCAGTATGCCGCGCAGAACCTCATCCCGAGCACCACCGAGTTGGGTGGGAAGAGCCCCAACATCTTCTTCAGCGACGTGATGGCCGAGGACGACGCCTTCCTCGACAAGGCGGTTGAGGGTCTGGTGATGTATGCGTTCAACCAAGGCGAAGTCTGTACCGCTCCGTCGCGCGCCCTGATCCAGGCTGACATCTACGACGAGTTCATGGCCCGCTGTCTCGAGCGCATCAAGGCGATCAAGCAGGGCTCGCCGCTGGACACCGCGACGATGATGGGCGCCCAGGTCTCCACCAGCCAGATGGACAAGATCGCCAGTTACTGCGACATCGCGGTGCAGGAAGGGGCGGAATGCCTCGTCGGCGGACAGAAGGTCGACCTGGGTGGCGACCTGAGCGAGGGCTACTACTTCAACCCGACCGCCTACAAGGGCGACAACAAGATGCGGATCTTCCAGGAG
>PMBM01000194.1:0-10119 GCA_003153855.1 Propionibacteriaceae bacterium
CCGATGAACGCATCCACCCGGGTCTGGCCGCCATTCACGATCGCCCTCAACGGAGGCTGGATGGTGACGTGGTTGCTGAACACCGAGAAGTTGGGGATCCGCTCGACCCGGGCGCGCTCGAGGGTGACGGCCGTGGACGGGGCAGTCGTCTCGAAGCCGACGGCGAAGAAGACCACCTCCTGCTGCGGGTTCTCCCGCGCGATCTGCAGGGCGTCGAGCGGTGAGTAGACGAAGCGGACGTCGGCGCCAGCAGCCCGCACCTGCAGCAACGAGTCGGTTGAGCCCGGGACTCGCATCATGTCGCCGAAGGTGGTCAAGGTCACCCCCGGCTGCCGTGCGAGCCACAGCGCGTCGTCCACCCGACCCATGGGAATCACGCAGACAGGGCACCCCGGCCCGTGGATCAGCTCGATCGCCTCGGGGAGCAGGTGCTCCAGACCATGCCGATAGATGGTGTGGGTGTGTCCACCACAGATCTCCATCACCGCAATCGGTCGCTCCAACTGCGACGCCAGCTCTTCGATCCGGTGCAGGAGTGTGCGGGCGGCAGCCGGGTCCCGGTACTCATCGACGTACTTCAATCGATTGCCGAGCTCTCGAAGGATTTCAGCTCAGTCTCGAACGTACCGCCGCCCAGGCGCTTGATCTGCTCGAGTGTCACCGCTGCCTCGTCGGCATCGATCAGGCTGAGAGCGAAGCCGACATGGACCAAGACCCAATCTCCGGGCGCAAGGTGCTCGTCGACCAGCAGATCGGTGGCGACGGTTCGCTCGACACCACTGATCGCAACCCTGGCCCGAGGGACTGCGGGGTCCGGGATAGCCACGATCTCGGCTGGGACTCCAAGGCACATCTGCGCGCTCTCCGTCCGCCCGACCGCGTGGTCGGTACATGGCTATCATGGCCGCTGGCACGGGTTAGCGCCACCGCCCACATCCCGTGGAATCCAGAGTGGAGCCCGCGGATGGATCCCAAGAATCGCCTGAACGACGACGAGCACCAGGTCAACCAGCGCATCGAGCGCGTACGTGCTCGACGTCCGCGTCTCACTGACACACACATCACCCTGGCTCATGGAGCCGGTGGCAAGGCATCGGCGGCTCTCGTGGACGCGATCTTCCTCGACGGCTACGGGAACGATGTCCTGGCCGAGCTCGGGGACGCCGGGGTGACCCGCCTCGCCGACCTCCTGCCTGACGGTCTGACCAGTGAGCGGCTGGCCTTCTCGACCGACTCCTACGTGGTGAACCCGATCGAGTTCCCGGGCGGCAGCATCGGCGAGCTCGCAGTGAACGGCACNNCTCGAGGAGGGCCTGGCCATCGACACGCTGCGTCGGATCGTGGCCAACATGCGAGCCGCAGCCGAAGCGGCCGGCGTCCGGATCGTCACGGGCGACACCAAGGTCGTCCCCCATGGGGCTGGAGACCAGCTGTTCATCACCACGGCCGGCATCGGCATCATCCCTTGCGATCGACACGTCGGGCCGGGCGAGGTCCAGCGTGGCGACAAGCTGTTGATCTCGGGAGCGATCGCCGATCACGGTATGGCCGTGATGCTCGCTCGAGGGGACCTCGCCATCGAGGCCCCCATCGTCTCGGACACCCGCGCGGTCAACCGACTCACCGCCGCCTTGTTCGAAGCAGCTCCGGGCACCCGATGGCTGCGCGATGCCACGCGCGGTGGGCTGGGCACCGTGCTCAATGAACTCGCCCAGGCCACTGGCCTCGGGGTGGTGATCGAAGAGGCGCAGGTGGTGGTTCACGAGATGACGCGCGGCGCCTGCGACATGCTCGGCATCGATCCGCTGTACGTCGCCAACGAGGGCACCTTCGTCGCCGTCGTCCCAGCAGCCGAGGCCGAAGCGGGCCTCGCCGCCCTCCGTACTCTCCCAGGCGGTGAAGAAGCCACGCTCATTGGACGGATCGTCGCCGAACCGGCCTCGTCGGTGGTTATGGTCACCGGTTTTGGCGGTACGCGAATGGTCGACATGCTGGTCGGCGATCCCCTCCCCCGGATCTGCTGAAGGGCTGACACGACCTGAGGTCAGTCGCCTGAGTCGCCTGCCTCTACCGACAGCCGCCCGGCCCATGCCTGTCCCAGACTCAGACCCCCATCATTCGGCGGGACCACCCGATGGGTGAGCACGTCCAAGCCCGCTGTCCGCAAGTGGCCGACGAGGGCCGCTGTGAAGACGCGGTTGAGCGCAACTCCCCCGGTCACGCCGACCCTGGTGGCGCCGGCCAACGCCGCCTGACGAACCATCTCCTCAGCCACAGTCACGGCCAAACCCTGATGGAACCGCCATGCTCGCTCCTCGATCGGACGCTCGGCATGCGCGAGAAGGTCGACGAAGACGTCACGCAGGCTGCTGTGAGCTGGCAGGTCCGCAAGGGCGGACGGTCGAAACGCCGAGGCTGCCCGCTCCAGCTCCATCGCCGCTTGAGCCTCGTAGGTCGCGTCAAGGCAGATGCCCAGCATCGCGGCCGCAGCGTCGAAGAGGCGCCCGCACGAACTGGTGAGGGTCAGGGGCCGGCCGCTCGCGAGCTGTGAGGCGACCAGACGCAGCTCGGCCGGAGGCGCAGCCGTACGTGCTGGGGACTCGGAGATGTCGAGTCCCCACGCGTGAGCGAGTCCCTGCGCCGATCGCCACGGTTGGCGAACCGCTCTATCGCCTCCTACGAGGGGAAAAGTGGGGACATGCCAGACCCGCCGCCAGGACCAGGGCGAGCGAGTCGCGCTGTCCCCGACGAGGAGAAGCTCCCCACCCCAGATCGTCTCGTCGGTGCCATAGCCCGTACCGTCCAGAGTGGCCACGAGCACCGGCCCGGAGTCGATGTTGTGCTCCGCCAACAACGACAACGCGTGCGCGACATGGTGCTGCACACGGACCAGCCGGACGTCTGGGTGCGTGGCGCTGTACCGTTCGGCCCACCCGGTGGTGGCGTAGCCGGGATGCAGGTCACAGACGACAACCTCGGGCTGACGGCGATGCATCCCCAGCAGCTGGGCGACTGACGCCTCGAACGCTGACTGGGAAGCCCAAGAACCCATGTCTCCGACGTGGGCGGAGACGAAGACCATGTCGCCGCTGGCCAACGCGAAGGTGTTCTTCACCTCACCGCCGACGGCCAGCACGGTCTGCCCGTCCGCGTCCCCGCCCGGCAGCAGCACCGGCAACGGCGCCTGTCCGCGAGAGCGACGAACCGGCACCACGCCACCAGGAACGGCAAGCACCACCGAGTCCTCCACCGGTACATGGATCTCGCGATCGTGCAGCAGGAAGCTGTCCACGAGCCCACCCAGCCGACTCAGCGCATCGTCGTTGGAGTAGCACAGCGGCTCTTCAGCCAGATTGCCCGACGTGGCGACCAGCGCCATACCTGGCTCGACGAGCAGGCTGTGCAACGGCGTGTACGGCAGAAGCACTCCCACGTCGCTCAGACCCGGCGCCACCTCGTCAGCGAGGTCATAGCCGGCTGCCATGACGGCGATCACGATGGGACGAGCCGGCGAGGCCAGGACCGCCAGCTGCTCGTCGCTCAGCTCGGCCAGGCCTCGCGCCCCGGCAAGGTCGGCAACCATGACAGCGAAAGGCTTCCCCGAACGTCCCTTCCGCTCCCGGAGTCGTCGGACCGCGGCCGCGCTTCGGGCATCGCACATCAGGTGGAAACCACCCAGCCCCTTGACCGCGACGATCTCGCCTTCCGACAACCTGCGCCGGGCCTCGGCTATCACCGTCTCCTGTTCGGCGGGACCCGCAGGGCCAGGAACCGGACGTACGGAGGCGGAATCCCCGGGCCGTGCCAGCCAGAGCCTGGGGCCGCAGTCATAGCAGCTGATCGGCTGGGCGTGATAGCGCCGGTCCCCGGGATCGCTGTACTCACGGGTGCACGCAGGGCACATCGGGAAGGCCCGCATCGTCGTTGCCGGCCGGTCGTAGGGCAGGTCCTCAATGATGGTCAGACGCGGCCCGCAGTTCGTACAGGTGGTGAAGGCATACCTGTAGCGCCTGTTGAGAGGGTCTGCCATGTCAGCCAGACAGTCCGCGCAGGTCGCGACATCTGGGGGGATGAGGGTCCGAACGCCTGCCAGGTGCCGACTGGCGACGATCCGGAAGCCAGTCTCATCCGACAGCGGCACCAGCTGGCGATGAGTCACGGAGATCACCCGGGCCAAGGGCGGGAGGGTGTCCACCACCTCGGCCATGAAGCGGTCGATCACCTCGGCCGTGCCCTGAGCCTCGATGAAGACGCGCAGGTCGTCGTTGCCGCACAAGCCGGTGATCGCGTGCCGACTGGCCACATTCGCCACATGGGGGCGGAAGCCCACACCTTGGACGACGCCCCGCAGGAGGTACTCCCGTCGAACGACGTCAGGTTGTGGTGCTGAGTGCATCGGAAGACCTCCGGTTGCGCCGATCCGGCTGCCTCGACGTACTGGTCAGTATGGGACACTGATCGAGCCAGCGCCCAGCAACTCGACGGTGGGCGCAGGTCACCGGGAAGGGTCCCCACCCAGACACGAGGTGCTGCCGCGCCGCAGACTCGTGGCGACGAGTCCCCCCTTGATGACTACCTGACCGGCGGCCCTTCGGCCACCGACCCGAGGACTGGTGCCGCCGGATCGCCGTCGACCCGCACGGATCGAAAGGAGACCGCCATGGGACGCTTCCACAGGCACGATGACGGAACCGTACATTCCCACGACCACGACGAGTCGAGCCATTCCCACGACACCGAGGAGCGTCCGGGGCACAGCCACGACCACGGCCCGGATGATCTCGGTGATCACTCCGGGTACGCCACCGGGCGGGCGCGCATCGAGATCCTGGAGGACATCTTCTCCGAGAATGACCGCTGCGCCGCTGCCAACCGCGCCGCTTTCGACGCCGCCGGAGTGAGAGTGGTCAACCTCATGAGCTCTCCCGGCTCAGGCAAGACCACGTTGCTTCAGCGCACCCTCGCCGAGCTCCAGGACCGCCTCCGCGTCGGGATCATCGAGGGGGACATCGAGACCCCGATCGACGCTGAACGCCTGAGCGGCTACGGCGCCCAGATCTCCCTGCTCAACACCGGCAACGGCTTCGGCGGCGAGTGCCACCTGGATGCTCCGATGGTTGCCCGAGCGCTGGCCGCACTCGACCTGAGCACCTTGGACCTCGTGCTGATCGAGAACGTCGGCAACCTCGTCTGCCCAGCCGAGTTCGACGTCGGCGAGCATCGCAAGGCCATGGTCTACTCGATCACCGAGGGCGAGGACAAACCCCTCAAGTACCCGGTCATGTTCCGCTCCGTCGCAGCCGTGGTCGTCAACAAGATGGACCTGGCTCCGTACCTGGATTTCGACCTGGGACTCTTCCGGCGGAACCTGGCCACGGTCAACCCCTCCGCGGAGGTGTTCGAGCTGTCGGCACGCACGGGCGAGGGCGTCGCCGCCTGGGTCGCCTGGGCTGTCGGAACGTCGCCTGGGCGATGACTCCATGTCGGTCCTGAACGAGATGGCCGGGCCCTATGGCGCCAGGGTCGTCGTCGAACGCGATCAGAACGGACGAACCGAGTCAGCCAGTCTGGATCTGGCCGAGTTGCCTCGGGTAGATGCTCTGCTGATCGGTCAGCCGGTCGCGGACGTGCCGTATCTGGTGGAACGCGTCTGCGGGATCTGCCCGGCCGCTCATCATCTGGCGGGCATCCGGGCCTTGGAAGCACTGGCCGGACTGACGACGCTGCCCCCCACTGCCGAGTCCGTACGGCGCCTGCTGCATCACGGCTCGGCCGTGACCACCCACGCCAGTAGGTTCGTGGCCTCGCACACGGAGGCGAGCCTGCTGCTACGCGCGTTCGGCAGGTCCGCGATGGCCGCTGCCGGGTCACCCCGGCACTTCCCGACCACGGCCGTCGTCGGCGGTGTGGTCGGACCGGTCTCGGCCTCAGCTCGCGACGAGCTCGGCGCACGGTTCGGGGCGGCCATAGCCGCCGCCAGGGGCCTCGCTGACGCGCTCGTGGCCGATGACGAGCAAGGTCGCGCGTTCGCAGGCGCTGACGTCGCGCTGGCCGATCGCTTCGGACGACCGGATCTGCTCGGTGAACGACTGAGGGCTGTCACTGCCGAGGGGGAAGTGGTCCATGCCGCAGCACCGGCGGACGACTGGGCGGCACTCATTGCCGAAGCCCGACCTGGCCGCACGGCCCCGAGGCCGTACCTGGTGAGCCTTGGTCCAGGACTCGGCGAGTACCGCGTCGGCCCGGTGGCTCAGTTGCGCATCGGCGAGCTCACCACCTCCGCGGCCCTCCAGCTGCAGGAACGCTGGCTGGCCGTTGGCGGCAACGCACGAGCGGCCCAGGCGATCATGATGCTGCACTCGGTGGAGGCGATCGGAGCACTGCTCGACTCCTCAGCGCTCGTTGCCGGCCCGTCCACCACTGTGACGACAGGGGTCCCCCGAAACGACGGCGTGGGGTGGGTGGATGGCCCCCGAGGACTCCTCGTTCACCGGTACGTCTCCACCGCCGAAGGGGTCGCCAGCGCAGTCACCATCCTCACCCCCACAGCACAGAACGAACCGTGGCTGTCTGGTCTGCTCCGTGCTGTCATTGATGGCTCTCCCGCCGACGGCCCCGACCGGATGGGTCTCGAGGACGCCATCCGAGAGGCCGACCCTTGCCTTCCGTTCAGTGCGGCCCCGCCCGGCACCATGGAGCTCCAGGTGGACACAGTTATGATTCCAGCGGTAGCCAGGACGGAGGGACGCTGAGATGTGCGTGTCGATTCCAGCACGGATCGTGGAGATCATCGACGTGGTTCCCCTCACGGCATGCATCGACATCGCCGGACGCGCCGACCGGTGCTGCCTGACCTACCTGCCTGAGGCGAAGGTGGGCGACTACGTGCTGGTGCAGGGCGGCTTCGCCGTGGAGCTGCTGGACGCCGAGGTTGCCGCGGAGTCGCTGGCGGCCTTTGCCGTGATCGACGCGGTGAACCGCGGTGTCTTCCGGTGGGACAGCGTGCCTCGCTGAGTCGTACAGGGTTCTGGCAGACCCGCGTGAAGGGTGGAAGTGCACGAACTGTCGCTGTGCGAGTCGATCGCCCGAGCCGTAACCCGCGAGGCCGGTGGCCGTCGGGTGAGCTCCGTGCGACTACGCATCGGCGCGTTGCGCCAGGTTGTCCCCGACACACTCGTCTACTGCTGGTCGATCACCAGCCGAGGCCCCGTCTTGGACGGTTCGGTATTGGAGATCGACTATGTGCCCGCCGCCGTCGAGTGCCGCGACTGCGGCACCCTCAGCGAGCTGAGCCGGTTCACCCTGAGCTGCTCGGGATGCGGGGGCACTGCCGTCACTGTGGTATCCGGCGAGGAGATGCTGATCGTCTCGATCGACGTCGCCGAGGCGCCGGAGGCGTCCGCGATACCGCCAGCCTGAGAGAGGAAACCCGTCAGCATCCACCGGGTGATCCCCGGGTTATGCTCGGCGGGTGAACCTCCAGGTCAAACTCGACCGGGGCCCCCTCGACATCGCCACGCATCTGGCGGCAGTCCAGGACCCGCGCTCCGGAGCCGTGGCTTCCTTCATCGGACTGGTGCGCAACCACGACCCCTCCGTCACCGGTGCGGTTGCCGCACTGGAGTACACGGCGCACCCCGACGCGGAGGGTGTCCTCAGAACGATTGCAGCCAAGGCGGCCGCCAGCGACGGCGTGCTTGCCCTAGCGATCAGTCACCGGATCGGGCTGGTCGGTGTCGGCGAGGCGGCCATGATCGTCGCCGTGGCGACCGCCCATCGTGCCCTCGCCTTCCAGGTCTGCAGCGACCTTGTCGAGTCGGTGAAGGCCGAACTGCCGGTGTGGAAGCGGGAGGTACTCGCCGACGGGTCTCACGTGTGGGTAGGCCTCAACTGACGAGTCGCGCCGATGCAGCCACGCGCGAGCCCTGAACCTGCCTGAGCCCTCGACGCTCAGCCCCCTGCGAACGGCGGCAGCACGTCAACGGTGACTCCATCAGCCAGGGTCGTCTCTTCGTCGCGCACGTAGACCCCATCGGCCAGTAGGGAGCACCGAGCCAGAACCTTCTGGAGTCCCGGTCCGTGCCGACCCACCATCACAGCGATGAGGTCACCCACCGACGCAGCCGGCAACGCCTCGGTCTCGACCCCGGCGGCCTCGGCAGCACCTGCGAAGTAGCGGACGATGATGTGGTTCACGTTGACCTTCCTGGCTCGTGCTCGGACGTGGTGACCAGTGGACGGGCGGCCCGTACGCAGCCCTCTAGGGCTCTCGGTGCCATTCCCCCGACCGCCCACCCGACTTCGCGACCAGCCGGATGTCAGACATGGACGTGGATCTGTCGATCCCCTTGACCATGTCGATCACGGCCAGCCCGGCGACTGCCACGCCGGTCAGTGCCTCCATCTCGACGCCCGTACGGTCGGCGGTACGTACGGTGACGCTGACCGCCACGCCTTCATCGGTGATCTCGAGGTCGACAGAGACCCCGTGTATTCCGATCACGTGGGCGAGCGGCAGAAGCTCCGCCGTACGTTTCACGCCGCTGATTCCGGCGATGCGCGCGACAGCGAGGACGTCTCCCTTGGGCACGTTCCCGTCCCTAAGGGCGGCGATCACGTGCGGTGCACATCGCACCAGTCCAGTAGCGCTGGCCTCACGAACGGTCGGTTGCTTCGCGGTGACATCGACCATCCGGGCGTGACCCGCCACGTCCAGATGGGTGAAGGGCTGTTCGCTCACCTGTCCACCTCCATGACGCGTAGCCGGTCACCAGGTCGGACCTCGACAGTGTCCTGTGGGACGACAGCGAGGCCCTGTACACGAGCCAGAGCCGCGACCAGGTGCGACTCGGACCCGCCGGGTCCCGCACGTCGTACTCGGTAGTCGCTGCCGGTCCCCTTGTCGTCGAAACGAACCGGCATGTACTGGGTGCGACCCGTGCGGTTGCGCCAGCCGTCCACGACCACGGCGTTGAGCTCGGGCCGGTCGAGGTCGACCATCCCGCGCATGCGCAACAGGGCGGGACGCACGAAGACCTCGAACGAGACGAACACGCTCACCGGATTGCCGGGCAGCGCAAAGACAGGGGTCCCGCGGGCGAGGCGCCCCAGTCCCTGTGGCTTTCCCGGCTGCATGGCGACCTCGACGAATTCCATGCGCGGCTCGTGGAGGAGGACTTCCTTCACCACGTCGTACGCGCCCTTGCTCACTCCACCCGACGTGACGATCGCGTCCACGGTGCCGTCCAGCTCGGTGAGGACCGCGCGCAACGACCGTGCGTCGTCCGAGACGACGTCAAGCCTGACGACCTCGCAGCCGGCCGCCCGTACGGCCGCCGCCAAGAGGTACGAGTTGGAGTCCGGGATCTGACCGAGGTTGAGCTCCTGCCCCGGGGGAACGAGCTCGCTGCCGGTGGAGAGGACCGCCACCCGGGGACGCCTGTGCACCAGCAACGTGCCACAGCCGGCCGAGGCGGCCGCGGCTACCTGTGCGGGACCCAACACGGTCCCGGCCACGAGGATGACGTCGCCCTGCCGGGCGTCTCCCCCAGCCCGGCGTACGTACGCCCCGGGTTCGGGAGCCCGGGTGATCTGCACGACGTCTCGCCCACCGTCGGTCTGCTCCACGGGCACCACGGCGTCCGCTCCAGCCGGTACGACCGCACCGGTCATGATGCGCGCGACCATCCCCGGTAGCAGCGTCGGGTGGGCATCGCTGCCAGCAGGCAGGTCGACGAGAACCCGCAGGGTGACCGGGGTCTGACTGCTGGCCCCCGCAACATCAGCGCTGCGCACCGCGTAGCCATCCATCGCCGAGTTGTCCCACCGTGGGAGATCTGAGGGGGCCAGGACGTCGTGCGCCAGCACATGGGTGTCTGCGGACCCGATGCTCACCTGAGTCTCCGGCAGGGGCTGCGCCAGATCGAGAACTGCCTGGCGGTGGACGTCGATCCGGCGCACTAGTGTCCTTCCAGTTCCATGGTTCCGATCAGACTATCCTCACCCCATCGCACGCAGCGGGTAGCTCCCGCACCAACGCCGACGTGGTTCTGTCCCGCCTCAATAGCGCGTCAGGCTGGGGTCAACGTCGTCGATCCAGGCCAGGACGCCACCCGACAG
>PMBM01000194.1:10144-34156 GCA_003153855.1 Propionibacteriaceae bacterium
CCACTCCGCGCCGTCGGCTGGGCTGTTGGCCATCCGGTCCTTGAGCTGCTTCGCCGTGAGCGTCGGGACCCGCGGTTCCGAGGTCGCTGCATCAGGCCGGCTCCCCGCACCGACCGCACACACTTCCCCGAGATAGTCCTCGCTCGGGTCGTCAGAGGATGTCCTCACAGGTCCCCCGACGAGTGGGATCTGCGTCCACCGGGACTCCAGCGCATCGACAACCAGGACGCGTCCCAGCAGCGCCGACCCTGCCCCGGTGATGACCTTGACGGCTTCGGTGGCCATGACGGCACCCACCTGGCCACACAGCGCTCCGAGCACCCCGCCCTCGGCGCAGGACGGGACGCTTCCGGCCGGCGGAGGGCTGGGAAAGAGGTCCCGCAGCTGGACGGGCGAAACACCGCTCCCCGCCGGAGGACGACCCCAGAAGACCGAGACCTGGGCGTCGAACTGGAAGATCGACCCCCACACCAGTGGCAACCCCAACCGGACACACGAGTCGTTGATGAGGTAGCGCGTGGGGAAGTTGTCTGTGCCGTCGACCACGAGGTCGTAGCCACCGAGAACCTCGTCGACGTTGGCCACGCTCAGACGAACCGGATGCACCACCACGTCGAGGCTCGGGTCGATACGGTGAACGCTGTCGAGGGCGCTGTCGACTTTGAGGCGTCCGACATCGGCAGCGCCGTGGATCACCTGGCGCTGCAGGTTGGACGCATCCACACGGTCGTCGTCAACTATCCCCATGCGCCCCACGCCGGCCGCCGCGAGGTAGAGGAGCACCGGAGTGCCCAAACCCCCAGCGCCCACGACGCAGACCCGAGCGTTACGTAGTCGGCGCTGGCCCGCTTCGCCGATCTGGGGCATGAGCAGGTGCCGGGAGTACCTCCGGATCTCCTCGGGCGTCAACGGAGGCCCCATCTCGACCAGCGGAGCCGCACGTACCTTCGGTGTGACGATCGGCATCGGCTCTGGGGTCACTCGACGCCCAGCATGACCGCGGAGGCCTTGATGAGGACGGTCACTGGCATCCCCACGACCAGGCCGAGGTCGTGGACGGCGTCCAGCGTGATCGAGGAGGTGACCGACTGCGTGCTGTCGTCGAGGGCCACCTTGACGATGGCTGTCACCTGGCCCTCCTGAATCGATGTGATGACGCCGGGCAGCTGGTTCCGGGTTGAAAGTCGCACTGTGAACTCCTCTGCTTGATGGGTGTTTGCGTGGATTCAGGTTCGCACTTCTTGGGTCATTGCGCCAGTCCCTGCCCTCGCTCTGCGCCCTGATCCAGCGAANNCGACGGGGCCAGTCTGAACAAATGAAAAGGCGCTTCCCTCAGGTGCAACTCGCACGTCCAGTGGGCGGTCGAAAGTAGTAGTAAGGTCACCCTCCCTGGCGTGTTCGTTAATGGGGGCGTAGCCTGCAAATCATGGCCACAATGAGTGTCGTGCTCGCCGCGCCGCGCGGTTTCTGCGCTGGTGTGGAGCGGGCCGTGTTTACCGTGGAGAAGGCCCTGGAGATCTACGGAGCGCCGGTCTACGTCCGCAGACAGATCGTGCACAACCGGCGCGTGGTGGCCGACCTTGAGGCGCGTGGCGCAGTGTTCGTGCAAGAACTCGACGAGGTGCCTCACGGGGCCACTGTGGTGTTCGCGGCGCACGGAGTTTCTCCCCAGGTGTATGCCGAAGCGGCAGAGCGCGGGTTGAAGGCTATCGACGCCACGTGCCCGATGGTCGCCAAGGTGCACCGAGAGGTGAAGTGCTTCGCCACCCGGGACCTGCAGATACTGCTGATCGGCCAGGCCGGACACGACGAGGTGGTGGGCACGACCGGTGAGGCGCCGGAACGGATCACCTTGGTGCAGTGCCCTGACGACGTGGACGGGTTGGTCGTCGCCGACCCCCTCAAAGTCGCTTGGCTCAGCCAGACGACCCTGAGCGTGGACGAGACGAATGAGACCGTCAGCCGGCTGAGGGTCAGGTTCCCCGCGCTTATCGATCCGCCCAGTGAGGACATTTGCTATGCCACTCAGAATCGGCAATCGGCGGCCAAGTTGATTGCTCCGCATTCGGATCTGGTCATCGTCGTCGGTTCGAAGAACTCGTCTAACTCGGCGCGGTTAGCTGAGGTCGCGATTCAGGCCGGCGCTAAAGCCGCGCATCAGGTTGAAGACGCAAGCGAAATAGACCCGTCCTGGTTTGTCGGGGTCGATTCTGTGGGAATCGCTGCCGGTGCCTCAGCGCCACGCGTCCTGATAGACGGCGTACTGGAATATCTGGCAGGCATTGGTGCTTCGCCGGCAACCGAGGAAAGGTTCACCGAGGAAGATGTGTCTTTCTCCCTTCCTGCGCAACTGCGCAAAGATCTGCGTGGGTCGAGCTGACCCCCTCCGGCGGCCGACTCACCGCCGGCGTCATCTAGCGATCGTTGCAGGAGTAGCACGGATCGATGGACGCCTGGATCAGGCCGAGGTCGGACAGTCCCTGCCCGATAGCCATCACACGCACCGTCGGCATGTTGGCGAAGGTGGGCGTCCGTACGCGCACACGGGCCGGCATGTCCGTGCCGTTGGACTCCATGTAGTAGACGACCTCGCCGCGCGGCGCCTCGATGCGTATGGCGGCCTCGCCGGCGGGAACGGCCAGGAACAGGCCTCCTGCGATCGGTCCCGCAGGCATCATGTCGATCGCTTGCTCGATGATCTTGCAGCTCTCCAGAATCTCCAGGGCCCGGACGACGATCCGCGCGAACACGTCGCCCTCGGAGCGGACCGGTACGTCGAATGTGAGCTGGTCGTAGACCAGGTAGGGAGCCGACTTGCGGATATCGGTGGCCAAACCCGATGCCCGTGCCATCGGTCCCACCGCGCCGTACGCGATCGCGTCTTCCCGGGTGAGGATGCCCACGCCGGAGCACCGAGCCCGCACGGTCCGATCTGTCGTCATGACTGGGATGAGTTGCTTGGCCGTGACGTCAGCGATGGTGCGGACGGCATCAAGGATGCTGGCAGGATCAGTGATGTCCCGGTTCACCCCGCCCGGCCGGTTCATCGCGTAGTTCACGCGGTTGCCCGAGATGCCCTCCAGAACGTCCATGACTTGTTCACGCAGCGAGAAGCAGGTCATGAACAGCGTCTCGAAGCCGATGAGGTTGCAGGCGACGCCAGCCCACAACAGGTGGCTGTGCAGTCGTTCAGCCTCAGCCACGATCACGCGGATGAACTTGGCTCGGGCGGGAACCTCGAGGTCAGCGATCTTCTCGACGGCTCGGCAGAACATCAGGGTATGAACGTTGCTGCAGATCCCGCAGACCCGCTCCAGCAGGGCGATGTCCTGGGTGTACGTCTTGCGTTCGGCGAGCCACTCGATCCCACGGAAGTTGAACCCCACGGTGATCTCGGCGTCCGTGATCGTTTCACCAGTGGTGGTGACCTCGACCTTGTAGGGCTCTTCAAGGGCCGGGTGGAACGGGCCCAGCGGGATCACAGGACTCATCGGGTCTCACCACCCTCTGACGCGACATTGGTGCGGGCAGTCTCTGCGGGATCGATCTGGGTGCCGAGATCTCTGGTCCGGCTGAAGAGGCCGGGGATGTCGCCCTCGCGCAGCATCAGCGGCGGTGTGGCGGCGCGGCCATCGAATTCGATGCCGTAGTAGTCGCGGATCTCCCGTTCAACCCAGTCCGCTGCGGGCAGTACGTCCGAGATCGTCGGGATGTGTCCCGCTGTCACGCTCGTCTCCATGTTGAGCATCTTGGCGCCGACGTCCCAGTGGTAGATCAGGCGCAGGCGCCCGTCGGCGCCCGGCGTGCCGGTCATCGTCGACAGACGCACCTCACGAGCGCGCATCAACGTCGCCATCGCTCGGACGTCCAGATCGGGCCACACCGCCCAGTAGCCGTCCCGGCGCAGCTCGTAAGTACCGCCTGGGTTGAGCTCGCTCAACAACACATCAACGTCCATGGCTATCCCCTTCAGTGTTGTCCGGACCGCCAAATGCCTTCTTCATCGCCAGCACTGACACCCTCTGCCGACAATCCCCGCACAGCCGGGCCCGACTGCGCAGTTCGCTCCCGGCCTCAGGGAAGGCTGTTTGTAGCAGGGCCTCGCTGTAAGGCATCGCGGGCCTGCCGCAGCTGCTGCATGCTGGATAGTCAACGGTGATGGTCACGGCCTGCTCGCCTGGTAGGCCATACGAGGGTCCACGGTCGTTGGCCTGGGAGAGGGCACCCACCGGGCAGTGCTCCACGCATGCCCCGCAGAACGTGCACGCGGCCGGGTCGTAGGTCCACGAGCATTCGCTCGGTGTCGGGACGACCTCGAGGGCAGCCGAGACGCAGACGTCGGCGCAGATCCCGCAGGTCACGCAGAGGTTCGGGTCCATGGCGACGTGACCCCGGAAGGCAACGGCGGGCGCCTGGCGCAGGGGGAAGCGTTGAGTAGTTTGCGGACCATGAAGCCAGTTGCCGGCAATCAGGTTGAAGATGTTCATCGGCGATGGCTCCCTAGATTCCAGCGAGGGTGAGGCCGAGCGCGGACCCGGCGAGCAACAGTCCCCACAGCCAGAACCATCGAGCAGTCTGTGCGAGCTTCAAACGAGCGGTAGACGCCGCGGCAACCGACAGCAGCACCACGACGAGCACGGAGATGGCCAGGAAGACGAGGATCCGCCAGACATCAGCGACCCCTGGGAGCGGCACGCTGAGCACTGCGAACAGACCGGCCAAGGCGACCCACTCCAGCCCATGAGCAAGTTCCCAGAGGGCCAGGCGTGGGCCGTCGTACTCCGTGGTCACTCCGGCGTAGATCTCCTGCTCGGCGCTTGAGATGGAGAACGGATTGAGGTGCAGCTTGGCTGGCAGGCACAACAGGATCGCAGCTAGGGCCAAGAAGCGCACCGGCCATGTTGCTGTCGTCGCCAGCTTGCTGATCGAGAGGTCGCTGGTCCAGCCCAGCGCGATGAGCGCGGTGAGGAACGGCAGGTTGTAGACCGCCGTCATGACCGCCTCCCGAGCCGCGCCCAGCTCGCCCCACATCGACCGGGACACGAACCCCCCGAGCACCGCCAGCAGCGGCCCGACCTCGATGAGGGCCACCAGCAGCACGAGGTCGCCCGGGAACTCCGCTCCGGACGGGAGGACGGGCAACAGGGCGACCGCACCGAGCATCGCCGCAACGGCAGCGACCGGGAGCGCCGTCATGACGAACCCCTGAAGCATGGGCCGCCCGATCGGTTGCTTGCCCAAGAGCTTCACGAAGTCGAAGAAGGGCTGATAGAAGGGTGGCCCGATTCGCCCCTGTAGACGGGCGTTGATCTTGCGCTGCAGCCAGAGCATAAAGAAGGACGCCGACACGGCGTAGACCAGACCCGGGAACAGCAGCATCTGGATCGCTGCACGCAGGATCGCCATCAGCGGCCACCCTCGCCGCTGGTCTGCGAGGAGTTGTGAACCGGACGCGGCTTGTCGCCGGCCAGGATCGCTGCCGCTTCTGCGATACCGGCGATGATCGCATCGGGACGTGGCGGGCAGCCGGGCACATAGACGTCAACGGGAAGGATGCGGTCGAGCGGGCCGACGACGGTCGGGCTGCCAGCGAACACATTGCAGGTGGCCGGGCAGGAGCCCAGTGCAACGACCACCTTCGGGTTGGGCACCTGGCCGTAGACCGTCTCGAGAGCCTCGCAGGTCGTCCGTGTGACCGGGCCGGAGACAACGATGATGTCGGCGTGGCGGGGGCTCGCTTCGAGCCGTATTCCCAGCTGCTCGACGTCGTACCGCGGGGTCAGGCAGGTCACCAGCTCGATGTCGCAACCGTTGCAGCTCCCCGCATTGGCGTGGAACAGCCAGGGCGAGCGGCGCCGCGCCGTGTTCATGAGGGACTTGAGCATGCTCATCGGACGATCCAATCCTGGAGCAGTGCAGGGAAGAGGCCGGTGACGAGCACCGCAACGAGTAGACCCGCGATTGCCGCCATGATCGCGCGGGGCTCACTGGCCCACACCGACACGAGCCGGCGTTGGTCCGGCGGTGTCGGCGGCTCGCCGGGTTCGCCGCCCCACCAGACGAGGGCGACCACGCGCACATAGGCGAGGACCGAGAGGATGGTGGCGACGATCAGTACGGCCAGGAATGCCCAGCCGGCACCCAAGGCCGTCGCGTAGACCCGCCAGTGTCCGGCGAACCCAGGGGTGAAGGGGACTCCCAGCGAGGCCAAGGCACCGAGCAGGAAGCCTGCCGTGGCCAGAGGGTGTTTGCGCGCCACGCCGCGGGAGGACAGGGTCAGCTGGGTTCCCTCGCGCTCAGCGCCGGCCACTGCGGAGAACAGCAGCGCTTTGGACAGTGCGTCCGCGGCAGCACCGGCAGCCGCGCCAGCCAGCCCGACAGGGCCTCCGAGGGCGATACCGAGCACCAGGAACCCCGCGCCGGTGATGGTCGAGAACGCGAGCATGCGCTTGACGTCATGCTGCGCGAGCGCGAGTACAGCACCGCCGATAGCGGACGCCAGGGCGAGAGCCACCCAAGGCCACGTCGGCGCGAACAGCCAAGCCTCCCGCTGCCGAAGGACGATGAGCTCCGCGAACGCCGCGACATCGACCACCGCCACCACCAGGCCGACCAGAGCTGCCGGGGTGCGCTGAGCCATGGCGGGCAACCACATGTAGGCCGGAACGAGTGCGAGCTTGACCGAGAATCCGACCAGTACGAGAGCCAGCACCAGCCCGGCAGGGGCACTGCTCATCGTGAGCGTGGCCACAATGAGGGTGACCGACGACAACACCGCGGCCCCGAGGTAGGCCAGCGACGCCCGTCGATCCACGCCACTGAGCACCAGCAGAGCCACCGCCGCGAAAGCGGCACCTTCGAGGAGCAGCAGCCGCGGCAGCTCGGCGGCGGTGAGCAGGCCACCGATCACCAGCAATGCGGCCAGTCCCGCGAGCCATGCCCGCGGCCGAATCCTTGACGACGTGATGATCACCAGGATCAGCGCGCTCGCGGCCACGGCGATCGCTGCGATGAGCGGCCACGGGGTCGCAAGTTCGACCGCAGGCCCCACCGTCCGGATCGCCCCTGCCGCGAAGGCCACCACGAGGCCGACCAGCACCGAGACGGCGACCACGGCCGTGACCGCTCGTTGCTCCAGCCACTTGCTCGCCCGTCCCACGAGGTTGCTGACCCGAAGCGTGACGTGCCACACCGCCAGGTAGTAGCGATCGGGGTCGGCCCAGGCAAAGAACGGGGCAAGCCCGGTCGCAACCGGCTCTGAGAAGTCGCTGGCCCGCAGATTGCCTCGAGCCTCCAACGGCTGGCCGCCAGTGAATGGAGAGCCTGGCGACCCGACACCGACGCCCCGGCCGACAGGTGCCAGTGCGCTGGCAGCTGGCCCCACCGAAGCCAGTTCCCTTGGCTCCCAAGCAATGGCTCGCGACCCGGTCGAAGCGACGATGGCACGCTTGCTGAAGTGCCGGTAGGCGAGAGCCCCCAAGACGAGCGAGAGCAGAGCAAGACCCAAGCCGCCGACAAGGAAGGATCCGCCGGCCGCGGAGAAGCCGAACCAGCTCACGCCGAGGTGGCCGGTGAGGCCCATCGCGCGCAGTGCGGGGTCGATCAGATAGTCCAAAGCGAGTTGCGGGGCGACCCCGAGCACGAGGCAACCCGCAGCGAGGATTCCGGAACCGATGAGCATCAGGCGCGGTGACTCGTGAGCCTTCGCGCTGGCTTCGCCGTCGTCGCCGAAGAACATCACCGACGTGGCCTTCATGAAGGAGAACATCGTCAAGACGCTGACGATCCAGGCGATGAGGGCGGGTACCGCGAAGCCTGCGTCGAGCGCGGCGGTGTAGAGCAACCACTTGCTGACGAATCCGTTGAACAGGGGAACGCCCGCGATACTGGCCGCCGAAACCAGCCACAGCACTGTCGTCTTGGGCATCCGTCGGGACAACCCGCCCAGCTTGTCCATGTCACGGGTCCCAGTGGCGTGCTGGATGGCCCCGGCCCCGAGGAACAACCCGCCCTTGAACAGCCCGTGGTTGAACGTGTGAAGCAGCGCGGCCGCCACACCGAGCGGGGTGCCCAGCCCGAGGCCGACCATCATGTAGCCGATCTGGCTCACCGTGTGGAAGGCCAGCAGCCGCTTCGCGTCGTGCTGGATCATCGCGAACAACACCCCGACGACCATGGTCACGGTCCCGATCCAGACGACCGTCATCTGCCAGGAGACCGGCCAGGGAGTGAAGGAGTGCATGCGCGCGACCAGGTAGACGCCGGCCTTGACGTACACCGCAGCGTGCAGGAGCGCGCTCACCGGCGTCGGCGCCGCCATGGCGGAGGGGATCCACGTGTGCAAGGGGAACTGCACCGACTTGGCGATCGCGGAGACGAGCATCAGCGCGAAGACTCCGTTGGTGAAGGCGCCCGCTATCCGAGGGTCGGTCCAGAGCGTGGTGCCGGTGCGCGCGTAGAGAATAAGGATGGCAGCGAGAAGTGCATACCCGGCGAGGTGGGTCATCACCAGCACCTTGCGGGCCCCGGCCGCGGCTTCTTTGTCCGTGTACCAGAATCCAACGAGGAGGAAGGAGCAAAGCCCGACGATCTCCCAGCCGGCATACATCAGCAACAGATCGGCGGCGAACACCAGAGTGATCAGGCCGGCAACGAAGATCTGCATGATGATGTAGAAGCGGGTTGCCGCCACATCATGGGCCATGTAGGAAACAGAATAGAGCAGGATCGCGGTCCCGATGGCGGTGCCCATGAAGGCGAAGAGCAACGACAAGCCGTCCACGTGGAAGGTCAGCGAAATCGGACCGTCCCATTGTCCGAAACGCGCGTCCAGCACCCGCCCGCTGAAGATCGTCGGCCAGATTGCAATAACGGAGATGCAGGCCGCGGCGGTCGCGGTTACCGCCACCCAACCCTTGGCTGCCCCCGAGAGCAGGCGGGACAACAATACCTGCACCGCCACCCCGATCAAGAGGATAGCGATGGGGACGATCACGATCTCGTTCATAGGCACTTGATCGGAATCCCTTTCTTAGTCATCCGCCAGCCACCATCGGGAAGACGGATACTTCATCGGTCGGGCTCAAAGGTGTCGAAAGACCTCCCGTGAGCCGAACGTTCCGTCCGTTCACCAGAAGAATCAAGAGGGAGCTCAGGGCGCCATCGTCAAAGACCGCACCGCGAAAAGCCTTGCCGTAGCGAACAGAGAGGAGCTCCAGAAGATCCGCGATTGTTGCGGGCGATTCATCCAGCTTCCGGGAAAGTTCCCCGGTCAGATCGCGGAAGGTCGCGAAGTATTTGATCAGCACCGCTCATCCCCTATTGTCCGCCGGCCCCGAAAGGGGTCGCTGACCTGACGGTCGCGCGACCCCTGACAGGGGAACGGCCTTGCTACAGCGACAGTTCTGCGAGCTTGGCCGGCGTCGGAACGCCGTTCTCGTCCCAGCCGCGCAGCGAGTAGTACTCCGGCAACATCTCCTCGAGATGGTTCACCTCGCCCTTGGACGGTCCGGTCTTGATCGGCTCGGTGAGGATGCGCGGTGGCAGGGTGTCATCAGCTGCGGTGTAGCCGACCTTGAGGTTCCACAGCCGTTCGAGGTTGAAGACCCGTGCGCCCGCCTTCATGAAATCATCCACCGAATACTCGACGCCGGTCAGGGCCGAGAGCATGCTCGCCAGCTCGGCGCCGCCGATCCCGAAGGTGGCGAAGAGGCAGGACCCCGTGGAGTCCAACGCCGAGGTCAGATCCTGGAAGGCGACGCCCAAAGCGGCCTTGCCCTCCGTGGCGTGCGGATCTGTGGGAGCTCCCTGACCCAGCACCTCCACAGCGATCGTGTAGCCGCGCACGTGACAGCCACCCCGATTGTTCGTGGCGTAGTTCAGACCGATTCCCTGGACTCCCCGGGGATCGTAGGCGGGCATCTCCTGCTTCTTGACGGTCATCGACAGATCCGCGCGTCCGACGCTCTCAGCAAGACGGTACGAGCCGGCGGCGAGTCGCTTGCCGAAGCCTTCGCCGACGCCGGTCTTGCGCACCATCTCAACCATGGAAGCGACATTGCCGAAGGAGAGGTCCAGGCCGTCAGTGTCCTTCTTCGTCAGCAGACCCAGTTCGTACAGCTCCATGGCGCACGCGATGGTCGCGCCCATCGAGATCGTGTCGAGCCCGTACTCGTTGCAAAGGTAGTTGGCCTTGATGATGGCGTCCAAGTTGTCGATCCCGGAGTCCACCCCGAAGGCCCAGGCGCTTTCGTACTCCGGCCCCTCGCCGACACCGGCGTACAGCGGATTGGTGACCTTGGTCGCCCGTCCGCAGCTGATGACGCAGGCGAAACAGCCCTTCGGCCGTACCAGCTGGTTGGCAGCCAGGGACTCCCCGCCGATCTTGTCGGCCACCGGGGAGTAGGCGTCCTGGTAGTTGTTCACGGGCAGCGCGCCGGACTGGTTGAGGATGTTGACCAGTACGTCAGTTCCGTACGCCTTCAGACCAGCCCCGCCCACGGGATTGGCATGAATCTTGTCGCGTGAGTCCATGACCGCGGCCTTGAAGGCGACCGGGTCGGCAACAGTGATCGCGCCCGTCCCTACCACCGCGATCGCCTTGAGCTTCTTGGACCCCATCACCGCACCGACGCCCGTGCGCCCAGCGGCCCGATGCATCTCATTCATGATCGATGCGATCAGGGAGAGGTTCTCCCCCGCCGGCCCGATGCAGGCCACCTTGGCATCGGGTTCGGTCTTCTCCCGCAGGGCCTCGGTTGTGTCGGCGACGGTCATACCCCACAAGGAGCTCGCGTCGCGGATCTCCACCACGTCGTCCTTGATCCACAGAAAGACGGGCTTCTTCGCCTGACCCTCGATGATGAGCGCGTCGTAGCCGGCGAACTTGAGCTCAGGTCCGAACACGCCACCGGAGTTGGAGCCTGCAATGACCCCGTTCAGCGGGCTCTTGGTGACCACGTTGTAGCGGCCGGCAGAGGGGGCGAATGTCCCGGTGAGCGGGCCGGGAGCAAAGATGAGCTTGTTGTCAGGGCCGAGAGCGTCGGCATGGGGGTCAACCTCGTCGGAAATGATCTTCACGCCCATCCCGCGGGCGCCGATGTAGTCGTGGGCCACCTTCATGTTCGTAGGTTCGCGCGTAATCGTGCCGCGGCCCAAGTCGACGCGAAGGGTTGTTCCAGTCCAGCCGTTCATCAGTTCACATCCTCGAAAATGGTCTTGAACTTGTCGGCGATGACCTGTTTACGCGAGCGAGTCTGTTCGGCATCTTCGACGAACTCCAGCGCTCCGCTCGGGCACATCGCCACACACTGGGGCGCCCCTCCACATGTGTCGCACTTGGCAATGCTCTTGGCTACGGAGTCGTAGCGCACGCTGCCGAATGGGCACGCGATGACGCACAGCTTGCAGCCAATGCAGAGGTCTTGGCTAAACTCCACCAGATTGGAACCCGCGGGACCCTGGTGCATTGCGCCCGTCGGGCACACATTGACGCAGGCCGCGTCGTCGCACTGCTGACACATCAGGGGAACGGAGAAACCTTCGCGCTCCCACGTGAACGTGTGCACCCGCGTTGCGCCGGGACGGAAGCTCCCCTCATGCTCGAACGAGCATGCGAGTTCGCAGTTGTGGCAGCCAGTGCATTTGTTCGGATAGATCATGAGCATCTTCGACACGTCGGTACCCCCTTCAACATTTCCTGACGCCGCGACCTAGCGTCGTGTGTCATCCATCGAGTCAACTACACGTCGTAACAACGGTGTGCAGGCGTGCGATCTGAGCGTGGCCAGCCTCGATGCTGGCCGACTCCTGTTAGGAAAGTACCACTGGGGCAACGCGAAGACATCTCACTGGAGGGGGGTTTGTCGACCCAATTTGCTAAGGGTTACCTTATGTTGCAGCAGTGGTCGTTTTAGGGTTGCCTAACGTTGCGAAATTCGAGACTGGCACGGCCATCCACGTTCGCACCGCACCGTGTCGTCGGCGGAGGGAGCGGCTGATCCGTCCCGTCACGGCGTGCCCGACGACAGCTGCGAGGCTCGTCCACGAGGGATGGACCCACAGACAATCACACGCGGCAGGGCGGCTCACCTGAGCCGCTGTCCGAAACTGCCCTCGGCGCGTCAACCGTTACTGTGGACCGCGGGAGTAAGGGGGCCGGCCCAATGCCGACGTTCGACGAAGCACGGGATCTCATCCTCCGGTGCGCAGCACCGCTGGGCGTCGAGGTGGTGGCGCTGGACGACAGCCTCGGCCGAGTCCTGGCCACGGATCAGGTCTCAGCCTGGGACCTACCCATGTGGGACAACTCAGCGATGGACGGCTATGCCGTCCGCGCTCAGGACTGCCCCGCGGGATCAGTCCTTCAGATTCGCGGCTTCCTGCCAGCCGGTCGAGCCGCCGACATGTCTGTGGTGAGGGGAACGGCCGCCAAGATCCTCACCGGGGCCCCCATACCGTCAGGGGCCGATTGCGTGGTGCCCTTCGAATCGGCCGAGGTGCGCGAGGACACGGTCCGCCTGCTCATCCAGCCGGTGAGCGGCGCTCACATCCGCATCCAGGGAAGCGACCTGCATGCCGGCGAATGCTTTCTCATCGCGGGCACCTTGGTCGGGCCAACGGAGATTGCCGTACTCGCATCCGTGGCGAGAACCTCGATACCCGTGATCCGCCGTCCTCGCGTCGCCATCCTCTCGACTGGCGACGAGCTCCTGATGCCAGGCGAGCCGGTTGCTCCGGGGCGCATCTTCGACAGCAACGGACCGGCGCTGGCGGCCGCCGTACGTGAGGCAGGGTCGATACCGATCACTCTGCCGATCGCCCGGGACGATCCTGCGATGCTCAGAAAGCAACTCGAGCAGGGTCTGCTGGCCGACGCACTGGTGACCTCGGCCGGGGTGTCGACGGGAGAGCGTGACCTGGTGCGCGAAGTCCTCCGTGACCTCGGCGCACGGGAGGAGTTCTGGAAGGTCGACATCCAACCCGGTCGCCCGATGGCGTTCGCGGTGGCCGGAGACTGCTGCGTGTTCTCTCTGCCCGGCAACCCTGTGGCGGCTCTCTTGACGTTCGAGTTGCTCGTTCGCCCTGCGCTGCGACGGATGGGTGGGCACCTTCGACCGACCCAGGCGACTCGCCGCGTGCCTCTCGGCGAACCTGTACAACCCAGACCGGACCGCGTGACCCTGCGCCGGGTCCGGCTGGAGCAGATCGAGGATCACCTGGTCGCTATGAGCTCCGGCCAGCAGGCAACCGGCTTCGTGCGCACGCTTGCCTATGCCGACGGGATCGCCCTCATACCCAGCGGAACCGAGACGCTGCCGGCCGGGACAGTGGTCGACGTACATGCGCTTCGCCAGCGCGGCGACTTCGGCGGAGGTGCTCAGTGACGCCCGACGATGCACCTCGGGTCAGTGCCGAGAGGCTGGTGGGAATCTCAGTGCGGACGGCGCACATCATCGTCACCAGCATCTACGTCGGTGGACGGTTGTGGGATGTTCCCCCCGAGAAGCTACGCCTGTGGCGGGACCTCACCGCGGCGACAGGGACGGCGCTACTCATCTCTGAGGCCAGACACAGCGCCAACTGGCCTCATCAGGGCCGGGGCTTGACGACCGTGGCTCACATCGGCGCACTCCTGCCAGGCCAACTTGACCCGCGCTTGGCGAAGGCCTCCCCACTTGCGGCGATGCTGATCGGCTCGGTCGGTAGCCACCTCCCCCGTTCGCTGCGGAAGTGGTCAGTACTGCGCGGCAAGATCATGCCCTGACCGACAAGGCGACTCGGGTGCCCGGGTAGGATGAGCGTCAATGTCCAATGAAGGACGGTGCTGTGGCGAATCCTGACCCGCCTCTGCGGCCGAGAGTCGGCGCCCGAGTCACTCCCGCCGAGCAGTCGTCGCGTCGCCGCGAGTTGGTGCCGTCCGGCACTGTCGCCAACGGTGTCATGCGCCCGCTGGTGGCACAGTCCTGGAAACGCTGCCTCGCCGCCGGGATGACCCGAGAAGGTATGCGGCTGGCGCCGGTGCCGCTGCAGTCAGGCCAGCTGGAGGAATACCGCGGCGCTCATCCCCTGATGCGACTGCTCCCGATCTTTCGTGACCTGCTCGGCGACGTGGTCCGAGATGCGGGTTGCGTGTTCGCGATCGCCGATGCAGCGGGCGAGCTGCTGTGGGTCGAGGGGCACCCGAGGACCCGTAGTGGCGCAGAGCAGATTCACTTCATCGAAGGTGCCGACTGGTCTGAACGTACGGCCGGGACGAATGCGCCCGGCACGGCCCTGACACTCGGCCGACCAGTGCAGATCATCGGTGCGGAGCACTTCAACGGGGCGGTTCGCAGGTGGTCCTGTGCAGCGGCTCCGATTCGGGATCCCGACAGCGGCAGGCTCCTCGGCGTGCTTGACCTCACGGGCGGAGCGCCAGCCGGGAGCCCAGCCATGCTCGCTCTGGTTCGGGCGACCGCCAGGACGGTCGAGACGGAGCTCGCGCGGATGCTCGCCGTCAGCGACCTGGCCGCCTATCAGGCCCAAGGAGAACTGCCGCCCTCAGCAGGCGGCGCGGCCTTCGTCAGCCCCGGAGGGCGGATCCTCGCGGCCACCCCCGGGTTCGGGCTCACGCGGCTGACCGGTGTCACCGACGCGGACCAAGGCTCCAGCGAGCTGCCGGACGGCAGGCGGTTGGTCATCGAACCGGTCGGGGCGAGCGGGTACGTCGTCGCACGCTTCGTCGAGTCATCCGGCCAGCGGCATTCGACCTCGTCGGTGCGTCTGAGCGTGCTGGGCCGCGACAACGCCGTACTCGAAGTCGACGGCCGCGCGCTGAACCTCGGGCCTCGCCACAGCGAGATCGTCGTGCTGCTAGCGCTGGCCAGGGACGGCCTCACCACCGGACTCCTCGCGGCCAGCCTCTCGCCCGACCCCCTGAACTCCACCTCGATTCGCGTGGAGATGAGCAGGCTGCGCGACCGGTTGGGGGACGACCTCTTGTCGTCGCGTCCCTATCTGTTCCGCCGCCCCGTGCGTTCGGATGCGGACGTGGTCAGCGACCTCATCGCCGAAGGACGCGTCAGCGATGCGCTGAAGTCCTACCCCGGCCCCCTGCTGCCACACTCACAGGCACCTGGTGTCGCGGAGATTCGGCAGAGCCTGCATCGACGGCTGCAGCAGGCGGTGGTGACCAGCTACAACGCGCGACTGATTGGACGCTGGCTGGAGACGCCGTGGGGCGCGAGCGATGCGTCCGCATGGGAGGCCCTTGCCAGCTTGCTGCCCGAGGGCTCTCCACGGCGGTTGGAAGCCAGCGCCCGCGCAGAGGCGATTCGTCCAGAGGGCTCCTCGAGCTCTTGGTGAGTTCCCCTGCTCAGCCCGCGCTCAGGCTCAGCTCACGCAACGCGACCAGTGCCTGATCGATCTCGTCGTCTGTCGTCGAATAGCCAGGAGCCAGGCGGACGGTGCCGAGCGGGAAGGTCCCCAGCGTGCGATGGGCCAGCGGCGCACAGTGCAGTCCTGGGCGCACGGCGATGCCGAAGGCGCTGTCGAGCGCGGCACCGACGTCGACCGGCTCCCACCCGTGAAGGATGACCGATACAACGGCGACCCGCTGAGCCGAGTCGAGGGGACCGTGAACCGTCACTCCCCTGATCTCTTGCAGACCCTCGAGAAGACGCTCGACGAGGGATGCCTCGCGCGCCCGCACTGCCTCGATCCCGGTGGCCTTCAGAACTCGCAGCGCCGCGCTGAGCCCAGCGATGCCCACCGTGTTCACGGTGCCCGCTTCGAGCGCAAACGGCAGCTCGTCCGGCTGACTCAGCAGCTCCGAGTGGGTGCCGGTGCCTCCTTGCTGCATGGGGGTCAGGTGCACTCCCGGCGCGACGTAGAGGGCGCCCGTCCCTGTAGGCCCGAGAAGACCCTTGTGCCCAGGGAATGCCAGGAGGTCGATGGACTGCTCTGTAACGTCGATCGGCAGGACTCCGGCTGTCTGCGCAGCATCGACCAGAAGCAAGGCCCCGTGGCGATGCGCCAGCTCGGCAGCAGCGCCGATCGGCAGGATCGTCCCGCACACGTTGCTCGCGTGGGTCATAGCCACGAGCCGGGTAGGGGCCGCTCGCAGCGCGCGGTCCAGGTCCTCCAGATCGAGGCTGCCGTCTTGAGCGCACGGCAGCCAGATGACGTCGACCCCTCGCTCAGCAAGGGCGAACAGCGGCCGTGCCACCGAGTTGTGCTCCATGCTGGTGGTCACGACGCGGTCTCCCGGTCGTAGGAGCCCGTACATCGCCAGGTTCAGCGCGGCGGTGCCGTTAAGGGTGAAGACGAGCCGTGACGGATCCCGGACTCCTAGGAGCGAGGCGAGGCTCCTTCTGGTCTCGGCAACGACCGCGTCGGCGGCGACCGCTAGCGAGTGTCCCGACCGTCCTGGATTGCCCGCCTTGTGGGTCAGGAACTCGAGGATCGCCTCGGCGACCTCAGGAGGCTTGGGAAAGGACGTGGCCGCATTGTCGAGGTAGATCACGTCAATCCCCGACATAGCGCGAGTACAGGGAACGCGCCAGGGCCATGTCGTCCGTGCCCTTGATGATCGCTCGTCCATCGGCGAAGACGGTCAGCTCGTGGCCGCCTGCCTCAAGGCGAAGCATGAAGGGGGTCGTCGACACCACGCCGACGCCGTCGAGGCGGCGAGCAAGGTCGCCGAGATCGAGCGTTCTCGCGCGACCCGGGCTGACTTGCACGGCATTCCGCCCGCACAAGGTCGTCGTGCTGCTCGTCGCGGTCGACTCGAGGAAGTCAAACCGCCGCTGCCCGCAGCAGGGACAATCAGGTGATGGTGTCAGAGGTTCACCCTGCTGGAAGTCGTTGGACCACACGTCGAGGTACAGCATCGTGCGATTCAGGTGATCACGGTCGCCGACAAGCAGCTTGATCGCCTCGGTCCACTGGATGGATGACACGATCGCGACCGCGGACGCCAGCACTCCGACCGTGGCACACGTCGCGGTCGTCCCTGACGCTGGAGGCGTGGGTGAAAGACACCTCAGGCACGCCGTATCACCGGGAATGACAGTCAACGACATGCCCGTCGAGCCGACGGCACCCCCATAGATCCAGGGGATTCCGAGCTTCACGCACGCATCGTTGAGCAGATAACGCGTCTGGAGATTGTCGGTGGCATCAAGGACAAGGTCCGCAGAGGCGACCAGCTCCTCAACATTGTCAGGGGTCACATCGGCGACCACTGGCCTCACCTCGACACTGCTGTTGATACGCGCAGCAGCGGCGGCGGCAGCGACCGCCTTCGGGACCCCGGCCCGGGCGTCGGCTTCTTCAAAGAGAAGCTGGCGCTGGAGATTCGACATCTCGACGATGTCGCGATCCACCACAGTGATGTGGCCCACCCCGGACCGTACAAGGAGGTTGACCAGGACGGTTCCGAGCCCACCGCAGCCCACGACCAGGACGCGCCCGGCGCCGATCCGCCGCTGGCCCTCATGGCCGACGCCGACGAACCGTGTCTGCCGGGAGTAGCGATCATCTGCCCGTGGATCTTGGGTGGTCATTCGGGGTTCCAACCCCCCAGAACTCTTCGCGTTCCCACGTGCCAACCGTAGCCTCCGGAGAGCTTTCGCCAGTCGGCGGGAATGGAACGAACTGGTGCTTCGTCCGGCACCCCGCCAGGGCAGCCAAGAGGCGTACGCCAAGCGAGCGATGTGGCGCGCCGTGACGATCGCCGCAGGGAGCCCGGTGGTGCGTGTGGCGACCTCGTCCAGAAGAGCCTGCGCAACCCAACTCCCGGCATGCGCGAACTGGGGGGAGATGATGCCCCGTTCCTGGACGTCCAGTCGCTCACCATCCCCGGGTCGTGGGTTCGAGCCCACGCGCGTCACCCTCTTATGACCTATGTTCGCGTACGCGCTGGCGACCTGGGTCTTCCACCTCGACTCCCACTCGGTGCTCGCCGTCACGTTGCTCGCGTCGCTTCCAGCAGCGACCGTCGTCCACATCATCGCCACGAGGTACCGCAACGCCGAGCAGCTGGCCTGTGACGCGGTGCTCTGGTCCACGGTCCTCTGCGTTCCCGTCGTGATCGCGGTGTCCGGCCTTCTGCGGTGAGCACCTGGCTTCGCCGCACCCCGGACGCGTTCCTGGTGGCTGTCCCCGTGCCCTTCAGCTTCGGCTCCGTCCTCGCGATGATCGCCGGTTCGGTTCTCGCTCGCGTGAACGCCCTGCCCATGCCAACGCTCGGGCACGACGTTCCCGCCACCCTGTTGGACCACAACCTGTGGCTCGCGACCGCGCTTCTCGGCGTCACGTTCACGTTCCTGGCTTGGCGCCATGACTACTTCAGGCTCTGGCGGCTGGCACGAGCGGCGACCTCGGCGGTACCACCGCCCGTTCACGACGAGGTCAACGATGGCACTCCCTCGGCCACCTCGTAGTCAGCAGTGAGTGACAGCGGCTCTCAGGGGCCGATGAAGCATCTTTTCGCGAAGGGCTTAGCGGTCGCTGCTCGCAGGGCCGGGCGCTGACTCGCGGTCGCGGCGACGTCGACGCTTGACCACGTACATGGCCGCGTCGGCGGCTGCGAGGAGGGCGGCCGCGTCGTGCTCCGGTCCGCCGACCACAGAACCGATGCTGACCCCGCACTCGAACGTGACACCCTCGAGCGTGATCGCTTCGGACATGATGTGCTGGAGTCGCGCGACGGGAGAATCGGTCTGGTCCGGCGGGCATTCCTGCACCACGACGAACTCGTCACCGCCGATCCGGGCGATGATGTCCGCATCCCGCACAGTGGCACGCAGACGCCGACCGACCTCGACGAGGACCGCGTCACCGACCGCATGGCCATAGTCGTCGTTGATCGCCTTGAACCCGTCGAGGTCGACGTAGGAGACGACCAGGCACGTCTCCGACCGGCTCGTTCGTGCAAGTGCGGCGGTGAGCAGCTCGTCCAGAAGGCGCCGGTTCGCCAGGCCGGTCAACGCGTCGCGCAGCGCCAGTCCCCGGTACCTCTCCTCGCTGGCCGCCAGGCGGAGCTCGGCCTCGCGACGCTCGGTCACGTCACGACCCACCGCGAGCACGTGGGGGCCGTCAGGGCCGGGGAGGTAGAAATCCGTCCACTCCGTCCACCGACCTGCTCCGGTGGGGGTCATGTGCTCCGTCAGGACGGGAGTCTCCGGGCCGAGACGGGACAGCTGCTGTACGAGGCCCTCGCGCTCCGGGGGCGCGAGCAGTGTGTGCAGCGGGAGACCTACGAAATCGTCCGGCTTGCCACGATTGGCCAAGGCCCATGCCCTGTTGCAGTACACGATCGACTGGTCGTCGAAGCGGTAACGCACGATCCGCTCCGACAGGACGTCCAGGACCTCGGTGAGCGGCGCCGCGCCCACATCGTCAGAAGCGGTCACGGCGTCCTCCAGTCCGCGGCTCGAGCACGTCGCCGGGCTCGACTCAACATTCCCAGCGTAACGGCACGGCACCCCCTGCCTGCGCCGGATCCGAGGCTCCCTCTGTGACGCCGGTTTGTGCGGTTCGGCGCCCGGACGGGTGGAGCGACGGGAGCCGCTTGGGCAGTCGCTCCGAGGGCGGCAGAGGCTACCGGCTCCGCCGCTCCCCACCGAAGAAGGACGACCACGGCACGTCCAGCGGGGCATCGCGGTACGCCACATCGAACAGGAAGCGGCTCAGCGGGAAGTCCTCCGCCGCCACCACGCCGCGCGCCGTCAGCTTCTCCAGCGCGGCGCCGATGACGCCGATCGCTGCCACGCCCTCGAGCGTGATCCCCTTCATGTACGTGTCGCGCACCTCCGAGAACGGGATCCCGCGGCCGACATAAGTGCCGGCGCGGACGTTGCGTCCACCCATGGACGTGACGTACATGTCGCCGACCCCGCCCAGTCCGTCCCCGGTCGTCGGGTCGCCGCCCAGAAGCCGGATGTACTGGTGGATCTCGCGGGAGCCCTGCGCGAACAGGGCCGCGGAGTAGTTGAACATCACGTACGGGCTCGCCGGCTCCCCCGCATCGTGGAGGATCCCTTCGGCGAACCCGGCAGCGAACGCGAACACGTTCTTGGTCGCCGCACCGACCTCATGACCGACGAGGTCGGTGGACGTCCAGACGTGGTAGTAGTCAGTCCGGTACATGTCCGCCAGGAGCTCTATCGAGTCGCGGTCCTCGCCGTTGAACACCACGCAGGATGGCCGGCGGATCGCCAGCTCGCCCGCGATGCACGGTCCCACGATCGCGGACCAGGTGACCTGGTCCGCGAGGTCACCGACCGCTCGCTGCAGGACGTGCGGGAGGATCCGCAGGGTGCCGTCCGGCTCGGCGTGCAAGCCCTTCGTGATCACCAGGACCTTCTGCCCGGGTTGTAGGTGCCGGGCGAGCTGCTCACCGACCCAGCCGATCCCGAACGAGTTCACCCCGACCATCACCACGTCCGCGCCCTCGAACCCTTCGTCGATGTCGACGAAGCGGTGGGCCACGACGCCAGGGTCCAACGCCACGCCCAGCACCGGATGGATGCCGGTGGTCCTGATCGAGTCGATGATGTGGTCGTCCAGATGGGTGCCGATCAGGTGGACCTCGTGGCCGTTGTCCCGAGCCGGGTTGGTCAGCGCCGAGGCCATCACCCCCGCGCCGAGTACGGCGATTGTGCTCATCAGCTGTCCTCTCGAGAGGTGTGCGTCAGCTCAGGGGGCTGCGGTCCCCTCCGTCGGGTCGGCCTCGATGTACGAGCTCGCCGCAGACAGCAGGTCACCTCGTCCGAAAAACTAGCAGCCTCGAGGTCGTGGCTCCGTCACGGGCAGCCGGGAGGCTGGGATCACACCGGCAGTGGATCCNNGCGGCTCGTCGCTCAAGGGGTTCGCTCGGCTGGGCCGCTGCATTCAGGTGAGCTGCCAGCCTGGTTGGGGATGGAAGGGTGAGTTGTCGTCACCGATGACCAGCCTGCTGGGTAAACCGCCCTCCGTCACGACCAGCTGAGGGTTGTCGCTCGCGGGTGACACCAGGCGGATCTGCGGTAGCTGACGCACCGACCCACCGGGAACCCGAGAGGACAGACCGGCGACGATCACCTCGTCCCGTACGCCGTGGAGCACCAGCCACAGGTGCGGAGAGTCCGGTGCCTGCTCGCGGCGCCCTCGGTTCTGCAGCGACAACGACACGAGGACCGAGTCCCCCGTCCGGGTCAGCGAGGTGACGGACGCGCACCAGTCGTCGAAACACTTCCACTCCCCCATCGCAAGGCTGCGAACAGGAGTCGTCAGGCTGACGACGATCAGAGAGACTCCGTACACGATCACGATCAGACCGGCCACCACTGAGGTCCCTCGCGCGCCGCTCCAAGATCTGCCGACCACCAGGACCAGGGTCGCAACGATCAGCCCAAGGACGAGGAGGACGGTACCCACCAGCACGATCGCTCCCATCACCACAGCATCGCGCGGGAAGCTGCGGGCGCCAAGGATCAGGCACGGCCGGGACGCCACCTCGTCCGTGGGATTCCCACTGGTTGCTCTCGACGGACGTAGACCTTTGGATGGGGGCACAGAGCGTCCTGACGCGGACCTTTCGTTTGAGGACCGCGTACGCACACCACTGAGAGGACCGGCCATGAGCTCGCCTGAGACTGACACTGACCGCTTGGCAGTGGCGATCGACGCCGTGGTTCCGGCCGACGACTTCCCGTCGGCCACGCAAGCCGGCGGGCTGCGATTCTGGGCCCGGCTCACCGGGTCCGAGCGCCCTGAGTGGGCAGACCGGGTCACCCAGGTGCTGGACATGCTGGACCTCAGGTCGGGCGGGCGGTTCGCCTCCCTCGATGCCGTAGCCCGAGAGGCCGTACTTGACGCCCTGGCTGATGACGTCGACTACGCCTGGTTCGCCCAGCTGGTCAACGCAGGGTTCTATGCCGACCCCGCGAACGGCGGCAACGACGAGGCGGCGTCATGGCGCATGCTGGGTTGGGATCCTGCGCCCGCCGGAGGATGGCCCACGCAGGACGTCTGGACTCCGGACCGGAGCGCGATCATCCGCTACGACCAGGTGGCCACGCACTACGACGCGGTGGTCGTGGGTTCGGGCGCCGGCGGCGGGGTGGCCGCATGGGCGCTGGCGCAGTCCGGACGGTCCGTACTCCTGGTCGAGCGCGGCGACTACCCGGACACCGACTACCTCGCGCAGGACCACCTGCGCAACGCCCGTACGACCATCGAGCTGGACCACCGGACGCTTCGGTCGTCCACGGAGAACCCCCGCATCCTCGTCCTGGGAGGCGAGTCGGTGGTCTTGCCCGCGTGGGACCCGCGCTATGGCAACAACGCGGACACGTTCGGCGGCGGAACGCGCGTGTACGGAGCGCAGGCGTGGCGCTTCGTGCCGGAGGACTTCACCATGGCGTCGACCTACGGAGTGCCAGCCGGAAGNNGCTGCTGTCCACGCCGCGTCGAGCCGGCGGTCGCGGCCCTACCCGATGGCACCGATGCCGCTCACTTCGCCTGCCCGCCGACTGGTGGATGCTGCTGCCGCCTTGGGATGGTCCACGGTGGAGGTGCCCTTGGCGATCAACTCCTCCCCGTACAACGGTCGGCCGGCGTGCGCCCGGTGCCGGCAGTGCGTGGGCTTCGCGTGCCCCGTGGAGGCCAAGAACACCTCCGAGAACACGATGCTGGCCAGGGCAGCGGCCACCGGCAATCTCAGCATCCTGCTCGCGACGCGCGCCGAACGGATCACCACGGACGCTGCAGGACGGGTCAACGGCGTCGACGTGATCGCCGACCACGGCGGACCGGGGCAGCGTCGTACGGTGATGGCCGACGATGTCGTGGTCGCCGCAGGAGCGGTCGAGTCGGCGCGGCTGCTGCTCGCCAGCCGGAGCGACCGAGAGCCGAACGGCCTGGGCAACGCACACGACCAGGTCGGACGCCACCTCCAGGGACACCTGTACGGAGGTGCGATCGGGATCTTCGACGACGAGGTCAACGACCTCGTGGGACCTGGGCCATCGATCTCCACCCATGAGTTCCGCCACGGCAATGACGGACTGGTGGGAGGCGGCATGCTCGCCAACGAGTTCGTCCCCACACCACTCGGCACCTTCGGCAACCTGCGTCAGGTCGGACTGATCACGCCGCACGGCCTGTCGGCCAAGCAGGGCATGCGCCACCTCCTGAGGAGGATGCAGCGCGTGGTCGGCCCCGTACAGGAGATGACCTCCGCCGAGTCCAGGGCCCAGCTCGACCCGTCCGTGGTCGACTGCCTCGGCATCCCCGTCGCGCGGCTCAGCGGCCGGATGCAGGCCAATGACCTTGCCGCACAGCGGTTGATGGGAGAACGTGCCGCCGATTGGCTGCGCGCCGCCGGTGCCACGACCGTGATCGCGTACGGCTCCAACCCGGCGAACCTCGTACCCAGCAGCGGCCAGCACCAGGCCGGGACCTGCCGGATGGGCAGCGACCCAGCCACGTCGGTGACCGACGCGTACGGGCGGGTGTGGGGCCACTCGAACCTGCGGGTCGTCGACGGCTCGCTGAACGTGACCAACGGCGGCGTGAACCCCGTGCTCACGATCTTCGCCAACGCGTTCCGGATCATGCACGCCTGGGTGGGATCCGGCCGGGACTACCTCGAGCCCACCACCACCGGGCTCTGAACCGGTACACGGTCGATCTCCGTCGGGCCCATGTCCAGACGGAAGGGCGGGTACTCGTCGCTCATCAGGGCGACATAGGTCACGACCCGGTAGAGCCACCGGTTGACGCCGAGCAGGAAGTCGAACAACGGCCGCGGGTAGGCGCCGGTGACCAGGAGGAAGAACCCGGCGACCACGACGAGCAGGTTGAGCACCGAATAGCCGCTGGCGGGCTGACCAGCCGGAACGGCGGCGTTGGCCGACCACGGGTAGAGCACGATGTCGGCGACGACGAGGATCCCGATGACCAGGTGCGGTAGCGCGAGCAGCCACGACTTGATGAGCACGAGCCGGCGTGACAGGTGTTCGGGGTAGTCGACGTCGAAGTCGG
>PMBM01000112.1 GCA_003153855.1 Propionibacteriaceae bacterium
ACCTCGTCGATCTTGAGCAGCGTGTACATGTCGTCGGCCCGCTCGAGGATCTCGGCCACCTGGTCGGTGGTGATCGCGTCGACGCCGCAGCCGAAGGAGTTGAGCTGTACGAGGTGGAGCTCGGGTGTACGCGCCACGATCGCCGCACTCTCGTACAGCCTCGTGTGGTAGGCCCACTGGTCGCGCACCCGGATCGGCCGTTCGAGGAAGGACTCGGTCGGGTCGACGATCGAGTCCTCGGTCAGCACCGCCATGCCGAGACCCGTGATGAGGCTCGGGATGCCGTGGTGGACCTCGGGGTCGACGTGGTACGGCCGGCCCGCGAGGACGATGCCCTTGATGTCGTGCTCTGCCATGTACGCGAGGGCGCGCTGCCCCTCCGCCCGTACGTCCGCCTTGACCTGCGCGTCCTCGGCGAAGCCGGCCTGTACGGCAGCGGCCATCTCGTCGTAGGGGATGTCCCAGTCGGCGAAGACGTCGACGAGACGCTTGGTCAGCTTCTCGGGGTCGTTGAGGTTGAGCATCGGGGACATGAACGTCACCGACGGGTCCTGAAGGCGTGGCAGGTTCCGCTCGAGCACCTGCGGGTAGAACGCGACGACCGGGCAGTTGAAGTGGTTGTCGGCGCCCTGGATCTCCTTGGCCTCCAGCGGCACGCACGGGTAGAAGATCGTGCGAATGCCCTTGTCCAGGAGATGTTCGATGTGGCCGTGCGCGAGCTTGGCCGGGTAGCAGACGTTCTCGCTGGGGATCGACTCCATGCCCTGCTCGAAGACCTCGTGGCTCGACCGGCCCGACGGGATGACGCGGAACCCGAGCTTGGTGAGGATCGTGAACCACAGCGGGTAGTTCTCGTACATGTTCAGCACCCGTGGGATGCCGATCTCGCCCCGCGTGGTGTTCGCATCGGTGAGGCGGCGGTAGCCGAACAGCCGCTTGTACTTGTAGTCGAACAGGTTCGGCAGCTCCGACTTCGGCGGCACCTTCTCGGTGCTGGCGCCGCGCTCGCACCGGTTGCCCGAGACGTGGCGCGTGCCGTCGCCGAACTTCGAGATCGTCAGGTGGCAGTGGTTCTGGCACAGGCGGCACGTGTCGAGCTGCGTGTCGAGGCTGAAGCCGTCGAGCTCGTCGAGCGCCAGCGCCTGAGACTTCTCGCCGATCTGCCAGTTGCGCTGCGCGGTGAGCGCCGCGCCGTACGCACCCATGAGGCCCGCGATGTCGGGACGCGTGACCTCGGCGCCGGTCTGCAGCTCGAACGCGCGCAGGACCGCGTCGTTGAGGAACGTGCCGCCCTGCACGACGACCTTGTCGCCGAGCTGGGAGGCGTCCTTGAGCTTGATGACCTTGTACAGGGCGTTGCGGACGACCGAATACGAGAGGCCCGCGGCGATGTCGCCCTGCGTCGCGCCCTCGCGTTGCGCCTGCTTCACGGAGCTGTTCATGAACACCGTGCAGCGCGTGCCGAGGTCGACGGGCTCCACGGAGTCGAGCGCGGTGCCGGCGAAGGCCTGGACGTCGGTGCCCATCGACGCCGCGAACGTCTGGAGGAAGGACCCGCAGCCCGACGAGCATGCTTCGTTGACCGCGATCGAGTCGACGACGCCGTTCTTGATCCGCAGGTACTTCATGTCCTGGCCGCCGATGTCGATGACGCTCGTCACGCCGGGGCAGACCTTCTCCGCGGCCCGGTAGTGAGCCATCGTCTCGATCTCGCCGTCGTCGAGACGCAGCGCGGCACGTACGAGACCCTCCCCGTAGCCGGTCACGCACGCCCTCGCGAGGTACGCGCTGTCGGGGATCGCCTCGTGCACCTGGCGCAGGATGCCGAGAGCGACGTGTACGGGGTCGTTGCTGCCCTGGTAGTGGTCGAAGACGACCTCACCGGTCGCGGTCAGCAGGATCGCCTTGACCGTCGTCGAGCCGGCGTCGATGCCCAGGAACAGTGGCCCGGAGGTGGTGGCGAGGTCGGCGCGCGGGACCTTCACCGAGTGGTGCCGCTCGACGAACGCGGAGCGCTCGTCGTCGTCGGCGAACAGCGGACGCATGCGGGACGTGCTGAGCGAGATGAGGACGCGCTCGGTGAGTCTCTTCACGAGGGCGTCGGGGCGCTGCTCCGCACCGCGGAGGCCGTTGGTGGTGTGAGCGTTCGCGGGCTGGCTGGCGATGAGCGCGGCGCCGATCGCGACGAACAGGTGGGCCTCGTCGGGGGTCGTGAACGAGGAGACCTGGGCGGCCAGCGCCCGCTCGTACGCGGCTCTCAGCTGCGGCAGGAAGTGCAGCGGGCCGCCGAGGAAGACGACGTTGCCGCGGATCGGGTGGCCGCACGCGAGGCCGGCGATCGTCTGCGTGGCGACGGCCTGGAACACCGACGCGGCGAGGTCGGTGTGGGCCGCGCCCTGGTTGAGGAGCGGCTGCAGGTCGGACTTCGCGAACACGCCGCAGCGGGAGGCGATCGGGTACAGGTGGCTGTACGCGGCGGCCAGGGCGTCGAGGCCGGCCGCGTCCGTGTGCAGGAGGTTGGCCATCTGGTCGATGAACGCGCCCGTACCGCCCGCGCACGTGCCGTTCATCCGTTGCTCGACGACCGGGTGGAGGAACGTGATCTTCGCGTCCTCGCCGCCGAGCTCGATGACGACATCGGCCTGCGGCTCGAAGCGCTCGATCGCGGCGGTGCCGGCGATGACCTCCTGGACGAACTCGACGCCCATGAGGTCGGCCACGCTCAGGCCGGCGGACCCGGTGACGGCGCACTGGAAGGGCTCGTGCGGGAAGGCGTGGGTTACCTCGGAAAGGAGCGTACGAAGGGCACCGCGAGCGTCCGCGTTGTGCCGCCTGTACGAGCTGAAGCGCAGCGCATCGCCATCCAGCACCACCGCCTTCACAGTGGTGGACCCCACATCGAGACCGAGTGAGAGCACGGGTCCTCCGATCAGAACGATCGTTCTGTACCTGGGTAGACGTTAACAGAGCCGCGCATCACGCTACGTCAGAGCCCGAGGAGAGAACCTGTACGGGCGGGATCGGCTCAACCGTTCGGGGGAGAACCCTGGCCGGTTGCGGAGAGGACCTGGCCGGCTTCTGGGCGACAAGGGGGCACGAGTCGAAGAGTCGAGACTGCGCCTGGAGACCCCAACGAATCGGCGTGTCGGGACTCTTCGACAGCACGCCGGGTGACCGCGACCGCACGCTGGCTCAGTCAATCCTCGATCGACATCCGGACCAGGACACACGAACGCCGCCTCGCTTGCGCGAGACGGCGCTGTGTCAACCGGGGTGGAAGCCCGGATGGCGGTGGCGGAGGGATTTGAACCCTCGGAGGGTTTCCCCTCACACGCTTTCGAGGCGTGCTCCATTGGCCGCTCGGACACGCCACCGCGGAAGAGTGTAGCGGCGCCCTCACGGAGTCGGCGAATCGCTTCTGTGGGTCGACACGCCGTCACGACCACGGCCCCAGCATGGGAAAGTTGGCGCGTGAGCCGCTGGGACGACGCGATGCGTGAGGCGATCGCCGCCGCCCGTACGGCCTCGGCAGCCGGCGACGTACCGATCGGCGCCGTACTCCTCGACGCGACCGGCGCCATCGTCGCCACCGCCGCGAACGAGCGCGAGCAGACCCACGACCCCACCGCGCATGCCGAGGTGCTCGTGCTCCGGCGCCGCGCGGCCGAGCTCGGCAGCTGGCACCTCGAGGGGCACACGCTGGTCGTGACGCTGGAGCCCTGCACGATGTGCGCGGGAGCGTCGGTGCTCGCACGGGTCGACCGGATCGTCTTCGGCGCGTACGACCCGAAGGCCGGCGCCGTCGCGTCGCTGTGGGACGTCGTACGCGACCCTCGCCTCAACCACCGGCCTGCGGTCGTCGGGGGCATCCTCGCCGACGACTGCGGCGCTCTGCTCACCAGCTACTTCGCGGAGAAGCGCTAACCGGCCAGGGGCGCGAGCGTGACCTGCGCGGCCATTCCGTACGCGGCGGGTGCGTCGGCGTAGTCCTGCACGAAGACGCGGCCAGCCACGAGCACGGCGCCGTTGGGCGACGAGATCTGCCTCATCCCGCTCGGCACCTGGCCCGTCCAGCCCGGTCCGGTGATGAGGTACGTGCCTGCGGCGCTGCCCGTGGTCCGGGTCCCGACGTACGAGAAGTTCGTGTTCTTCGACGGGTCGGTGAGCTGGACGCTGTAGTAGCGACCGCCCATGTCCGGCACCGTCAGGACCTGCGGCCCCTTCGACAGGTCGACCCAGCCGACGACGTACAGCGTGTCGCGGTTCGTGCCATAGCTGAGCAGCTTCGAGCTGCCCGCCGGCAGCGCGGTGAACGGGTTCACGAAGAGCTCCGCGCTCTGCACGTACAGCGTGTTGACGGGGATGGGGCCGTTCTCGATCCCCTGGTTCAGGATCCCGCGCTTGTACGGCAGCAGCATGAGTCGCGGAGACAGGTACGTGGCGAGCAGCCACGCGGCGACGACGAACGCACCGACGATGATCAGGTGTACATAGCCGATCTGCAGCGTCATGACCCGTCCACCTTCGTGACCGGGGGCACGGCGTACGTGCCGTCGAGGATGGCCGCGCCAGGGATGTAGACGCGGAGCCAGAGGATGAAGTCCCCCGCCGGGGCGGGCAGCCAGTTGGCTTCGTGGCCGAGGGGTGCGCTGCTCTGGAGGTAGATGTCGACCGAGCCGTCCGTGTTCGGCACCAGACCGGAGTGGTTGCCCACGTGGTAGCGGTCGAGCGGGTTCGGCACGTACCGGTTCTGCCCGTCGCCCATCGTGAGCGACCAGAACGCGTCGGTCGGGGGAAGCTGCCCTGGCGGGAAGTGCAGGACGTACCGGTGACTGCCGTTGAGCGTGTGGCCCGCACCGTCGGAGCCTGTCCGCCAGTACGTCGCCTCTTCCGCCACCGCTATCGGGCCGGGGAACGCCCACGAGTTCGCGGCTCGCAGGAACATTCCGCTGTCGGATGCCCCGGCCCCGATCGCAGTGGTCCACCCGTTGATCTTCTTCACCTTGGTCCGCCCGTACAGCTGAGCTGTGACCAGCGCGAGTCCGGCACCGACGAGGATGCCCTGGAACACGTCGCTCGGAACGTTGCGCGTTGTCAGGTCGGTGAAGAAGAGCAGCCGGACGAGGAAGTAGAGACAGACGGCGCCGACCGCGATGACGATGTACCGATAGGTCCTGCTCATGACCCGTTCACCGTACGCCTGGCTCGTACGGCCCCGTCACGAGGCCGTACGGATCTGGCTCAGCTGAACGCGTCGGCGACCTTGCGGGCCTGAGGGCCGAAGTGGATCTCGTCGGCGATCTGGAGCGCCAGCGTGTCGGAGTCCTCGTCCCAGTCGGCGCAGATCGCTTCGAGGTCCATCTCGGACAAGCCCTGGTCGGCGAAGAGGTCGAGGTCGCCGACGAGGCCGTCCTCGTCGTCGTCGTCGGGGATCTCGACCCCGAGGAAGTCGATGATGTCGCGCGCCAGCGACCAGTTCTCCGCCGAGTACACGTCGCTCAGCACCACATGTACATGGCGGCCACGCACTCGTACCGCCGCGAAGAACTCGCCCGAGATCGACACGAGCGCAGAGGCGCCGTTGTCGCCGGGGAGCCGTTGCAGGAAGGCGATGAGGTCGTCGAGGTCGTTGGCGAGGTCGATCTCCAACGGGGTGACGACAGGGGTGCCGTCCTCCCTGTACAGAGCCATGATGAAGTCGACGTCGTCCTCGAGGGCATCCTCGACGTCGTCGTCGTCCTCTTCCTCGTCCTCGGAGTCGATGTCCTCGTCCACAAGGACCGGGTCTGCGTCCTCAAGGCCGGGACGGTCGTCGCCGCGGTCGCCGAGGTCGTACNNTGCCCCGATGCCGACTCGTTACCCGTTGTATGCCAGTGTTCAGTCTGTGGAACTCCGAGTCATCAGTCATCCCCTCGTCTCTCACAAGCTGAGCCTGCTGCGCGACCGCAACACGGACTCCCCGACGTTCCGGCGCCTGGTGGACGAGCTGGTGATGCTCCTCGCGTACGAGGCCACCGACGCGGTCCGTGTCGAACCGGTCGAGATCGAGACGCCGATCCAGAAGACCATGGGCGTACGGCTGTCGAAGCCACGCCCCTTGGTCGTCCCGATCCTCCGCGCCGGTCTGGGCATGCTCGAGGGCATGTCGCGGCTGATGCCGTCGGCCGAGGTCGGCTTCGTCGGCATGGTCCGCGACGAGAAGACGCTCGAGCCGTTCACGTACGCCGAACGCCTCCCCGCCGACCTCCGCGGCCGCCAGTGCTACGTGCTCGACCCGATGCTGGCGACCGGTGGCTCGTTGGCGGGTACGGTCCAGTTCCTCGTCAACCGCGGCGCCGACCACATCACGTGCATCTGCCTCATCGCGGCCCCCGAGGGCATCGAGCGCATGCGNNGGCCTCGGCGACGCCGGCGACCGCCTGTACGGGCTGGCTCAGTGATCGCGGTTTTCGCTGCTCAGATCGCTGGTTGAGGGTCGTACGGTCCCGGATCTGCGTTTCCGCGGCGAAAACAGCGATCTGTCTCGGTCAGCGNNCCCGCCTCGGACATCGCCGTCTCCACCACCCTGTACGCCTCCGTGTCGTCGACGATCTCGCCCAGCGGGGTCGCCGACGTGATCGGTCCCGGTGCCGGGATCGGGTCGGCGACCTCGAAGTGGTGGTTGCCGGATCGGACACGCTCGTCGTCACGACCAGGCAGCCGGACCACGGCCTCGCTGTTCGGCGGCACGGTCACGTCGACGTCGAGCCGCCCGTCCGTACGTTCCCAGCGCACCACGATGTCGCCGTACGCGCTCGTGTGCCGCGTCGAGGCCCACGTGAGGTCGGCGATCGGCTGGGGAGCGACGAGTACGGTCCGGTAGCCCGGCTCGAGAGGCGCCAGGCCTGCGAGCACCCGGTGCATCCAGTCCGCGACCGCGCCGAGTGCGTAGTGGTTGAACGAGGTCATCTCGCCGGGGTTGATCGACCCGTCGGGCAGCATCGAGTCGTAGCGCTCCCAGATGGTCGTCGCGCCCATCGTCACCGAGTACAGCCAGCCGGGGCAGCGCGTCGAGAGCAGCAGCTTCCCGGCCGCGGTCTGATGACCGGTCGCGGTCAGCGCGTCGCACACGAGCGGCGTGCCGACGAACCCGGTGCCGATGACGTACCCGCCCTCCCGTACGAGCTCACGCAGCCGCTCGCCCATCCGGGCCCGGCGTGCCTGACCGGGTACGAGGTCCCACGCGATCGCCATCGCGTACGCGGTCTGCGCATCGGACGCCATGCGGCCGTTCGGCGTGACGTACTCGGCCTGGAACGCCTCGCGGACCCGGACGGCCTCGGCGGCGAAGCGGGTCGGGTCCTCGCCCAGGACGCCGGCCGCCGCGACCATCGTGTCGAGCGTACGGATGAGGCAGGCGGTCGCGACGATGTCCTTGTGCGTACGGGCGGCGCCCGGCGACTCCGGCGGCGCCGCGGGATCGAGCCAGTCGCCGAACTGGTCGCGGTCGGCCCACAGCCCGTCGGTCGTGTCGCGCAGCACGGCGTCGGTCCAGGCGACCATGCTCGGCCACTGGGCTCGGAGCGTCCGAAGGTCGCCGAAGCGCTCGTACAGCACGTAGGGAAGGATCGATGCCACGTCTCCCCAGGCGGCGCGAGGATGCGGCGGGGTGGGCAGGGCCGCGGGGACCACGAACGGTACGACGCCGCCGCGCTCCTGCTGCTCGAGCCAGACATCGTGCAGCCAGCTCGAGAGGAACGCGTCGCAGTCGTGGAGGTAGCTGGCGGCCGGGCTGAAGACCTGGATGTCGCCGGTCCAGCCCATGCGCTCGTCGCGCTGCGGGCAGTCGGTCGGGATGGAGAGGAAGTTGCCCTTCATGCCCCACACGACGTTCTCGTGGAACCGGTTGAGCAGGTCGGACGACGAGTCGAACCACCCTGTACGGACCATGTCCGACCCGATCACCTCAGCGGTGACGGATGCCGGGTCCAACGTGCCCGGCCAGCCCTCGACCGACGCGTACCGGAAGCCGTGGAACGTGAACTCCGGCGCCCACTCCTCGTCGCCCTCGCCTGCCAGCACGTACGTGTCCGTCGCCTTCGCCAACCGCAGCGGGCGCGTGCCGAGCTCGCCGTGCTCGAGGACCTCGGCATGGCGGAGCGTGACGACAGTGCCCTGGGGACCGTTCACCCGGATCCGCAGTCGTCCGACCAGGTTCTGTCCGAAGTCGAGCAGCGTGACGCCCGACGGGGAGGTGGTGACCTCCTGGACCGCGATGGTGCCGGTGACACGTACAGGCGGAGCGGTCCGCGGCGCAGCCACGATCGTGTCCCCCACCGTGACCGGTTCCCAGGCGTAGTCGTCGAAGCCGGCGTGGTCCCAGCCGGACTGTACGAGCCGGGCGTCGTAGTCCTCGCCGGCGTAGATGCCCGCGGCGAGGGTCGGCGAGTCGGTGGTCCCGCGCCACCCGGGGCCGGTCGTGAACGACTCGCTGGTGCCGTCGGCGTACGAGACGTCCAGTCGGACCGCGACCTCGAGCGGTCCGTTCCAGACCCGACGGGTCTGGTTATGGAAGCCGTAGCTCTCCCCGTACCAGCCGGACGCGAGTCGGACCCCGAGTGCGTTGTCGCCTGCCTTCAGGAGGCCGGCGACGTCCGTGGAGTCGTACAGGACACGCAGGTCGTACGGGGTCCAGCCCGGCTTGAGGACCTGGTCGTCGACGTCGACCCCGCCGATCGAGACCTGGTAGACGCCGTGCGCCGTGGCGTAGAGGCGCGCGGTGACGGGCGCCGCGCGCAGGGTGAGCTGGGTGCGGAGCAGCGACGGCACGTTGTCGTCGGTGACGCGGACGGGCGTCACCGAGAAGCCACCGGGCGCGGAGTGGAGCTGTACGAGGACCGGCTCGCTCCACGGTGAGGCGGAGCCGTCCCTGCCGGTGACGCGTACGGAGACGTCGCGGGTCTCGCCATGTACGAGGGGTGCGAACGGCCACGCGACGAAGACCGAGTCGCGTCCGGTGAGCGTCACGGCCTGGTCGCTGTCGCGGATCTCGACGCGCGCCTGGATCCAGCCGTCGGGCGTGCCCGTCACCGACCAGCTCAGCCGCGGGCTGGGGTTGGCGAGGATGTCCTCGCCGTACTCGACGCGTACCTGCGGTGCCCCGACCATCTGCGTACTCCTCGCGACTTTCCTGCAGCTCAGCGGAGCCGCTCCAGCTGAGAACCTATCCGCTCGACGTGACGAGTCAGGACAGCGTCGCCACGTACGCGTTGAGCGCCGGCTCGTGACGCTGGAGGGCCTTGACGAGGGCGATCTGCGTGCGGGCCCGGTCGAGGTTCTGGCCGGGACGGCTGGTCTGGTAGTACGTGTCGCCGGCGAGGTGGTCGCCGAGGAAGCGGTACGCCTGCTCGAGCGTCATCACCTCGCCCGCCAGCACCAGCAGCTCGCGCTCGGCGGGCAGCAGAGCCGATCCCGCACCCGCGAGATAGCCCTCGGCCAGCGCCTGGAACATCGGCACGTCGACGTCCAGCCCCGAGGCGTCCGGGGCGTCCTCCGCGACCGTGGTCGCGCCGGAACGGCAGAGGTCGGCGAAGTCGTACAGGCTGAGTCCCGGCATCACCGTGTCCAGGTCCACCACGCACATCGCCTCGCCGGTCACGTCGTCGATCAGCACGTTCGACAGCTTCGTGTCGTTGTGGGTGATGCGCTCGGGGAGTACGCCTTCGGCGGCGAGCCGCAGCATCGAACCGGCCAGCTCGCGGCGTCCGAGCAGCCAGTCGACCTCCTCGCGCACCTCGGCGACTCGACCCACCGGGTCGGCCTCGACCACAGTCGCGAAGTCCTCGTACCGCTTCACGGTGTCGTGGAACCGCGGGATCGTCTCATGGAGCCGCGGCCCGTCGTAGTCGGCGAGCAGGCTCTGGAAGTGCCCGAACGCGCAAGCCGCCTTGTACGCCTGGACCGGTGCCGTGATGACCTCGTGGCTCGTCGCGCCGCCGATGAACTCGAACACCCGCCACACCTGCCCGTACGCATCGACGTGGAAGTCGGCGCGGTCAGGAGTCCGTACCAGGGTGAGCACCCGCCGGTCGACGTCCTCGGCGCCCTCCGCCTCGAGCCGCGCCCTGACGTGCCGCGTCACCAGCCCCAGGTTCTCCATCAGCTCGACCGGCCGTGTGAAGACGGAGTCGTTGATGCGCTGCAGGATGTACGGTCGGCCGCTCGTCTGGACCAGGTACGTGTCGTTGATGTGCCCACCCCCGTACCGTCGGGCTGAGACGGGCGCGAGCCCGAAGACCTCGGCGACGTGGACCGGGAGATCCTCGGGGACGATCCGGTTCATGCGTGCCACCCCAGGGGCGACGGGTACTCGCCGGCGGTCACGAGGTCGGCGAGCCGCGCGGCGACGGCGTCGCGGTCGGCTGCGTACGTCATCCCGAACCACTGGTCCGGTGACGTCAGGACGTCCACGGTTGCCGACCCCTCGGCGACGAGCTTGTCGATGACCGCCGGCAGGTAGAGCTCGCTGCCTGCCTCGCTCCCCCGCGCGTCGAGGAACTCCCCGAACTGCGCCTCGAGCCGCCCGAACACGTCCGGCTGCAGCCCCCAGAAGTTCATGCTGACGAGCTCGTCACCGGTGAACCGAGCGCCAGAGACGTCGACGACATCGGCGCCGTCGGGTGCCAGGCCCGTGTGCTCGACCACGCTCCGGAGCCGCCCGCCGACGACATCGCACACGCCCCGTGACACCGACCCGTGCTCGGACAGCGTGTTGACAAGGGGAAATGCGACCATGGCGTAGGCGCCAGGCGCGCTGGGGGACGCGAGCCGCGCGGCCAGTCCCTCGTACGCACGACGCCCGTAGAAGTCGTCGGCGTTGATGACGATGAACGGATCACCGACGACGTCGGCAGCGGCGAGCACGGCCTGACCCGTACCCCATGGCTTCGTCCGGCCTTCGGGGACGGACCGTCCGCCGGGCAGCGCGTCCAGCTCCTGGAACGCGTACGCGACGGGCACGCGCCCCGAGTAGCGGCTCCCGATCTGCGCGTGGAAGGCCTGCTCGAGCTCGCGCCGGATGACGAACACGACCCGCTCGACCCCGGCCCGTACAGCGTCGTAGACCGCATAGTCCATGACCGTCTCGCCGCTGGGCCCGACGGGATCGAGCTGCTTGACTCCCCCGAACCGCGACCCCATCCCCGCGGCCAGCACCACCAGATCTGTCACGCGCTCCATCCTGCACTACGCCCGTGCGGCGATGCGGGGATGCCGACCCGTACCGGTCAGGGCGACCTGCGGGCTCGACGACCCCGATGGGCGGCCGTCCCTCGAGGCCTCGTAATCTCTGACCTGGAAACCCCGGCCCTGCGCCGGAGAACCCCAGACCGGAGGGTGTCGTGAACGAGACTGAGCGCGCTGACCAGATCCGTCGCTTCGTCGACGAGGTGTGGAACGGCAAGAACTACGAGGCCGCCGGCGACCTCTACAGCGAGGACTACGCGAACCCTCACGGCAAGGGCCCCTCGGGGAAGGCGGCCGGGATCCGGGCGAACCACGTGTCCTTCCCCGACCTGCGCGTCGACATCGACGAGCTGATCGTCGCAGGAGACACCGCCGTGATGCGGTTCACGCTCAACGGCACGGATCTCGGCGGACACGCGGGACGTCTCCCGACCGGGCGAACCATCAAGGAATGGGCCATCAACATCATGCGGTTCGAGGGCGACCGGGTCGTCAGCGAATGGATGGGCGCCGACAAGCTCGGAGTGTTCATCCAGCTCGGTGTCTTCGAGGACCCGTGGCCGACGTCCACCCTGTCCGGATAGGGACGCCGCCGTCTCAGCCGAACGCGCCGGAGGTCAGTAGTAGTACGGGAAGGCGGACCAGTCCGGCGGGCGCTTCTCGAGGAACGCGTCGCGGCCCTCCGCGGCCTCGTCGGTCATGTACGCGAGCCGCGTGGCCTCGCCGGCGAACACCTGCTGGCCGACCATGCCGTCGTCGATCGCGTTGAACGCGTACTTGAGCATCCGGATCGCCGTCGGCGACTTCTGGCAGATCATCCGGGCCCAGTCGAGGCCGACGGTTTCGAGCTGCTCGTGCGGTACGACGGCGTTGACGGTGCCCATCGCGTACGCCTCGGCGGCGTCGTACGCCTGGCCGAGGAAGAAGATCTGCCGCGCGAACTTCTGGCCGACCTGGCGCGCGAGGTAGGCGGAGCCGAACCCCGCGTCGAACGAGCCGACATCGGCGTCGGTCTGCTTGAACATGGCGTGCTCGGCCGAGGCGATCGTGAGGTCGCAGACGACGTGCAGGGAGTGGCCGCCGCCGGCGGCCCAGCCGCCGACCAGTGCGATGACCGGCTTGGGCATGAAGCGGATCTGGCGCTGTACGTCGAGGATGTGCAGCCGGCCGAGCTTCGCGGGATCGACCTTCTCGGCCGTCTCCCCTTCTGCGTACTGGTAGCCGGCCCGGCCCCGGATCCGCTGGTCGCCGCCGGAGCAGAACGACCAGCCACCGTCCTTGGGCGACGGACCGTTGCCGGTGAGCAGGATGCAGCCGACGTCGGATGCGGCCCGCGCGTGGTCGAACGCGACCAGCAGCTCGTCGACCGTGTGCGGCCGGAAAGCGTTGCGGACCTCCGGCCGGTCGAACGCGATCCGTACGGCCGGGACGTCCTTGGCACGGTGGTACGTGATGTCGGTGAACTCGAAGCCCTCGACGGGCTCCCACAGGTCCGGCTGGAACGGATTCACGCGACCACCGTAGTGGCTGGCGCCGCTGGCTGGCTGTCGCCGCCACCGCCCACGGTGCAGTGGTCGAGCCGTTCGTCGCCGCACGGGTCCGGCGCTGGAAAGGGCCTTTCGCACCGACACCGGCCCTAGACTCGCAGCACCCCACGTCGAGGAGAGCCATGTCCGCACCGACCGGCAGCCCCGGGCCGTACGGGCCATCGGGTCAGCCCGCACAGCCGGATCGGCCCGTACAGCCGGGTCAGCCCGCACAGCCGGCACCTCCGGTACAGCCGGGGCCCCCGTACGCCATGCAGCTCGCCCCCGCGCCGGTGCCGCCGCGCTCCAACACGCCGCTGGTGATCGTGGCTGTCCTGCTCGGGGTGGCGGTCGTTTTCGCCGGAACGTACCTGGTCGGCCGGCTCACCGCACCGCCGGCTCCCAGCGCGGCCTCGAGCGTCGCGACTCCCGCCTCGCATCGCTCGGGCAGCGCATCGACCACGACCGTTCAGCGCGCGGGGTTCACGCTCAACGGATCGACGCTCTCGGGACCGGGCTTCGCGGCGAGGATGCCCTCCGGGTGGGCCCTCGCAGCGGACAACGGCAGCTCCGACACCGACGGGGTGATCGAGAACGGGAGCGACAACAGCATCGCCTACTTCGCGACCGACCCGACCTCCGCTGTGACGAGATGCCACAACGCCTTCGAGAGCTACCGCGTCAAGCTCGGCGGCACCGTCGTCGACCTCCCCAACGTGCGGTGGGCCAACGGCACCGCGGTGGTGAAGGAGCTCGAGACCAAGTACTCGACCGGGCAGGAGATCGGCCTCAACATCTACTGCGTGGACCGCCCGGGGAACACCAGTGCCGCCATCCTGAGCATCGCCGCCCGCAACCACCAGGCGACCAACAAGGCAGCAGCCGAGGCCCTCCTCGGGTCCTGGACGTGGACGTGACGAAAGGGTCGGGATGTACGAGCGGTGTGCCGGCTGGATCCGTACATCCCTGTTCATGACCCCGCCACAAGGTAGAAAAGGCTCGTACGCCCCCTAGTGAAAGGCGAGCCATGTCGTCGTTGTCCGACTGGATCGGTGCGCAGGACCTGCGCGGCGCCTCCATGGGGCTGGACGACCCGTCGATCGACGACCACACGACGGCTCTCGAGAAGCGCGCGGAGGTGCTCGTGACGCAGTCGGAGAAGCTCGACGCGGCCCTTGCCGCCACCCGGAAGGCGCTGTCAGACGCACGAGGCGTGGGTGAGTCCGAGTCGGGCGCCGTCAAGGTCACCGTGGACGCCCAGAACCGGGTCGTCGACATCGCTCTCACGGCCAAGGCGATGCGCCTGCCGTCCACCGACCGCCTCCGCCGGGCCCTGCTCACCGCGTGCGAGGCGGCGGTCGCCGACGTGGCCACGAAGGTCGGCGAGGCCGCCGGGGTGGCGCCGGACAGCGACCCGTTGGATGCCTTCTTCTCCGGCATCCCTGAGATCGAGGCACTGATGCCGCTCTCCGTACGCCAACCGCAGCGCCCCGCGATCGAACCGGAGGACCACGATGGCTGACTTCTTCGTGAGGATCAACGACCTCACCGACTACGCCTCCGCGTTCTCGACGCTGGCGGCCGACTCCCAGGATGCGCTGGGCAACCTCATGGCGGGGCTCGGGGGGTTCGCCGATGCCTGGGGTGACGATGCGCCCGGGCAGGCCTTCTTCGCCGGCTACCAAGGGCCCGCCACCGAGACACTCCTCCTGACGGCGCAGATGACCGTACAGCTGACGGTGCTGAGCAGCGCCATGTCGCAGACCTCAGCCGCCTATGTCAGCACCGAGGCGACGAACACCGGTCTGGGGAGCGGAGCGTCACACGCATGATCACCCAGTACACGTCACCGCTCATCCCCGACTCCGTCGTCAACGGGAAGTTCCCCCGAGCCGACGAGGACAAGCTCACCGGTCTCGGCGCCGAGTGGATGAAGGTCGACACCGAGATGACGTCCGAGGCCGGGTCCCTGACCACCCTGTCCCGCACCGTTTTCGCCAACTGGTCCGGAGGCAGCGCCGACACCGCGTACTCACAGATCGACGCGGTCACGAAGTTCTCGTCGTCGGTGGCGACGGCCGCCTCGACGATCAGCGCAGGGTGCAAGAAGGCCGCGTCGTACGTGGCGAACACGAAGGCCGGCATCAACGCCGTCCTCATCCACCTCGACAACCTCACCAAGGAACAGATCCTCCTCGGGCTGTCGAACCCGCTCCTGGTTCCTCTGTGCCTGCAGAGGATCCTCGACCTGCGCACGCGGGCGAAGGCGATCGTCAACGCGTACAGCGAGGCCCTGATCTCGGCGATGGCCGGCATCACGTTCACCGTCACCATCCAGCCACGCCCGAGCAGCGCCTCCGGCTCGTCCGCGACGACCGCCTCCGCCCAGGACGTACAGCTCTCGGCCCCACCAGCGGCTTCGCACACTCAGCCGAGTGGGGGCGCATCGTCGACGGCGACCGCCACGTCGGCGACCGGGGCCACCGCGACCACCGCCGCGGCGACAAGTACCGGCACGGGGTCGGCAGCGGCCACCACCGCGGGCTCTGCGATCGGCGCATGGACGGGTGGTCTTGCTGCGTTGAAGAACACCGACGTCACCAGCGTCATCACGAAGGCGCCACCCTCGGATGCGTCCTCGGGCGCCGGCGCCGGCACGAAGACCACCGGATCCGACGCCTCGCCCACCGCGAAGCCGGCCTCCGCGGGTCAGCAGTCAGGGTCCACTTTCGGGCCTACTACGACAGCGCCGGCGACCGTCCCCACCGACGGCTCGGGCCTGATGGGCGACAAGGGCTCGCTGTACAAGGACATGGGCCAGACCCCTCCCCCGTCATCGACCACTGACGCGGTCACGGGCACCCCGCCCGGTGGCAATCCCCTGCACCAGAAGGTCATGCAGAGCATCACCGACCAGGTCGCCGGGAACATCCCCGCACACGACGTCGCCAAGGCCCTCGACCACTCCACGACGTGGTCGAACCCGGCTGGAGGCCCGAGCAGCGCTGCCGCCCAGCCGACGCAGGGCGCCACCCCCGCCGTCAACGCAGGTGGCGGAGGGGTCTCCGGGGGCGGTACGCCCTCGACAGGCGGCGCCCAGCAGAGCTGGACCACCGCACACCCCGCCAGCGTGGCGAACCCGGCACCGGCACCGGCCGCGACCAACCCTGCCCCGGTCGGGACGGGGGCGGCCGGCTCAGACGGGTCGGCATCAGCCACGATCCAGAACACGACGCCTGCGCCCGTTGCGCCGGTCATGCCGGTGACCAACACGACGACCCTGTTCAGCGGATCGCCCGGTGGCGTCACCCCCAACATCCAGATCGCGCCCGGCACCGGCATGCCGACCACCGGCTTCTCGGGCGCCCCGACAGGCACCGGCGCGTTCCCCACCGCGACCAACGTGCCTCCCGTCGGCAACATCGCCGCGCCAGCCGCAGCCGTACCCACCACGGCCGTTCCGGCGAGCTCGGCCGTACCGCCCACCTCCGTACCGCCCGTGTCCTCGCCGACCGCAGCCCCCGCAGCGCAGGCTGCTGCACCTCATCAGCAGGCCGCCGCACCCGCCAATGCCGCCCAGCCGCTGCGCATCGACGCACCACGGGGAACACCAGCGGCCGCACCTGGTGGCGCCGGCCCGGAGGGTGGCGTCGTCACGGTGGCGACCGCGATCGCGGCGCTCGGGCTCGTCGGCGCCGCGGCGCAGCACTTCACCGGCCTGTGGCACGACCTCGGCTCGACGACGCTGCTCAGGCCGGTAGGAACCATCCTGCCGACGCAGTTCGGCCGGGACGACGAGCTCCTGGCGTCGATGCCGCTGGGCATGGAGACCGTGTACCAGAAGGTCCTCCTGCCAGGCGAAGCCGATCAGCTGTTCACCGGCCAGGTCGAGACGCTGCGAGGGCTCGTCTACCCCTACCAGGCGGTACGCGAGCTGCGCACTCCGTCCGAGCTGTACGACGCGCTCGGTCTCGGCTTCGTCGTCTCCGGTGTCGCCGGCTCGGACACGCTCGCCTTCAACCGTGACGCCGAGTCCGTCGACGTCCTCCGCTGCGCGGGTCTCCGTCAGGACGACCTCGTGACCCCGATCGACAGCGACGTGAACCTGCCGGACGGAACGCTGCCTCCGCCCCTCGTGCGGCACCACCGGCGCCCCTGGACCGGCACGGGCGAGGCGCCGGGCTCGACCTCGGAGAACGTCATCGAGGAGCACGAGATCCTCGGCTACGCGAGCGTCGGAGTCCCGCACCTCGCAGAGATCTGGCGGCTCCACGCCGACGGGGCCGAGGAGCACGTCTCGACGTACAACGCGCGCAACGGCCAGTGGGTCGGCGACACCTCGCCGAGGCAGGCCCTGGTCGGGCGCAGGATCGACAACGGCGCGTACGCGGGGCTGAGCGACGGCACCGTGTTCCGGACGATCGTCCTCACGGACGCCGACAGTGTCCTGATCGCGTACGGGGTCAGTGCGCCCGAGCACTTCGAACCGGCGCACGACGGGTCGCACAGGACCACGGTGAGCAACACCGACATCGTCAGCCTGACGGGGGTCGCGACCATCGGTACCTGGCGGGCGCTACCGATCCAGCTGCTGCATCGACAAGGCACGACGATCCTGGTCGACTACGCAGGCGACGACCCGGCAGCCGCCGCAGCCGCGGGCTTCCTGCAGGTCAACCAGGGCCAGTGGCAGCCGCGCTGGGTCGAGCACACCGAGGTCGTCGGGATCCAGGAGCTGGAGCGTCACTATGCGCCGCCTCGCGCAGCCGCACCTTGGCAGAACGGTCCAGAGGGACCGAGCCCCGCGATGGATCGGGAGCGGCTCGTGGTCGACGAGCCCGCGCTCGGGGCCGTCCGCTAGCGCGCATGACGCAGACACTCCCTCCGTACACGCCCATGCCTCAAGGGTTGTCGGGGACCAGGAGCTGAGCGTTCGCTAGAGCACCGTCCGTGCCACGTCGGGCCGGTTGGTGATGACCGCATCGGCCCCGAGGTCGGCGAGCCGGCGGACGGTCCCGGGGTCGTCGACGGTCCACACGTTGATGTCCATGCCGAGCGCGTGGCAGCGCTCGATCGTCTCTGGCACGAACTGGACGTACTTCCAGTGCGGATGGAGCGCCGCCATGTCGAGGCGCTGCGCATAGCCCCACGGCTCCGCGAGCACGTCGGAGAAGAGCAGGCCGACCCGGCTCGGCTGCGACGAGCGCGCCAGCTGGGTGGCGCTGATGTGGTTGAACGACGAGTAGATGACCCGCTCGGCGAGACCAGCGGCGTCGACGATGCCGAGCACGGCCTGCTCCAGCCCCGGGTACGGCTCGACGCTGTTCTTGAGCTCGATGTTGAGGTTCATGCCCGTCGGGCCGAGGACATCGAGCACCTCGTCCAGCGTCGGTACGGACTCGCCCTGGTAGCCCTCGCGACCGTTGCTGGCGTCGAGCGCCTTGATCTGGCGCAGTGTGCGCACCCCGACAGGTCCCTTGCCCGAGGTCGTACGATCCAGTGTCTCGTCGTGGATCACGACGACCTGGCCGTCGGCCGTGAGCTGTACGTCGAGCTCGACACCATCGGCGCCCAGCTCGTGCGCGAGCCGGAACGCGGCGAGCGTGTTCTCCGGCGCCTTCGCACTAGCCCCCCGATGTGCCCAAACACTCGTCATGCCCCCATTGTCCCTTCAATCAGTCGGCCATGTGATGCGGACCCGCCACTTGCTCCGAGGTGGCCCGATGCCGTGCTGCACTGGGCGCCACGGACCGGGAGACGCAGGTTTCCAAGCAGGCAACGGCCACCGTCGTCCCTAGCCGTGACCGCACTGTGACGAGTACGGGTCTTGGTTTCGCCCCTTCGCCTGCCAGGATGGGGCCGCTGGAAGGAGCACCCGTGACCCCCAACCCCGTGGCATCCACCGCGCTGCCCTACGCGTTGCACGACTTCAGGCACATCGCGGCGGACGACTGGCGCGCCGCGCTGAGCGACGGCATGGCCGAACAGCTCGCCGAGCTCGACGTGATCGCGACAGACCCCACCCCACCGACAGCCGCGAACGTGCTCGACGCGTGGGAGCGGTCGGGCCAGCTGCTCAACCGCGCCGCGATGGGCTTCTGGACGCTCAAGGAGGCCGACACCACCGACGCCCTCGACGCGATCGAGGAGGAGATGTCGCCCAGGCTCGCGGCGCACAGTGACGCGATCATGCTGGACAGAAGGCTGTACGACCGGTTGGTCGCTCTGGACGCGCGGGTCACGGCCGGCGAGATCACCCTCGACGAGCAGGGGGCATGGCTGCTCAGTGAGAAGCTGCGCGACTTCCGGCGCCTCGGCGTCAACCTCCCCGAGGCCGACCAGGCAACGCTGCGCGTGCTCAACGAGCGCATCGCCACACTCGAGGCGAAGTGGAACTCCGTGGTCGTCGCCGGCCGCAACGAGGCAGCTCTCCACATCGAGGACGCGTCGTTGCTCTCCGGTCTGACGCCCGCTGATCTGCACGCGGCCGGCGAGGCGGCGACGCGTCGCGGCCTGCAGGGCTGGGTCCTGGAGGTCGTCAACACCACCGGCCAGCCGCTGCTCGACAAGCTCGAGAACCGTGACGTACGGCGTCGGCTGCACCGCGCCGCCGTCGGCCGCGGACTGACAGGTGAGAACGACACGCGGCCCCTGATCGTCGAGCTGGCCCGCCTGCGCTCCCAGCGTGCGTCGCTGCTCGGCTTTGCCCACCATGCCGAGTTCGTCGCCAGCGACGGCTGCGCGAAGACGACGCAGGCGGTGAACGCGATCCTCCACCGCGTCGCCCGGCCCGCTGTCGACAACGCCTCGAAGGAGGCGGTCGAGCTGCAGGCGGCTCTCGCCATGGACCACCCCGGCGAGACGCTCGAGCCGTGGGACTGGCAGTTCTACGCCGAGCGCGTACGGTCGGCGACCTTCTCGCTCGACGACGAGGTGCTGCGTCCGTACCTCGACTTCGAACGCGTCCTCGTGGACGGCGTCTTCGCCGCGGCGACCGGACTGTACGGGATCACCTTCGTCCGTCGCGACGACCTCCGTGGCTACACCGACGAGTGCCGGACCTATCAGGTGCACGACGCGGACGGTACGCCCATGGCGCTGGTGGTCATCGACCCGTACGCACGTCCCACGAAGCAGGGCGGCGCGTGGATGACCTCGCTCGTCGACCAGAGCGAGCTGCTCGGACACCTCCCGGTCGTGACGAACAACTGCAACCTCGTACGGCCCGCGTCCGGCGAGCCGACGCTCATGAGCTGGGACAACGTCATCACGCTGTTCCACGAGTTCGGCCANNGACTTCGTCGAGTACCCGAGCCAGGTCAACGAGATGTGGGCCTGGGACCCGGCGCTGCTGAGGTCGTACGCACGCCATCACGAGACCGGCGAGCCCGTACCGCAGGAGTGGATCGACACCCTGAACGCGGCCCGTCACGCCGGTGAGGGCTACGCGGCGACGGAGATCTTCGGGTCGATGATCCTCGACCAGGTGTGGCACCAGACGCCGCTCGACGAGCTGCCGAGCTCACCGGACGAGGTGGAGGACTTCGAGAAGCGCGCGCTCGCGAGCTGGCAGATCGACTTCCCGCTCGTGCCGCCGCGCTACCGCACGGCCTACTTCTCCCACATCTGGAGCGGTAGCTACGCGGCCGGCTACTACTCGTACCTCTGGAGCGAGGTCATGGACGCCGACACCGTCGCCTGGTTCGTCGAGAACGGCGGGATGACGCGGGCGAACGGCGACCACTTCCGGGCCACGCTCCTGAGCAAGGGCAGCTCGATCGACGTCATGGCCTCGTACCGGAACTTCCGCGGTGCGGACCCGGACGTACGTCACGTACTCGAGCGGCGCGGGCTCGCCTGAGCCCTAGATCGTCGGCGGGTCGGTCGACGGCGGATCGGTCGTCGGCGGGTCGGNNGTCGTCGGCGGAGCGGTCGTCGGCGGGGCGGTCGTCGGGTCGGAGGTCGTCGGGCCCGGACCAGCCGTGGTGGGGTCGCTGGTGTGTCCGGGAGCCTGCGTCGTCTGGCCGGGTGCCGTCGTGGTCTTCTGGGTCGTCGCGGTCGTGGCCTTGCTGGTGCCGGTCGCTGCCGCCGTCGGGTCGGACGAGCTCGACGTGCTGTCCGAGGTGGGCGGCGACTGAATGCCGTCGGTCGACGACGCGACGGGAGCCGCGGTCGTCTGAGCGGGACCGGGCGACCCGTTGGCGGGTGCCGATGTCGACGACTCGGACTTGGGAGGAATGCTGGCCCAGGTCGACACGTTCGGTGAGGGCGTCAGCGCGCTGCTCGCGGCAGCGACCACGCCGACCAGGCCGAACGCACCGACGCTTCCCAGCAGACCGACGCGCAAGGTCTTGGACTGTGCGGCGTACCAGTCGAGGATCGTGTCTGCCCTGGTCTTGAAGAAGACCCTGAGGGTTTCGAACGGGTTCACCCGTGATGGGGCGGCGAGGTGCGGTGACGCCTGACGGATGTCGGGTTTGGGCGCGGCATCGTCTGGCAGCGCGCGACGCGCGGACGGCTCACTCACTGCGATCCCCCCAGATCTGTCGGCCTGTCACCGACGGGCCACATCCTTGTATGCCGAAGGGCTTCACACGTGTTGCATGAGAACCTTGCCAGTTTCGGATTCCTCGGCGGCCTACGCCGGGCTCATCGCCCTAGATCAAAGGCCACGGGACACGGCGGCCCGTGCGGTCGACGGGGAGCACCTGCGTGGTCAGCAAGCGCTGCACGCGTGACTGGAGGGCAGCCACCTCGTCACGGTTGAGCAGCGCGGCAAGCGTGTCGGGAACGGACGTCGCGAGAGGCTCGATCGTGGCGAGATCGGCTGCCGAGATCTCCTCGCCGGCGAAGTCCCAGATGACCGTACGAAGCTTGAAGTCGGCGGCGAAGCAGAGCCCGTGGTCGATCCCGTACACGTGACCGTTCTCGCCCAGCAGCACGTGGCCGCTCTTGCGATCGGTGTTGTTGGCGATGCAGTCGAAGACGGCCATCCGGCGGAACGTGTCGTGGAGCTCGGGCCGGTCGTCGTACAGCGTGAAGTAGTGCTCGCGGTGGTCACCCTCGACGAACCGCTGCACCGACCCGACGCCGGCCGGAGCGTCCTCGCGCACGACCGTCGGCGGCACGAGGCCCCAGCCGAGGTGCTCCGAGAGGACGTACGCGGCGCGTTCCCGCTTGTACAGCCCGGGATCGAAGTCCCACAGCGGCCTCTCGCCGGCCTCCGGCTTGTACACGGCAGGCAGCTGCTCGCCGTCCAGGGTCACGTGGACGACGTACGTCGCGTTGCTGCTGTCGACGACGCGGCCGACGAGGTCGATCTCGCCGGTCGCGAGGACAGTCAGTTCATCCGTGGGCACAGGTGACCGTCGGCGTTGATCGGAAGCTCGCACCAGCGGCAGGTGGGGCGACCGCCCGCGACCGCGTCGTCGCTCTGCTCGCAGAACGCAAGAGCCTGGGCAGGCGACAGGAAGACTCGGATGTGCCCGCGCGGGGCGTCGGTGACCGGCTCGCCGTCGGGGTCGGTGGGCTCGACCTCCTCGAGCTGTACGAGGACGCGGGCACCCTCGAGCTCGTACCCGAGCCCGATCTCACCCAGCACGAACTCCGCGTCGAACGGGGGGACGATCGAGGCCGGCTTGGGGACGGTCTGTGCCTGCGGCAGGTCCTCGAGGACGCGTCGCAGGTACAGCGACATCGCCTGTGCCTGCTGCTTCTCGAGCTTGATCGTGATCCTGTCGTCACCGTGACGGCACTGCAGGAGGAAGACGCGCTGTCCGGGTTCGCCCAGGGCTCCCACGGCGAACTCGTCGACATCGTCGTACTCGGCATAAAGGTCGCTCATCGTCGACTCCTCACGATGGCTTGAGGTCGGAAAGGGAAGAGCTGGCGGAGTTCACCGTCAGCACGACGGGGGCCTGACCGGGGGCGAACGCGATCGCCGACACCGAGCACGGGCTGACGACGATGCGCTGGAAGAGGTCCAGGTGCGTACCCAAAGCGTACGCGACCGCCGCCTTGATCGGGTCTGCGTGGCTCACGCAGACGACGGTCTTGCCTTCGTGGGCGGTACGGATCCGTTCGATGGCGCTGATGATCCGGTGCTGCATCTCGGGGAAGCTCTCACCGCCGGGGAAGCGGAACGTCGACGGAGCGCGCTGGATGGTCGCCCACTCGGGGAGCTTGTACAGCTCCGCCAGCTCCCTGCCGGTCCACTCACCGAAGTCGCACTCCAGCAGGCCGGGCTCGTGGATGGCCTCCAGCCCGAAGGCCTCGGCGATAGGGGCCGCAGTCTCGACGGTACGTTCCAGCGGCGAGCAGTACAGCGCCACCACCGGCATCCCGGCCAGCCTCTCGGCGACGAGCGCCGCCTGTGCGCGTCCGGCGTCCGCCAGGTGCAGGTCCGGAGCGCGGCCGGGCAGCACCTTGCCTGTCGTCGGCGTCTGCCCGTGCCGCACGAGCAGGATCGTCGTCACCGGCGCCTGAGGCGTCTCGGCGGTCTCCGGCTCGGCGCGCTCAGCCGTACCTGTCTGCTCGTCGCTCACATCTCTCCTATACCCCGGTGTTCAAGGCCATCAGCCGCTCGGCGAGCTCCGGAGCGATGACCGTATCGGGAAGGCGCAGGCGTCCGAGACCCTTTCGTACACCGACCATTCCGGCGACCAGGGGACCGCAGGTGGGGCAGTCGTCGATGTGGCCCTCGAAGGCCTCGCGTTCGGGCTGGGAGAGGTCACCGTCGAGGTAGTCGCTGACCTTCTGGCGAGCGTCCCAGCAGTCGGCACCCGTCGGTTCGGCATGGCGCCGCGCGCTGGCCGCGAGCGCGTCGACGAGCATCATCCGACCTCGGCGGATCCGCTGCTTCGCCGCAGACAGGCTCACCTCGTGGATCTCGGCGATGTGGGCGGCGGTCCAGTCCTCCACGTCGTGGAGGATGACGGCGGACCTGTACGTGAGCGGCATGGTGGCGAGCGCGTCGCGCAGCTCCTCGTCGCGTTCGGCACGCAGGACCACCTTCTCGACGTCGACCGTGTACGAGTCGTCCTGCCAGCGCTTCTCGACGAGCGCGGCCACGTCCTTGGGGCTGGTGGACGTGTCGTGGGACGCCCGCACGTCGTCCACGTAGCAGTTGTGGAGGATCCGGTGGAGCCAGGTCTGCAGCGACGAGTCCCCGCGGAAAGCCTCTCCATGCTCGATCGCCTTCACCATCGTGTCCTGCACGAGATCCTCGGCGAGATCATGGTCGCGGCACAGCGAGAGTGCGTACCGATAGAGGCGTGCTGCCGCGTCATTGAGTTCGTCAATGTTCAACGCCATGCCTTCACCGTAGGGCCATTCGCCCAGAACATTGTCGACACCCGGTCGAGCCAGGACGCGACCGCACAGGCATTTCCGAGAACTGCGCAGGTGTGATGGGCACCTGTGCGGTGGCTGGAGTGACTGTGCGGCCGCGCGTCAGGGGGCTACTTCTTGATGGTGCTGAACTTGAACGGCACGTACACCGGGCTCATCCTCAGCGCCGAGGTCGCCCAGACGACGACCGCCAACACCAAAAGCCCGACCATCAGCAGGACCACGTCGTGGAACATGACCGCGACGATGACGAGCAACGGGGCGACGAGGAACGAGCGGATCCTTCGATCCTTCCTGCCCATGTTCGTCGTCATGGCCGACACCCTCTCAGTAGCCTCACGGCATAGACGGGCGAGGCTCCCCCAGGGATACAACCGAGCCGCTACAGGCGCGTACGCCAGCCGCGGGTTATCGAGTTCAGCTGCGCCTCGTACATGTGGTCGCGCTGCTCCCGTGACGTCCCTGTGAAGTAGCCCGCGAGCTCGAGCGAGACGAATCCGTGCACGGAGGACCAGACGATCCCCAGCAGCATGTTCGGGTCCACCGGCGGGAAGACGCCGGTATCGATGAGCCGGACGATGGGGTCACGGATGGCGTCCGCGGCCTCCGACTCCGGGAGCGGGCCGTTGAGGCGCAACTCTGGCGTGTCCGGCGTCATCAGCACGAGGTACAGGGCCGGGTGCTCGAGGGCCCAGCCCCGGTACGCGAGGCCAAGGTTGAACACGTCCACGAGGGGGTCGTCGGTCATGGGGACTGCCCGCTGCGCCGCGACGAACCCCAGGGACGCTGTATGACCGACCTGATGGACCAGTCCGGCCCGATCCTCGAACATCGAGTAGATCGCCGAGGTCGACGTGCCCTCTGCAGCGGCGACCTGTCGCAGCGCCAGATGGGCCAGACCGCTCTCGGCGATCATGGCAGCCGCGCGCGCGATGAGCCTCTCTCGGAGGTCTTCGTCGTAGACCTTTGGGCGGGGCACTTGACAATCCTAACGTAACCGTGTTTCATAACAATGTTGCGCTACTGGTAGACGTGGCCCCCGCTTGGGGGGCGCCACTTCACCATCCCACTCCCCGGCCTCTGGGTCACGCTCGCTGGAAGGCTGAGCGGCCCTTAGGCTGTGGGAATGCAGGACTTCCAGCGTAACTTCATCGATCTCGCCCTTGCTCACCAGGTGTTGCAGTTCGGCGGGTTCACGCTCAAGTCCGGTCGCACCTCCCCCTACTTCTTCAATGCCGGCAAGTTCAACACCGGCGCCAAGCTGGCGGGCCTCGGGCGCGCGTACGCCGCCGCGATCGACGCCTGCCCAGGCTCTTGCGTTCTGCGAGCAGAGCGACGACGC
>PMBM01000140.1 GCA_003153855.1 Propionibacteriaceae bacterium
ATCCAGGAGCAGGCCGCGTCCTCGACGATCGGCATCGAGCAGCTGAAGTCGGCGTTCGCGAACATCTACGCGACCATGGACTCGATCGACGAGTTCAAGCTCCGCGCGCTCGACAACATGGCTCAGACGATCGGCGTCCTCGAGAACGAGGTCTCCAAGTCCCGCGACTACCTGGACCGCGCGCAGCGCAGCCAGCCCGTGATCCCGGGCACCGAGCTCAACGTCGACACCGCGCACTGAACGGAGAACGCGATCTTCGATGGGTCTGTTCGACTGGCTGAAGGGCGACCAGCAGGAGCCTGCCCCGCAGCAGGCTCCGCTCGACGCTCCCCCGACGCCTGAGCAGATCGCAGACTCGCTCGCCAAGGTCGACCAGCTGGCCGCGGACGGGAACGTACCGCCGGCCGTCCTCAGCCGTGTCCATCGCGTCACCCGACGCCTCCGCGAGACCTTGCCGCGCATGCGCAACGCCGGCCTCGACTCGGCCGAGCAGTACTCGTTGATGGCCACCGCGACCGACTACCTTCCGGAAGCGCTGAACTCCTACCTGCGGCTCCCGCGCGACTGGGCCGACAGCCGACCGATCGAGGGCGCCAAGACGTCCCTGCTCGTCCTGGTGGACCAGCTGGACCTGCTGGGCTCGACCGTCGACAAGATGTACGACGCCGTGCTCCAGGCCGACGCCCAGGCGCTCATCGCCCACGGGCGCTTCCTGCAGGAGAAGTTCGGCCACGCGCCGACCACCGCACCCAAGGCACCCGCCGGGCCCCGCCAGAGCATCGGCCCCGTCAACCCGCTCGACCTGGAGGTCTGAACCACGTGACCACGCTCCGCTCTGCCCTCGACCAGCTCGCCGCCGCGGCACGGGCCGCCGGGCTCGACGAGCGCGCCGCCCGCACCGAGGGACTGCAGCTGGCTGCCTCCGTCGCCGAACCTGCCCGCGGGGCGTTCAAGGCCTGGGGCGACGAGACCGGCGAGACCGGTGGTGCGCAGGCCTTCTTCGAGGCCGCCTCGAAGGGCCGCCGGTACCGCTCCGGACCCACTGTTCTGATGTCGGCTCTGGGTTCTGGTGACCCGAAGCACGCCGCGGCGTACGCAGACGCCCTCGGCGCCGTCGCCGCCGCAGCCTGTCTCCTCGGCGAGCCGCACCCGCAGGTCGCGGGCTCGGCAGCCGCGGCCACCGCGGCCCAGCGCTCGGCGATCTACCAGGGCAGCCCCTTCAAGGTCCCGCCCGGGTCGACCCCCGGCGCCTTCGACGGGCTCCCCGGAGGACCGCCGAGGAGTACGCCCTCAGCTCCGGCCGTCCCCGTACAGAGCTCACCCGCCAGCCCGAGCGCCACCCCGACCGCGGACCCGACCGGCGAGACGTTCATCGAGCACATGGCGGGGCGCAGCCGCGAGGCGGCCGACCAGATGGGCGACTTCGCCAAACGGGCGCCGGGCATCCTCTCCGGCGTCTTCGACCAGCTGCGCACCTCGCAGGAGCGAATGCGCCAGGCCGGCATGCAGCCGCAGGGCGACCTGACACCCCTGGCCACCAACCCGTTCGACCTCTCCGGCATCGACCCGCACGCGCCGGGCGCCTTCCCGGATCTGCAGAGCTACCGCTCCGTACCGACGACACCGGCGGCCCCGGTCACGCCGGGCGCGCCGGCTGCTCCGGGCGATCCCGCGGCGGCGTCAGCGCCCACCGAGACGCAGGCCGACCCGAGCGCCCCGGCCAAGGAACCCGAGCCGGAGGTACCGGCGAAGTCGCTCGAGGAGCTCCTCGCCGAGCTCGACGGCCTGGTCGGTCTCCAGAGGGTCAAGGACGAGATCCACAAGCAGTCGGCGATCCTGCGCGTCCAGGGGCTCCGTGCCAAGGCGGGACTCATCGACCCGACGATCACGCGCCACCTGATCTTCGTCGGCAACCCCGGAACCGGAAAGACGACGGTGGCGCGGCTCGTCGCCGGCATCTACCGCGCGCTCGGCCTGTTGTCCAAGGGCCAGCTCGTCGAGGTCGACCGCTCGGAGCTTGTCGCCGGCTACCTCGGGCAGACCGCGATCAAGACCACCGAGGTGTGCGCCAAGGCCAAGGGCGGCGTCCTGTTCATCGACGAGGCCTATTCGCTCGCCGGCGACCAGTACGGCGAGGAGGCCATCAACACCCTCGTGAAGGAGATGGAGGACAACCGTCAGGACCTCGTCGTCATCGTCGCGGGCTACCCGCGCCCCATGACGAAGTTCATCGACGAGAACCCCGGGCTGAACAGCCGGTTCCGTACGACCATCGAGTTCGACGACTACACCGACGACGAGCTGATCGGCATCTTCAGCGGCATGGCGAGCAAGGCCGACTACGACATCGACGACGACGTGATCACGGCGTTCAAGGTGCAGCTCGCGCGGCAGGCGCGCGACGAGACGTTCGGCAACGGCCGGTTCGCCCGCAACGTTTTCGAGGCGGCCATCGGCCATCAGGCCTGGCGGCTGCGCGACATCTCCGAGCCGACGCTCGAGCAGCTGCGGAAGCTCCAGCCGGAGGACCTCGCGGCCGAGCAGGCCCAGGCTCCCGTCGACTGGCCGGGCGCGGTGACGACTCCCGCGCCCGCGGATCCGGCTGCCGACGAGCCAGAGGCGACCGATGAGACCGTCCCTGGCGCTGTGGGGCCCGCCTCGGCGTGGCCACGACCTGAACCCACGGCGCCGGCTCCCGAGGAGAGCGCGTGAGCACCACCCCGACCGGGACGACCACAGCCCCACAGGCGCCGACCGCTCCTCCCACGAGTACGACGGTGGTGCCGACGCGTACGGGGTCGACCGCTCCCGTCCTCGTACACAACACTCCGACCCCCCGGCTCATCCGTGGGCTGCGCAACGCACTCGTCATCGTCCTGCTGCTCTTCGCAGGGCTGACGCTGTTCGCGACAGCGGCACCGGAGATGGCCCTCGGCTCGTCGGCCGCCGACATCTCCCTCGGCCAGCAGCTGCGCGGCGCACGCGCCACGCTCGCCGAGGCCGACCGGAAGGCGTCCGTGGCGTTCCTCGCTCCGGCGACCGCATCCGCGAACGGCGAGTGGACCGACTACCAGTCGACGATCGACCAGGTCTCCGGGATGCTGCTCAAGGCGGCGGCGGACCACCCTGACGACGCCGACGAGCTCGCGACCGTACAGACGCAGATCAGCGACTACCGGCGGTCGGTGGACGCCGCGTGGACGCTCGCCGGCACCGGGTCCGCCGCGGGCCCTTCTCAGTTCGTGTCAGCCGGGACCAAGCTCGATGCCCCGCTGCAGACCCTGGCTACCCTCGCCCAGGAGAGCGACAGCCGCGTCGGTACGGGTCCTAGCTGGCACATCGGCCCCTGGGCGGTGGCTGCCGGGTGGATCGCCGTCGCGAGTCTCGTCCTGAGCTCGTTCCTGGTCGCCCGCCGTACGCATCGTGTCCTCAACATCGGGCTCAGCGCCGGCCTGCTGCTCGTCCTCGGGGCGGCAGCCCTCGCCGCTCAGGCGAACGCGGTCGTCCAGGACTCGATGACCGCCGTGACGACGACATCGCTCGCCTCGGCACGGATCAACGTGGACACCCAGACCACGGCCGAGCAGACCAAGGCCGCCGAGGACCGTACGTTGCTGCAGCCCGCCCTCGGGACTGCATCGTGGACCACGCTCAACACCTCGATGACGGCGATGCTCGCCTCGTTGCCTGACGTGGGCGAGAAGAGCTACCAGACGTCGTTGTGGACCGCGTACACGACCGCCCGCGCCTCCGTGACGCCCACGGCTGAGAACGCCAAGACCCAGGGACGTACGACGACGCTGACCCCGCTCGTTGCGTTCTCGACATCGGCCAAGGGACTGGCCGGTACGGACGCGTCCGTGGCCACGACGACGCTGACCACCGCCCAGCGCACGCAGCTACCCCTCGGGATCGCCGCATCCGTCGCCGCGGTGCTGGCCCTCTTCTCAGCGGTCTGGGGCCTCAGCCGCCGCCTGGCCGAGTACGTCTGAAGGGACGCGCATGGACACCGCACCCAACGCGCCCGGAAAGATCGGCACCCCGGTCGACGTCCAGGCCGCGATGACCTACCTCGGCCTGCTCGGCGGGTGGATCACGGGGCGTCGCGCCGAGCTCGACGCGCTCGACGCCACGATCCTGGACTCGCCGGACCGTGCCCAGCTCACCAACGACATGATGCTGTCGCTGTCGGTCTGGCAGGCGATCAAGAACCGGTACGACCTGTTGCTGGCCACATGGGACTCCGGACGCGTCGGTCCGACCGAGCAGCTACGGCTCTCCGCGCTCATCTGGGGCCACCTCGACGACACGCTCCCCGACTCGGGCTCGCCGACGCCCAGCTCCGCCGCGATCAGCGGGCTGTCCGTCTCGCTGCCCGAGGCGTGCCGGCTGAGCGACGCGATGGCGGGGCAGCTCCGCAGCCGGCTCAACCGCAACCCGCAGTCCGACCAGCTGGCCGGGAGGTTGCGCGACCTTCGGGCGCAGGTGGAACGGCTTCGCGACCAGGCCAAGCTCGAACCACCCGCTACGCAGCCAGCCGTCCTGGCACAGGTCGAGGACATCTCGGCGCGCACCGAGGACCTCGGGCAGAAGGCGGACCGGGGCGGCGACATCGGTGGCCTGCTCGGCCCGCTCGAGATCCGCGCAGCCACCATGGAGCGCGACCTCATCGTCGGGAACACGAAGCGGCGCCAGGCGCAGGACAAGCTGGCCCGTGCGCGTGAGCTGCGCGAGGCGCTTGAGCTGCGGGAGAAGGCGCTCAGCGACCTCGTGGCGCAGGCCGTCGCGTCCGTGACACCGGCGCCGAAGTACGCCGTACCCAACGTGGACGCACTCGGCCCCGTACCGAGCAGTGCCTCTCTGCTCGACGGGTACCTTGGAAAGCTCGGGGCGGTGAGCAGAGCGATGCAGGTGGTCCAGGACGCGTACTCCACAGCGCTGGACGAACGCACGGCTCTCGCGAACCGGCTCACCCAAGAGGTCAGCACCGCACAGCGGGCGGGTGTCGCCAGCGATGCGGACGTGGCTGCGCTGGGCACGGTGATCGAGTCGTTCCTGGCTCGACGACCCGCACCCACGCAGGTCGTCGCATCTCTGATCGACGCCTACGCCGGGGCCGTACGGATGTTGACCGCGTCAGAACAAGGAGGTCAGTCGTGAGATGTCTCCAGCCGGGGTGCACCGGTTCGATCGTCGACGGCTACTGCGACGTGTGCGGCATGCCCTCGCCGGGCGGCGCGCACTCGGCCGCCGCCGCATCCGTGACGCCACAAGGGATTCCGATGGGCCCCGGCCCATCCCCACGCCCTCTGCCCGTCGCCCCCGTACCGAGCACCGGCATCCCCCAGGCCCCGCCGGCCAAGGTCCCGACGGGCCGCTGTCGCATGCCCGGATGTCCCGGGAGCATCATCGACGGCTACTGCGACGTGTGCGGGTCGCCGGCAGGCGCCACTGAGGCGTCGAGCGCTCCGCGCTCCCCCAGCACCGGGCATACCTCGGTCACGCGCGCCTCGAGCCTGCTGAGCTCGACCGCTCTCGGTTCCGCCCGAGCCGGCGCCGCCGCGAGCCGCTCGACGAAACGGATCCGAGACACGGCCAAGAGGCTGCGCGCGGCGCGACTGGGCGCCGGCCTCACCTCCGTACCGCCCGCTCCGTACGTCGACCCTGAGACCGCGGTCATGAAGGACCCGACGATCCCCGAGGACAAGAGGATCTGTCCGCACTGCGGCTCGCCCGTCGGCCAGTCGCACGACGACGACGGCGGCCGTCTCGAGGGCTTCTGCCCCAAGTGCCAGAAGCCGTACTCCTTCACTCCCAAGCTCAAGTCCGGCGATCTCGTGGCCGGACAGTACGAGGTGCAGGGCGCCCTCGCCCACGGCGGCATGGGCTGGATCTACCTCGCGCGCGACAAGAACGTCTCCGACCGCTGGGTCGTGCTCAAGGGCCTGCTCAACGTGGGCGACGCCGACGCGCTGGCCTCGGCGATCGCCGAGCAGCAGTTCCTGGCCCAGGTCGAGAACCCGCTGATCGTCGAGATCTACAACTTCGTCGAACACGACGGCGGTGGATACATCGTCATGGAGTACGTGGGTGGCCGGTCGCTCAAGGAGCTGCTCAAGCAGCGCCTCGCGTCGAACAGCGGCATGTACGACGCACTGCCCGTCGACTGGGCACTCGCGTACATCCACGAGGCGCTCCCGGCCTTCAGCTACCTCCACGACCAGCACCTGCTGTACTGCGACTTCAAGCCTGACAACCTGCTGCAGATCGGCGACTCGATCAAGCTGATCGACCTCGGCGGCGTACGTCGCATGGACGACGACGACTCGTCCATCTTCGGCACGGCGGGCTACCAGGCACCCGAGGTCGCGTCGATCGGGCCGTCCGTGGCGAGCGACATCTACACGATCGGGCGCACCCTGCTCGTGCTCTGCGCGGAGTTCCGCGGCTACCAGACCACGTACGAGTTCACGCTGCCGCCGGTCGACGAGATGCCGCTGTTCGCCGAGTACGACTCGCTGTTCCGGCTGCTGCTCAAGTGCTGCGCCGCCGACCCGGCGGATCGCTTCGTCTCCGCGGACGAGCTGCGCGTACAGCTGCTCGGCGTGCTGCGCGAGGTTGTCGGCTCGATGCACGCCGGCATCGCGCAGACCTCGGCCACGTCGTTGCTGTTCGAGCCCCCGTCGGTGACGGGCGACACGTTCGACTGGACGCAGCTGCCGAAGCTGAAGCCCGACACGACCGACCCCCAGTACGCGTGGCTCAGCGCGATCAACTACACCGACCCCGCCCAACGGCTGACGGCCCTCGACTCGGCGCCGCAGGCCACCGCCGAGGTGCTGCTCGCGAAGGCCGAGGCGGCCCTGGAGATGGACAACCAGCGGCTCGTACGGCAGTACGTGAACGAGCTGCTCGCGGCCGACCCGTGGGAGTGGCGTGCCGTCTGGATCTCGGGCGTCCTCGCGATGAAGCTGGGCGACTGGCGCAACGCGCAGTCGGCGTTCAACGCCGTGTACGGGCAGGTGCCCGGGGAGCTGGCGCCGAAGATCGCCCTCGCGGTCGCGTGCGAGGAGGGCGGGGAACCGGCGATCGCCGAGAACCTCTACCTCATCTGCGCGTCCACCGACGCGAACTACGTCACGCCGGCGGCGTTCGGACTGGCCAGGCTCCGTGCGAAGCGCCACGACCTGCAGGGCACGCTCGATGCGCTCGACATGGTGCCGCCGACGAGCCGCGGCTACCTCGAGTCGCGCCGCCTCGAGGCCGAGCACCTGCTGGGCTTCGGCTCCGGGCTCCCGGACCTGCAGCGCGCGATGACCGCGACCCACAACGCTCGCCTGGACGCGCTCACGCAAGCCAGGATCGACGTCGACATCTACGAGCGCGCGCTCGATGTCGTGGCGACGCACGGCGCGCAGGCGACCACCACGCTGGGCACGGTGCCGGCCACGCCCGTGGCGCTGCGGGAGCGGCTGGAGTTCGCCTACCGGCGACTGGCCGTCCTGGAACCCGAGTCGCCTGTACGGGTGCAGCTGGTCGAGAAGGCGAACCGAACGAGGAAGTGGAGCCTGCTGTGAACGACGCCGACAAGGGCTGGCAGAGCCTGCTCCCCGACGGGCTCGAGAAGTGGCTTCGCAACCGGAAGGGCGACGACGACACCACCGGGCCGGGCGTCGAATGGCGCCCGAACGCGGGAGCGGCTGCGCCCGGAGTGTCGTCGCCGGACCCGTCGCTGCACTACGAGCCGCCGGGCGTTGAGTGGTCCCCCGCCCCGGTCGAGAAGTGCCCCGCGTGCGGTGCTGAGTTCCCCGATGCGTACACGCCCGGTACGAGCCAGTACTGCGCCCAGTGCGGTGCGGCGCGGCCCGCGTCGGCCGAGGCGGCAGCGACCCTGCGAAGCCTCGACCCGGATGCCGTCATGGCTCCCCCACGCCCGTGCGTACAGTGCGGCGGCGCGGTCGACTCCGACGCGTACTGCACGGTGTGCGGCTTCAAGGCGGCCAGCGAGCGTGACCACTACCGCGAGGAGCCGGCTCCTTGGGTGGCCGGCGTCTGCGACCGCGGCCTCAAGCACACACGCAACGAGGACGCGCTCGCGTTGGCGGCGAGCCAGGAACCGGGCGAGCGAGCCGTACTGGTCGTCTGCGACGGCGTGTCCAGCTCGATCGACTCCGACGTCGCGTCCCTGGCCGCTGCCGAGGCCGCGCGCGACCTGCTGTGGGCCGACCCGGTGCCTGCCGCCGGCACACCACCTCGGCTCCCCGACGCCGCGGTGGCCGCCAACGAGGCCGTCGTACGGACGACGGACCCCGCCAGCGAGAACGCCGCATCGGCGACCTTCGTGGTGGCGGTGCTGTCGAAGGGCCATCTGTCCTACGCCAACCTGGGCGACTCCAGGGCGTACTGGCTGCCGGATGCCGGCGATGCTGTACTCCTCACGCGCGACGACTCCATGGCCGAGGCCAGGATCGAGATGGGTGTCCCCCGGGACGTCGCCGAGAACGGCCCCGGTGCCCACGCGATCACGAAGTGGCTCGGTCGCGACGCCCCCGACATCACCCCGCGTACAGGCAAGCTCGAGGTCGGCGACGGCTGGCTCGTGGTCTGTACGGACGGGCTGTGGAACTACGCGTCCACCCCAGCAGAGATCCGTACGCTGCTCGACGCCGGCCTCGCGGCCTCCCCGGCCACACTGACCGACCTCTGCGAGCACATGACCGCCTGGGCGAACTCCCAGGGCGGCAAGGACAACATCACGGTCACGCTCGCGCGCTTGGGGGACCTTCCGACTGCGGCGGTCGCCACACCGACGTCGGCAACCGAGCCGGATCCGGCGGACGCGACCATTGCGGAGGTCCCGCCAGGACCCGCCGGTGCGGCCGCACCCGAGTCGTCGAGAGGTCAGGACACGCCGCCGGTGGGACTCCAGCCGAGCACTTCCTGACTCCTCGCCGAGTCCGTGCTGGACACGCCCACCGGCGCGAGAATCCCCAAGGGGCGTTGCAGGTTTAACAAGGGATGTCGTGAAACCTGCACTCCCCACACCAGATTTGGTGTGGGGAGTGCAGGTTTGGGCACGTCCCTTGGGAAACCGACACCCGACTGCCGCGAGCTGGATAGACAACGAGTGGCGAGGATCCCACCGTCTCTGGGCCAGGGACGGTGGGATCTCGCCACTCCGTGGTTCAGGTCAGACCGGACGTACCTTCGGCGAGTTCGCCTTGGTCATGCCCGGGTCGCGGACGACGACGTCGCCCAGGGCCTCGTCGATCCTCGCCATCGCCTCCGGCGAGATGACGACACCGGACGCGGCCACGTTCTCCGCGACCTGCTCCGGACGTGACGCGCCGATGATCGCGCAGGCGAGGTTCTCGTTCTGGAGCACCCAGGCGACGGCCAGCTGAGCCATGCTCAGACCGAGCGCGTTCGCGATCGGCTTGAGCAGCTGCACTCGTCCCAGCACCTGAGAGTTCATGAAGCGCGAGATCATCTGCGCGCCGCCCTTGTCGTCGGTCGCGCGCGACCCCTCGGGCAGAGCAGCCCCGGGCACGTACTTGCCCGTCAGCACGCCCTGAGCCACCGGAGACCAGACGATCTGGGAGATCCCCAGCTCCTTGCTCGTCGGCACGACCTCGGCCTCGATGACGCGCCACAGCATCGAGTACTGGGGCTGGTTCGAGATCAGCTGGAAGCCGAGCTGCTTCGCCAGGGCGTGGCCGTCGCGGAGCTGGTCGGCGCTCCACTCGCTGACGCCGATGTACAGAGCCTTGCCGGCCCGTACGACATCGGCGAACGCCTGCATCGTCTCCTCGAGCGGCGTCTCGGTGTCGTACCGGTGCGCCTGGTACAGGTCGACGTAGTCGGTGCCGAGGCGCTTCAGGGAGCCGTTGATCGACTCCATGATGTGCTTGCGCGACAGTCCGGAGTCGTTGGGACCCTTGGGGCCTGTCGGCCAGTACACCTTGGTGAAGATCTCGAGCGACTCGCGCCGCTCCCCCGCCAGAGCGTCGCCGAGTACGGACTCGGCGACGGTGTTCGCGTACGCGTCGGCCGTGTCGAACGTCGTGATGCCCGCGTCCAGCGCTGCCCGTACGCACAGGGTCGCCGTGTCGTTCTCGACCTGCGACCCGTGGGTCAGCCAGTTGCCGTAGCAGATCTCCGAGACCTTGAGGCCGGAGTCACCGAGGTAACGGAACCTCATGCGTGCACGTTCTTCGCGGCCTCGGCCGTGGGCTCCTCGACTTCGGCATCTTCTGCCTCGTCGTCCTCGTACTCCTCTTCGTCGTCCTCGTCGTACTCGTCCTCGTCGTCGTACTCGTCCTCGTCGGCGTCGTCCTCGCCCTCCTCGGGAGCCTCGGCGACGTCCTCGACCGGCTCAGCAGGAACCGTCCCGGTCAGCGCGGCCGCGACCTCGGGCTCGGCGAACGGGTTCCCGATCGACGAGCCGCCCAGCGTGGCGAGCATCTGCCGTACGTTCGTGAGCTGAGCGGTGATCGAGTCGCGACGCGACGTGGCGGCCTGCAGCTCGCGCTCGGTCTCGCGGCGTACCTTCTCCGCGTTCGCCTTGGCGCTGGTGACGTGCTGCGCGGCCTCCTCGTGCGCGGCCTTGAGGTGCGCATCGGCCTGAGCGCGTGCCTCGGCGAGCGTGCGCTCGGCCTCCGCCTCGCTGGCCGTCTGGCGCTCCCGTGCGATGTTCATCGCGTTCTCGTGGGCCTGCATGGCGACCGTGAACTCGGCGGCGGACTTGTCCCGGCGATCGGCCAGCGTCTTCTCGAAGTCGGCAGCCGCAGCTGCGGCGCGGGCGCGCTGATGCTCGTACACGGCCTCGGCCTCTTCGCGACGGGTGGTCGCCTCGCGGTCGGCGTTGTCGAGGATCTCGTCGGCCTGTGCGCGGGCAGCCTCGACGATCTTGGCGGCGTCGGCGTCGGCCTTGTTCCGAGTCTCGGCGGCGTAGCGGTCGGCGGAGGTCCGCGCCTGCTCGGCGGCGGCCGTCGAGTCCTTCGTCAGCGAGTCCGCCTCGGCCTTCGCCTTGTTGACGAGGTCTTTGGCCTCGTCGTTGGCGAGCGAGAGGATCTTGCCGACCCGAGTGCCGAAGTCGGAGAACGTCGGCTGCGCAGCCTGCGCCTGCTCGGACGCGAGGAGCGCGGAGCGCCCCTTCTCGGCGTTGAGGCCCTCCTCGAGAGCGGCCACCTGGGTCTGGAGCTTCGTCACGTTGACGCCATGGGTGGCGGCCTCGGACCGAGCCTGATCGAGCGCCTTGCGCAGGTCGCCCAGCGCCTTGTCGACCTCATTGGGCTCGTAGCCGCGCATGACCGTGCGGAAAGCGGGGTTCACCTGGGACATCATTCCTCTTCCATGGAGTACTGACTTGCTGTCGTCGTGCGGGTTCCGGGTTCGTCAGGGACGGCGAGCGCCTCGATGACGCCGGAGAGGTGGCCTAGTTGTTCGTTGATGTCGTCGCGACGCCGCGCAAGCGTGGCGACTTCTGCGCGCGCCTTGTCGAGCTGTGCGCGCGCCTCCGTACGAGCCTGGTCGGCGTCGATCCTCGCCTTGGCGAGCATCGCGATCGCCTCTTCCCGCGTCGCGCGGACGGACTCGTACGTCTCTCGCTGGAGCGCCTCGAGGTCTGCGGCGGCCCGTTCCCGGATGAGCTTGGCGCCCGACTCGGCGTCAGCCAGGCGGCGCTTGGCGCGCTCCTCCTGGGCCTGCGCCTCGGAGCGTGCGGTCTCCAGCAGCCGCTGCGCCTCCTCCTCGGCGCGCTGGCGCGTCTGTACAGCGTCCTTCTCGGCGGCGTCCAGCAGCGCGTGGGCGCGAGCCTGTACGTCCTCGGCAGTCGCCTGGGCCTCGGACACGACGGCCCGACCGCGATGGTCCGCAGACGTGAGCAGCATCTGCGTGTGCTCGCGCACCGTCCGTACGTGGTCGGTGAGCTGCTGGTGGTGCTGCTTGGCGACGGCCTCGGTCTCGGCCTGCGCGGTCGCCTTGAGCTCGGCCATCGCCTGCTGGGTCCACTCCATGTGGGCTGCCGCTGACGCCAGCTGCTCCTCGGCCGCGCTGTGGGCCTTGGCGAGGAGGTCGTCGTGCTCGGCCTGAGCAGCGGCCTGGAGCTTCGCGAGCTCCTCCTCCCACTGCTTCCGCTCGTCGGCGAGCTGCGCCCTCGTCGTCGCGATGTGCGTCTCATGCTCGCTCAAACGCTGAGCGACCGTGGCCTCGGTCTGGGCATGGGTACGGACGACGTGCTCGTCGAGGTCCCGTCGTCGCCGTGCCTCCTCGGCCTCCCAGGCCTCGGTCTTCGCCTTGAGGTCGGCATCGACTCCTGCGGCGAACGTGGCGAGGCGGTCCTTGACCTCTTCCACGGCGCGGGCCGCGTTCTCGTGGAGCCCGTCGGAGGTGTTCTTCGCGTCGGTGAGGATGCGCTCGGCCTCGGAACGTGCCAGGGCGACTACCTCCGCCGAGGTGCGCTCAGCCGTACGGGTGATCAGGCTGGCCTGCGCCGACGCGTCCTCGAGAAGGGTGACCGCGTCGCGTCGCGCCTCGTCCAGTCGCGCGGTCGCAGCCGTCGCCGCCGCCTCGGCCTGGGCCTGCTTCTCAGCCGCCGTACGTACCAGGGTGTCGTTGATGTCCCGATTTCGGGCAAGCTCCGCACGCATCGCTTCCGTGTCGGCCTGGGCTTCGGCCCGCAGCTGATCGGCGAGATTCTGAGCTTGAGTCAGGATTTCGGTGGCCTGCCGCGTGACCTCGATCCCAGCCGGCTGGACTACCTCCCGCGCAGCATGATCGAGCACCCGTACATGATCCTTCCCCTCTAGTGGCACCGCAACCTGGGGGCGCCCCAATCCCATGCACTGATCGAGACTTTGGGCCATCGTTTTCTCAGCGACACTTGGTGACCGGCCAGATCGATCCCCCGAACCGGTACCGTCTGATGTGCACGAGCCTCGTTGCTCCGTCTTTGTGCCCTGCGAGAGAATCGACACCATGGCCCAGTTCACGTCGACCGTCTATCAGAACGAGTTCCTTCCCGACGGCGGCACCGATGTCAACGCGATCGTGACGATCGACTGCGTCGGCGCGGGCGCGGCGGGGCAGACCGGGTCCGGCGCTGCCGGCGAGGTCATCATCGTCGACACCTCCGGGTCGATGGGCGAGACCAACATGCGGGCCGCGAAGCAGGCCGCCATGGTCGCCGTCGACGCGATCCTCGACGGCACGTTCTTCGCGATCATCGCCGGCAACCACAAGGCGTACCTCGCGTACCCGATGGTGCAGACCGGCCCCGGCATGGTGCAGATGAACCCGCAGACCCGGCGCCAGGCCAAGGACGCGATCAGCTTCTTCCGGTCCGACGGCGGCACGGCGATCGGCGCCTGGCTGAACCTCGCCCGCGCCCTGTTCGACTCGGTGGGGCCGCTGTCGCAGAAGCACGCGATCCTGCTCACCGACGGCGAGAACCACAACGAGACCCCGCAGCAGCTCGATGCGGCGATCCGCAACTGTCTCGGCCAGTTCCAGGCGGACTGCCGCGGAGTCGGCGTGGACTGGAAGGTCGAGGAGATCCGCAAGATCGCCCAGGCGCTGCTCGGGTCGGTCGACATCATCCCGTCGGGCATAGACATGCCCGCGGTGTTCGGCGACCTCATGCACAAGGCGATGGGCCGCGGTGTCGCCGACGCCCAGCTGCGGGTCTGGGTGCCGCAGGGTGCGCAGGTCCTGTTCGTACGTCAGGTGTCCCCCACCGTCGAGGACCTGACGGGCCGCGGGGCACCGATCAACCCTCTGACCCAGTCGTACCCCACGGGTTCCTGGGGCGACGAGTCCCGCGACTACCACCTCTCCGTACGGCTTCCCGCGAAGGCTGTCGGGCAGGAGCAGCTCGCCGCCCGCGTCCAGCTGAGCCTCGGGCCGACCGTCGTCACCCAGGGCCTCGTGAAGGCCCGCTGGTCGAACGACGCCTCCCTGACCGCACGGATCAGCCCCGAGGTCGCCCACTACACCGGGCAGACCGAGCTCGCCGCGGCGATCCAGGAGGGCCTGGCAGCCAAGGCCGCCGGCGACGACCGCACGGCGACGACCAAGCTCGGTCGTGCGATCCAGCTCGCCGCGCAGACCGGCAACGAGGAAGCCACCTCGAAGCTGCGCAAGGTGGTCGACGTCGAGGACGCCGGCACNNGCTGATGGCCGGTATCTGCGAGAACGGTCACCGCTCGACCACCGACGACTACTGCGACACCTGCGGAGCTCCCGTACATCCCGCTCCTGCGGTCGGCCCGGCGCCCCGGGCCGTACCGTCGACCACCCAGAAGTGCCCCAACTGCGGCGCATCCAACCCGGCCGACGCGCTGTTCTGCGAGGCGTGCGGCTACGACTACACGACGGGTACGCTCCCGCGCTCCGACGTGGCCGGCATGCTCGGGCTTCGTCGCGCCTCGGCGCTCGTGGACGCGGCGCCTGTGACTACACCGGTCGAATCGGCGACGCCGTCCTACCAGGGCGTCTCCTCGGCAACGCCCGTTGCCGTGGCGAGCCCGCTCGACATCGACGAGCTCCCCGCGGCCCCTGCCGTGCCGGTGAGCGAGCCCGTCGCAGCGGTGAGCGAGCCGGTCGCGGTGCCCGAGCCGAGCGCGCCTGCCGCGGCCGAGCCCGTACAGGCTCTGACGCCTCCGGAGACGGCGCCCGCCACGCCCGATCAGGCGCTCCTCGTGGCCACGGCGCCCCTGGACGACGAACAGCCGACGCGTGGTCGGCCGGCCCCGCGCCGCGAGTCGTACGTGGCGGAGATCTGGATCGACCCCGACTGGTACGAGGTGCAGGAGACCGACGAGCCCATGCCGTCTGTCGCCCTCCCCGCGACGGTGGTGCTCAGCGTCGACAACCTCATCGGCCGCGCGTCCACGAGCCGAAACATCCACCCCGAGGTGGACTGCGGCGTGGACTCGGGCGTGAGCCGCCGACAGGCTCGCCTGTCCACGGACGGCACCCGCTGGTACGTGGAGGACCTCGGCTCCGCGAACGGCACGTTCGTCGGTCCGGCCTCCGGGCCTCTGCCCACGTCACCCATCCAGGGTCGCTACGAGCTCGGGCCGGACGACCGCATCTACGTCGGCGCATGGACGCGCATCGTCGTCCGCAAGGCGTCGAAGGACGAGGTCGACTCGCTCAGCTGACTGCCTGGCGCCTCGGTCCTTCGGCCCGTGGCGAACAGAGGCGAGTCCTGGGTGACGGGTGTGGCACTCTGGCAGCCGGGGCAAGGCATGCCAGCCGCCCGACGAGGAGGACAGCTGTGGAGATCAAGGTCGGGATTACGCACGTCAACCGCGAGGTCGCCGTGGAGTCGGAGAGCACCCCCGAAGAGATCCAAGCGGCGCTCACCGAGGCCATCGCCTCCGGCGGGTTCCTCACCCTGGTCGACGACAAGGGCCGCAAGGTCCTCATCCCGGCGTCCGGCATCGCCTATATCGACCTCGGCGCCGAGCACGTCCGCGCCGTGGGCTTCGGCGCCATCTAGACGCGTCCCGCTTCACCGGACGTTGATGTCGTTCTGGCTGGGGTCGCGACGGCTCATTTCGCTTTGACGGGACTTGTGGTCGTTCTGAGAGCCTGTTTCCGCCTCAGAACGACCACAACTCCCGTTTCGACGTCTCCGGGCGCGTGCGACCGTCTCCATACCGACCACAACCCCGTCACACCGCCGACGTGATGGCTTCTTGATCGCGCGTAGCTCGGCGACTCGCCGTGAATCGGTTCGCGGGATGCGTCCGGTAGACTGTGTACGGCGCCGGAACCGGCGCTCGTCGCTGAACACCCCGGTCACCCGACCGGCGCGGTGCAGCGAGGCCCGTTTTCCGGCCTGTGAGGGCCGGCCCTTCGTGAGGCACCACACTGACCATCGAGACCGGCTCGACCATGAGCCCCAGCAGCGCCCCAGAGAACTTCGTCCACGAGCCCGTCGCCGAGGCCGACCCCCGGGTCACCTTCGAGGAGCTCGGCGTGATGCCGGACATCGTCGAGGCGCTCGCCGAGATCGGCATCACCCACCCGTTCCCCATCCAGGCCCTCTCGATCCCGATCGCGATCCAGGGCACCGACATGATCGGCCAGGCCCGTACGGGCACCGGCAAGACCCTGGCGTTCGGCATCTCACTGCTGCAGCGGATCGCCGTACCGGGTCAGCCGGAGTACGAGGAGCTCGAGGCTCCCGGCAAGCCGCAGGCACTGGTCATGTGCCCGACCCGTGAGCTGGCGCTCCAGGTGACCCGCGACATCGCGATCGCGTCGACCAAGCGCCACGC